>NZ_AP022570.1:2104726-2405402 GCF_010728325.1 Mycolicibacterium poriferae
TGAGTGACAACGACTACAAGCTGTTCGTCTGCGTGCAGTGCGGCTTCGAATACGACGAAGCCAAGGGCTGGCCCGAAGACGGCATCGACCCGGGCACCCGCTGGGACGACATCCCCGAGGACTGGAGCTGCCCGGACTGCGGTGCGGCCAAGTCGGACTTCGAGATGGTGGAGGTCTCGCGGCCGTGACCGCGTGGGCGGGGGTCGTGACGGGGCGGCTCGCCTCACTCGGCGCGTCACCGAGAAGCGATATTGTCGCGCGTGTGAGCAGCGCCCCCAATCGACGAGTCGCTCAGCGCGTGCCCTACGCCGAAGCGTCGCGGGTGCTGCTGCGCGACTCCATCCTCGACGGCATGCGAGAGCTGCTGCTCAACCGCGACTGGTCGTCGATCACGCTGTCGGACGTGGCGCGCGCCGCCGGCATCAGCCGCCAGACCATCTACAACGAGTTCGGCTCCCGGCAGGGCCTGGCCCAGGGGTATGCGCTGCGGCTGGCCGACCGGCTCGTCGACCAGATCCACGACGCGATCAACGACAACATCGGCGACGTCTACGCCGCCTTTCTGCAGGGATTCCGCGACTTCTTCACCGAGTCGGCGGCCGACCCGCTGGTGATCTCGCTGCTGACCGGCGGCTCCAAGCCCGACCTGCTGCAGATCATCACCACCGACAGCGCGCCGATCATCAACCACTGCTCGGCGCGGCTGACCGAATCGTTCATGGCGAGCTGGGTGCGGTGCAGCCAGGAAGACGCCGGCGTGCTGGCCCGCGCCATCGTGCGGCTGGCAATGAGCTACGTCTCGATGCCGCCCGAAGCCGACCATGACGTCGCACGCGATCTGGCCCGGCTGATGTCGCCTTTCGCCGAACGGTACGGTGTCATAGATACCGCTTAGCCGGCAGAGCGCCTCCGCGCCTGTCCCGCGAGCCCGCAGGCTATGGGTGTCCGTGTCCGCATGGGTGTCGCCGATGAGCTGCGACACCAGCATCGACGAACGACAAAAAGGGGCTCTATATGACTGCATCGAACATGACCGTCGAGGTCCGCAACGGCATCGACTTCAAGGTCGCCGACCTGTCGCTGGCCGAATTCGGCCGCAAGGAGATCGGCCTGGCTGAGCATGAAATGCCCGGCCTGATGGCGCTGCGCTACGAATACGCCGACGTCCAGCCGCTCAAGGGCGCGCGGATCTCCGGCTCGCTGCACATGACCGTGCAGACCGCAGTGCTGATCGAGACGCTGACCAGCCTCGGCGCCGAGGTGCGCTGGGCCAGCTGCAACATCTTCTCCACCCAGGACCACGCCGCCGCGGCCGTCGTCGTGGGACCACACGGCACCCCCGAGGAGCCCAAGGGCACCCCGGTGTTCGCGTGGAAGGGCGAGACCCTCGAGGAGTACTGGTGGGCCGCCGAGCAGATGCTCACCTGGGAGGGTGAGCCGGCCAACATGATCCTCGACGACGGCGGTGACGCCACCATGCTGGTGCTGCGCGGCGCGCAGTTCGAGAAGGCCGGCGTCGTGCCGCCCGCCGAGGACGACGACTCCGCGGAGTACAAGGTCTTCCTGAACCTGTTGCGTGAGCGGTTCGAGACCGACAAGGGCAAGTGGACCAAGATCGCCGAGGCCGTCAAGGGCGTCACCGAGGAAACCACCACCGGTGTGCTCCGTCTGTACCAGTTCGAGGCGCAGGGTGAGCTGCCGTTCCCGGCGATCAACGTCAACGACTCGGTCACCAAGAGCAAGTTCGACAACAAGTACGGCACCCGCCACTCGCTGATCGACGGCATCAACCGCGGCACCGACGTGCTGATCGGTGGCAAGAAGGTGCTGATCTGCGGCTACGGCGACGTCGGCAAGGGCTGCGCGGAGTCGCTGGCAGGGCAGGGCGCGCGCGTGGCGGTCACCGAGATCGACCCGATCAACGCGCTGCAGGCGCTGATGGACGGCTTCGACGTCCGCACCGTCGAGGAGGCGATCGGCGAGTCCGACATCGTCATCACCTCCACCGGCAACAAGGACATCATCACCCTCGACCACATGCGCCAGATGAAGGACCAGGCGATCCTGGGCAACATCGGCCACTTCGACAACGAGATCGACATGGCCGCCCTGGAGCGCTCCGGCGCCAAGCGCATCAACATCAAGCCGCAGGTCGACCAGTGGGTGTTCGACGACGGCAAGTCGATCGTGGTGCTCTCCGAGGGCCGACTGCTGAACCTGGGCAACGCGACGGGCCACCCGTCGTTCGTGATGAGCAACAGCTTCTCCAACCAGGTGATCGCCCAGATCGAGCTGTGGACCAAGAACGACGAGTACGACAACGCCGTCTACCGGCTGGCCAAGCACCTCGACGAGAAGGTGGCGCGCATCCACGTCGAGGCACTCGGCGGCACGCTGACCAAGCTCAGCAAGGAGCAGGCCGAGTACATCGGTGTCGACGTCGAAGGCCCGTACAAGCCGGAGCACTACCGCTACTGACATGGTCTCGATGAATCGGGCGCGCACCACGACCACCGCGGTCGGCGTGCGCGCCCGATTCGCGTCGGTGCTGGCCGCAGCGCTCATGTTGAGCGCCTGTGGCCAAGGCGCGCAGGAGGATTCGGAAACCAGTACGGCGCCTGCGCTCGAGGTGCGTCACGACACCGCGCCGCTGGCCGAGATGTTCCCCCTACTCGGCGAACCCGAGTCGGCGTCGTGGATCATGTGGGACAACAGCCGCGTCGCCGAAGGCTCCCGGGTGAAGGTGGTGTGGATCGACGCCGTTGCCCAGGTGTCCCCGCAGACGATGGACCGCCTGGTCGCCGAGCACCCCACCGAGGCGCGCGGTCAGAAACCCGCCGTGCAGGCCGCGCTCGAACCCGAGCTGCCGCCCGGGCCGTTTCGCAGCGGCGTCGAGCTGAACATGGCGTTCGGCGGGGAAGGCAAGAGCACCCGGGTGTTTCTCGACGACACGCACGACGCCGTGGTGCTGCAGTCCTACACGATGGGCGCCGCCCCGGAGTGAATCGGGCGCGTTATGCGACGGTCACTGTCGCGATTCGCGCCGAATTCACCTCGGGGAGCAGGCCCAGCTGCCGGTAGACGGTGGACCGCCAGATGGGCGCCTGGGAGTTGATGACGAGGCCGCCCAGCGCCCACCCGTGCAATTGGCCGTCACCGATGATCACGGTGAAGTCGGCGTCGGGGTCCTGGGCCAGCAGCTTGTCCCGAAACGCCAACGCGCCCGGGTAGAGCTGTTCCTGGGTGCCGATGTAGAGCGCCGTCTGCGGCAGCCCCGTCAGGTCGTCGCTGGAGATCGGGTTGACCCGATAGTCGTCCATGTCCAATTCGCCGTTGTAGCCCGGGATTTCGTCGGGATCCCAGCGCGGCAGAATCGGGTCGTCGATCGCCTCGACCTCGGGGGTGCGCAAGGTGATGTGCAGGGCGGGGGACACCAGCACCATCCGGGAGGGTTGCGACTCGGTGAGCACGCAGCTGATCGCGGCGCGGCAGCGGCGGATCAACTCCTGTACCGCGAGCACGGCGAACGACCCGCCAGACGAATCGCCGTACACGCTGACGTTGTCCACCCCGTGCTCGTCGATGAGCAGCGACAGATAGTCGGCCATCGGCGGCACCAGTGTCGTCGCCGTGCCGGTGCCCAACGGCGGGGCCAGCGGATAGATCGGCACCAGCACGGTGGCGCCGGTGTCGCGGGCCATCTGCCCGTAGTCCGACCAGTGCAGAATATTCGCCTCGGCGGCGAAACCGCCGCCGTGCAGCGCGACGACGTACTCGCCGGAGGGCTGCGACGGCGCGAGCTCCCACACCGTCCAGCCGTTGAACTCGCGCTCGGTGACCGTCAATCCCAGGGTGGCGATCCACGGCGGGTCGGTACTGGTCGCGGCGCCGACCACGCCACTGAACAGGCTGATGCCGGTCTTCTCGGAGAACCAGCGCAGGAACCTCAGCGTGTCGGCGACCAGACGGTCGCTGTACGAGGGTGGTTCGGTGACGACGGTGCGCGGCCCGGCGGCGACGCCGTTGAGACCGAGTTGACGGTAGATGTCGGGCCGCACCGTGGCGGCTTGGGAGTTCGGCGACCCTGCCAGCGCCCAGTCGTGGATCTGGCCCTGCCCCACCACCGTCGACACCGCGCCGCCGGCCGCCGACCACTTCTGCTGCAGCGCAAGGGTATCCGGCAGGGCAAATTCGAGCGACCCGACGTAGATCGTGGTGCTCGGCAGCGCCGCCAGCACGGCGTCCTCGAAGGACATGATGTTGATCAGCGGATCGGTCAGCGCCAGCCCGGCGCTCCACCTGTTGGCGGAGACGTCGAGATCATCGAGGTCGACGAAAGGATCCTTGATGTCGCGGACGGCGGGGTTGGACAGCGTGGCATCCGGGGCGAAGGACAGCAACACCATGCTCGCGGGCAACGGCTTGCCGGCGAGGACGAGTTGGCGGACCGCCGAGAGCGCCAGGATGGGGCCCGCGGAGTCGGCGTAGACGCTGACGTCGTCGGCGCCGTACTGAGCGATCTGATCGGACAGGAACTGCGCCATCGCCGGCACCACCCTGGTCGCCGACCCGGCCTCGGTGTTGGCCAGCGGGTAGAGCGGCACGATCACGGTGGCGCCGGTGTCGCGGGCCATCGACGTGTAGTCCATCCAGTGCATGATGTTGGGTTCCAGGACGAAGCCACCGCCGTGCACCGCGACGACCGCTTTGCCGGTCGAATTGAACGGCTCGAATTCCCAGACCTTCCAGCTGTTGTCCTCGGAGACTTCGTAGTCGGTCAGCCGGGCGTGCAGGCCGCGGGTCAGAAAGGACGGCGGCCGGTCGCTGGTGAGCGCCTTACCCAAGACGCCGTAGAGGTCGACGCCGATCAGCTTCGAAATGCCGCGCAGCACATACAGACCCGTGAGGGTCGCCTTGTCGAACAACGACGGCGGTGCGGTGTAGCTGACGGTGTTCTCCGCGGCGCCGGGGGTGGCGACCACCTCGCCGGTCGAGTCGGTGTCGGCCACCATCGACTGGTGTTTCGCGTCGGGCTCGAGTTCGCGACGGGCGGCCGCGGTCATCACCCACGCCTGCGGAAGTGCCGCGGGGCCCGTCGGGGGTGGGGCGTCGCCGTTCGCGTGGGCGCCGGGTTCGACCGCGGCGGCCGCGTCGATGGCGACATCAGTGGTCGCCTGGTTCGTGGGCTCGCCGTCGGTGACGCTGGGTTCGGTGTTGGTATCGGTGCCGGTTTCGTCCGCGGTCTCGATGCCGGCGCTGTCGACGAGGCCGGCGTCGTCCTCGAGGCCGGCGCTGTCGATGAGGACGTCGCCGTCGACGACGCCGGCGTCGTCGTCACCGTCTCGGTCGCCGACGTCGCTGTCGTTAGCGAGCTCCTCGGCGTCCTCGGTGACTCCCGCGTCGTCGCCGGGTCCGTCATCGTCCCGGTCGCGACCATGCCGTTGACCGGTCGAGGTCGATCCGGACCCCGACAGCCCCGAGGACCCCGACGCCGACGACCCCGCCGACTCTGAGGATCCCGAGGCCGAGGACTCCGACGCCTCGTCGGCCGATGCGACACCGCATCCCCAACCGAACACGACCGCTGCCCCGACGCCGGCCACTACCGCGAATTCAGCCACTTTGCCAGTGGCGGCACCTCCCCGCACTCGCACAACTATCGGGCCTCGACTTCGGATAGGCAAACGTTGCTCGCAGTACCTGCCCTAGGGTTGGCGGCGTGCTCATCGTCATCGAGGGCGTCGACGGCGCAGGCAAGCGGACGTTGACCAACGGACTGCGTGGCGCGTTCGAAGGAGCCGGCCGATCCGTGGCGACCCTGGCCTTCCCCCGGTACGGAGAGTCGGTACCGGCCGACCTGGCGGCCGAAGCGCTGCACGGCGGACATGGAGACCTCGCCGACTCGGTGTACGCAATGGCGGTGCTCTTCGCGATGGACCGTGCCGGCGCGCGCGAGCAGATCGGGCACCTGACCGCGGCGTACTCCGTCGTCATCCTCGATCGCTACGTCGCCTCCAACGCCGCGTACAGCGCTGCCCGCCTGCATCAGGACGCCGGCGGCGACGTGGTGTCCTGGGTGCACGACCTCGAATACGGCCGACTGCGCCTGCCCGTTCCGGACTGGCAACTGCTTCTGGACGTGCCCACCGAGCTGGCCGCCCAGCGGGCCGTCAACCGGGCTGCCGAGGAAGCCGACCGGGCCCGCGACGCCTACGAACGCGACGACGGTCTGCAACGCCGTACCGCGGCGGTGTACGCCGAGTTGGCCGCGGCGAACTGGGGTGGACCCTGGGCCGTGGTGCCGACCGACGTGGACTCCGACGAGCTGGCCGCACGGCTTTCCTGCTGATTTGCTCGCAGTCTGACGGACGTGACGCGCGATCGCGCCCGGCCGCGTACGCTGCGGATCCTGGGGAGTTGCGCAGAGTTCTGCGCAGCGGTCGGTTCAAGGGCACACGGGGGAGCCATGACTTTGACGACTCGGTCGCACACCACGCTGCTGGCGGCGCTGGACGACTACGCGCTGGCACTGGCGTCGGTGGGGGAACGATTCGACCAGGGCCGCTACATCGAGGCGCAGGTCCTGGCAGTGCACGTTCGCAAGCTCGTCCACGATGGAGACACGTCGCGGGCGCTGCTGACCGAGATCGGCCTGCGTGACGTCTTGACCTGGGTGGACACCGGTGGTGTGCCCAATCCCAAAACCGCCAGCTCGGCGGCCTGCCTGACGTTGATGAAGGTGCGCAGCGGCCTGCAGCGTGGCGGCGAGTATGTGCCGAAGCTGGCCCTGTACCCGCCGGCGCCCATTCGCACCCGAAGCGGTGAGCACATCGACCGCGGCTCACGGATCCCGTTCGAGCACTGGTGGACCAACCCCGTCATCAAGGACGCCGACGGCGCTGAGTTCTCGCGTCAACACCTGGTGCTCGCGCTCGCCGACGACATTGATGACCCCGAGGCCCGCTCGGCTCGCGCGGCGCTGGCGGCGAGCGCTTCGCTGGGGTGGGTGCTGGAGGACGGCGCCTGGTCAGCGGCGACGCCACCGGCCGCCAGCCCGGTTCTGGCCAGCGTGCGCCAGATCGGGTTCGAGGTGATCCAGACCCTGCGCCAGCAGCGCGACGTCATCCAGGCCGCCTTGAACTGAACCACCGCGTGACGGCACGGTCATGCGGGTGTGCACGATGCTGCCGTCACCAGCCGCGGGGCGTTGAATTCGGCCGGGCGATGGTGTGCCCGGGTGTGCGCGGCACTGCCGCTGTCCAAGGGATGCTGCCGTCACGTGATGCGGCGCGCGGGATGCTGCCGTCACGCGCGCTCGCTGCCGTCCCGGACGGCTCGCTGCGCGATGCTGCAGCCAGGTGCGGGGCAAATACGAACCGAATGCCGGTGAACCCGGACAACGCGCCGTGTGGTATCCGAGGATTATCGCGAACTGGTGACACCATGGACACCATGAGGCAAAGGATCCTGGTCGTCGACGACGACCCTTCGCTCGCCGAGATGCTCACCATCGTGCTGCGTGGCGAGGGTTTCGACACCGCGGTCATCGGAGACGGCACCCAGGCGCTGACGGCGGTGCGTGAACTGCGCCCCGATCTGGTGCTGCTGGATCTGATGCTGCCCGGCATGAACGGCATCGACGTGTGCCGCGTGCTGCGCGCCGATTCCGGTGTGCCGATCGTGATGCTGACCGCCAAGACCGACACCGTCGACGTGGTGCTCGGGCTGGAGTCGGGCGCCGACGACTACGTGATGAAGCCGTTCAAGCCCAAGGAACTGGTGGCCCGGGTGCGCGCCCGGCTGCGGCGCAACGAGGACGAGCCCGCCGAGATGCTCTCCATCGCCGACATCGACATCGATGTGCCGGCGCACAAGGTGACCCGGCAGGGGGAGCAGATCGCGCTGACTCCGCTGGAGTTCGACCTGCTGGTGGCGTTGGCGCGGAAACCGCGCCAGGTGTTTACTCGAGATGTGCTTCTCGAACAGGTGTGGGGTTATCGGCACCCCGCCGACACCCGTTTGGTGAACGTGCACGTCCAGAGGTTGCGGGCCAAGGTCGAGAAGGACCCGGAGAACCCGCAGGTTGTGCTCACGGTTCGAGGAGTGGGATACAAGGCCGGACCTCCGTGATCGGACCGCCCGCGGTCGCCGTGATCGGACCGGCCGGGGTCGCCGTGATCGGACCGGCCGGGGTCGCCGTGATCGGACCGGCCGGGGTCGTGACCCGCCGGCGGTCAGCGTGATCTTCGGTTCGCGGCGGCGCATCCACCGGCGGTCGGCACCGCTGGTCCGCGGACTCGGCGCGCTGGGCCGCGCGATCGGACTGGCCTGGCGGCGCTCACTGCAACTGCGGGTGGTGTCGCTGACGCTCGGTCTGTCGTTGGCCGTCATCCTGGTGCTCGGCTTCGTGCTGACCAGTCAGATCACCGACCGCATCCTCGAAGTCAAAGTCGGCGCGGCCACGGAGGAGATCGAGCGGGCCCGCACCACCGTCAGCGGCATCGTCGGTGGCGAGGAGACCCGCTCGCTCGACAGCAGCCTGCAATTGGCGCGCAACACCCTCATAGACCGCAAGGCCGACGCCGGTGCGGGACTGGCCGGAGCATTCGACGCAGTGCTCATCGTCGCCGGGGACGGGCCGCGCGCGGCCACCGCCGCAGGCCCGATCGACCAGATCCCCAACACGCTGCGCGACTTCGTCAAAGCCGGCCAGGTCAGCTACCAGTACGCCACGGTGCACACCGACGGCTTCTCCGGGCCGGCCCTGATCGTGGGCAGCCCGACCCCCGCGACGTCGTCGGTGACGAATCTCGAGCTGTACCTGATCTTCCCGCTGAACAACGAAGAGTCCACCATCACACTGGTGCGCGGCACGATGGCGACCGGCGGCGTGGTGCTGCTCGGGTTGCTCGCCGCGATCGCGCTGCTGGTGGCCCGCCAGATCGTGCTGCCGGTGCGCTCCGCGTCGCGCATCGCCGAACGGTTCGCCGAAGGTCACCTGACCGAGCGGATGCCGGTACGCGGCGAGGACGACATGGCCCGGCTGGCGGTGTCATTCAACGACATGGCCGAAAGCCTGCACCGCCAGATCACCCAGCTCGAAGAGTTCGGCAACCTGCAGCGCCGATTCACCTCCGACGTCAGCCACGAACTGCGCACCCCGCTGACCACGGTGCGGATGGCCGCCGACCTGATCCACGACCACGCCGAAGAGCTCGAACCCTCGTTGCGCCGATCCATCGAGCTGATGGTCGACGAGCTCGACCGGTTCGAAGGGCTACTCAGTGACCTGCTCGAGATATCCCGCCACGACGCCGGCGTCGCCGAACTGGCCGTTGAAGCCATCGACCTGCGCTCCACCGTCAAGAGCGCCCTCGACAACGTCGGCCACCTCGCCGAGGACGCCGGCGTCGAGTTGATCGTCGACATGCCACCCGAGGGGATCATCGCCGAGGTCGACCCGCGCCGCGTCGAACGGATCCTGCGCAACCTCATCGCCAACGCCATCGACCACGCCGAACGCAAGCCGGTGCGCATCCGGATGGCCGCCGACGACGACACCGTGGCCGTCACCGTCCGCGACTACGGCGTCGGGCTGCGCCCCGGCGAGGAGAAACTGGTGTTCAGCCGGTTCTGGCGCTCCGACCCGTCCCGCGTGCGCCGCTCCGGCGGCACCGGCCTGGGGCTGGCCATCAGCATCGAGGACGCGCGGCTGCACCAGGGTCGGCTCGAAGCGTGGGGTGAACCGGGCAAGGGCGCCTGCTTCCGGCTCACGCTGCCGTTGGTCCGCGGCCACAAGGTCACCAGCAGCCCGCTCCCGGTCAAACCGATCGAAAAGCCCGCCGCCGCACGGCGTCCCGCGCGCGAACGCGAACCCGCCGGGGAGAGCGTGTGACCCGCATCGTCGTTGCCTGCCTCGCCGTCCTGACCGTGGTGCTGGCCGGCTGCGCCGGAGTACCCAGTTCGTCCTCCCCGCAGGCCATCGGCACCGTCGGCCGTCCCGCGCCGCCCAGCCTGCCCAAACCCACCCCCGGCATGGATCCCGACATCCTGCTGCGCGAGTTCCTCAAGGCCACCGCAGATCCGGCGAACCGGCACCTGGCTGCGCGGCAGTTCCTCACCGAATCGGCGTCCAGCGGCTGGGACGACGCCGGCAGTGCGCTGCTGATCGACAACGTCGTGTTCGTCGAAACCCGTGAGCCCGAGAAGGTTTCGGTGACGATGCGCGCCGACATCCTCGGTTCGCTGTCCGACATGGGGGTGTTCGAGACCGGCGAGGGGGCGCTGCCCGACCCCGGTCCCATCGAGCTGATCAAAACCTCCGACGGCTGGCGCATCGACACTCTGCCCAACGGGGTTTTCCTGGACTGGCAGCAGTTCCAGGAGACCTACAAACGCAACACGCTCTACTTCGTCGACCCGACCGGAAAGACCGTGGTGCCCGACCCGCGCTACGTGGCGGTCTCCGAACCCGACCAACTGGCCACCGAACTGGTCAGCAAGCTGATCGCCGGTCCGCGGCCGGAGATGGCCAAGACGGTGCGCAACCTGCTCGACGAGCCACTGAAGCTGAGCGGTCCGGTGACCCGCGCCGACGGCGGCAAGACCGGTGTCGGCCGCGGTTACGGCGGCGCGCGAATCGACCTGGAGAACCTGTCCACCACCGACCCGCACAGCCGGCAACTGCTGGCCGCACAGATCATCTGGACCCTGTCGCGCGCCGGCATCAACGGGCCCTACGTCATCAACGCCGACGGCGCCGCGCTCGACGATCGTTTCGCCGACGGGTGGACCACCGCCGACGTCGCCGCCACCGACCCCGGCGCGGCCGACGGGGCCGCGGCTGGGTTGCACGCCCTGGTCGGCGGTTCGCTGGTGTCCCTCGACGAGTTCAGCGCCCCACGAGTGCCCGGGGCGTTCGGGCAGACACCGGGCCAGGTGGCGGCGGCGCTGTCACGGTCGGGACAGGAAGTCGCCTCGGTCGTCGTGCAACGTCCCGGCGCCCCCGACATGGCGTCGTCGCTGTGGGTCGGCCCGCTGGGCGGCAGCGCCGCCCAGGTGATGGACGGACGCACCCTGAGCCGGCCGAGTTGGTCGCTCGACGAGTCGATCTGGGTCGTCGTCGACGGCCTCAATGTCGTGCGCGCGGTGCAGGACGCCTCCGGGCAGCCTGCCCGCATCCCGGTCGACTCCACCGCCGTGACGGCGCGCTTCCCCGGCGCGATCACCGAGCTGCAGCTCTCCCGCGACGGCACCCGCGCGGCGATGGTGATCGACGGCCGGGTGATCTTGGCCGGCGTGGAGCAGACCGAGGGCGGCGGATACGCGCTGACCTTCCCGCGCCGGCTGGGTTACGGGCTGGGCAACACAGCGGTCTCGCTGGGGTGGCGCACCGGCGACGACATCGTCGTCAGCCGCACCGACCCGCAGCATCCGGTGTCTTACGTCAACCTCGACGGCGTGAACTCCGATGCACCGAGCCGCAACCTGCTGATGCCGGTGACGACGGTGGCAGCCAACCCGTCGACGGTCTACGTGTCCGACGGCCGCGGGGTGCTGCAGCTGTCCGGCGCGTCCGCCGAGGACGGCGATCCGAGCTGGGTGGAGGTTCGCCCGTTGATGGTTGCGGGTGCCAAGCCGGTGCTGCCTGGCTGACACCGGCGGCCTGGCCGGCTCCAGTTGTGTCTATGGTTTCGGCGCGCACACCGATCTCGAGTGGCCGAAGCCGGCGCCACCGTGGTCCGCGTCGCGACGCACTGCACCGAGGACGACATCTCGGCCCACCATCTCGCAGCCGCACGTGAGATGGGTATGGACCCGGTCGGTTTCCTGATGATGAGTCACATGACGAGTCCGGCCGACCTCGCCGAGCAGGCTCGATTGATGGAGAACTACGGCGCCGGCTGCGTCTATGTCGTGGACTCCGGCGGCGCCATGACGATGCGCGATGTCGCCGAGCGGGTCGACGCGGTCGGTCAAAAGCTCGACAACGCAACGGAAATCGGTATCCATGCACATCACAATCTGTCGTTGGGCGTGGCCAACTCCATCGTGGCGGTCGAGTATGGGGCTCGACGAGTGGATGCCTCTCTTGCCGGCATGGGCGCTGGTGCCGGAAATGCGCCGCTGGAGGTGTTCGTCGCCGCAGCCACCCGGATGGGATGGCCACACGGGTGCGACCTGCATGCGCTCGAAGACGCGGTCGACGATCTGGTTCGGCCGCTGCAAGAACGCCCGGTCCGCGTCGACCGCGAGACGCTCACCCTGGGCTACGCCGGGGTGTACTCGAGCTTCCTGCGCCACGCAGAGGCGGTCGCGAAGCGCTTCGGCGTCGACGCCCGAACGCTTCTCGAGGAGGCGGGACGCCGGGGGCTCGTCGGCGGCCAAGAAGACATCCTGGTCGAAATCGCCTTGGAGATCACCGACGCGCCGGCTTGAGTGCTCGCTGCAGGGCAGACAGATCTCGGGCCACCTGACAGGCGTCCATCGGTCTGTCTCCTGCCCTTGTTCGCACGCCTTTACGTTCCACTAATGTAGTGATCTCTACAAAAGGCCGAGGACCTCCGATCGGCAGCATCGGCGAGGAGACCGAGTGACCGACACTCACCCGGACAAGCCGTCCGCCAAGCGCGCCCGGCGAACCCGCGTCAACGGCGAGCAATCGCGCGAACGCATCCTCGATGCCGCGACCGAAGTCGCCGCCGAGCGGGGTTACGACGGCACCACGATCTCATTGGTGAGCAAGAAGAGCGGGCTACCACCCACCTCGATCTACTGGCATTTCGCCGACAAAGACGACTTGATTGCGGCCGTCATCCAGCGCAGCTTCGCGCGGTGGCTGGCCGCACTGAACCTGCCCGGTGGTGAGGAGATCGCCGGCCGGTTGCGGGACCTGGGGCCGCAGGTGGCCAAGGCTCTGCTGGACGCGCCGGACTTCCTGCGTCTGGGGCTGATGCTGGCGCTGGAACACCGGCCGGTCGAGCCACGCGCGCGAGAGATGTTCCTGCAGGTCCGCGCGGAAGCCTCGCGGCGCTTCGAAGGCATCGTCCGCGAGTTGGCGCCCGAGCTCGATGAGGAGCAGGCGCAGCTGATCGCCACCTACGCGATCGCGGGCGCCGACGGTCTGTTCATCGCCAGGGAGGTCGGCGGCGACTCGGTGGACCTGATCAGGCTTTTCGAGCTGCATGCCCGCGTGGTCTTCGAAGTCGCCCACACGCTGGTGACGTCCGCGGGACCGTCCTAGGGCACTGCCGAAGGTGCGTTGTTGCCGATTGCGCATGCGAAGCCGGGTCTGCCTGGCCGACACTGGACCTGCCGCGCGGTACAGCCCATCGGCGGCCAGCCCACCGAAAGGTCAGTGATGGACATCCACGACGTGCCGATCCCGCGTAAAACCGTACTCGCCGGCTTCGGCGTCGGGGCCGCGGCGGTCACGCTGGCGGCCTGCTCGAGCGGCGATTCCGGGTCCGATCCCGACGCCGGAGCGGACGCGAGCCCGGGCGGTGACCCGTCGGCCGCGCCGGAGTCGCTCACCTCGACCGCCGACGTGCCCGTCGGGTCGGGGATCATCGTCGGCGACGTCGTCGTCACCCAGCCGGTCACAGGGGATTACCAGGCCTTTTCGGCGGTGTGCACCCACTCGGGCTGTCTGATCAACCAGGTCGCCGACGGCACCATCAACTGCCCATGCCACGGCAGCAAGTTCAGCCTCGACGGCCAGGTGGTCAACGGGCCGGCGGCCCGGCCGCTCACCCCGGTCTCGGTCGAGGTGCAGGGGGATTCGATCGTCCTGACCTGACGGCGCGTCACGTGCGCGGCGGCCACAGGCGTGCCCGTCACGTGTGCGCCCGTCACGTGCGCGGCGGCCACACCGGAGCACCCAGCTCGCGCGACACGGTGCGTGCGGTGTCCCGCAACGCGTCGACCGCCTCGGGCGGCAGCGGCCAGCGGCCGGCGGGTACCACCAGGCTGATCGCGCCGGCCGGCTGTTCGGTGGTGTCGAAAACCGTTGCCGCCAGAGCGCATTCCCCGAGAATCGCTTCCTCGACTTCGCTGGCGATGCCGGTGGCACGGACCTCGACCAGCTGCTCGGCCAACGTCGCCGGGTCGATGATGGTGTCACCGGTCATACTGCGCAGCGGCCCGGTCAGCGCTTCGGGGGAGAACGCCAGCAACGCCTTCCCCAGTGCGCTGGCATGGGCGGGAATGACGATGCCGACCTCCGGCATCTGACGGGTCCCGTCAGGCCGGGGCTCGTGGGCCACCACCACCACCTCATCGCGCAGCAGCACCGCGGTGCGCACCGCGCAGCCGGTGCGCCGGGCCAGCCCCTCGGCCCAGATCGCCACGCGCGATCGCAGTTCCAGCGTGTCGAGGTAGACGTTGCCGAGTCGCAGCGTCGCCGGGCCCAACCGGTAACGGCCGGAGTCGGCTTCCTGCTGGACCATGCCGTGGGCCAACAACGTGCGCACCAGGCCGTGCACGGTGGATGGAGCCAGGTCGATGGCGGTGGAGATCTCGCCGAGGCTCATCCGGCGACCGCCGCCGAGAACGGCCAGGATGCGCAGCGCGCGGTCCACCGCCTGGATCATCAGCGCGCCACCCCTTCCGGAACCACCCTTGTATCCACCGAAGCATAGGCGTATGGTCCAGATCACATTCGATAATGCCGAATGACATACGAGATAGTCGAGCCATACTCAGTTCAGACTCAACGGAGAGCAAGCATGGACGAGCCATCCCTCACCCAGAAACTGGCCGCCGAAGCGCTCGGCACCGCCTTCCTGGTGTTCATCGGAGTGGGATCGGTGCCCGCAACGATCATCGTCAACGGCGATGCCCCGTTCACGATGGCCGACCTGGGCATGATTTCCTTCGCGTTCGCCACCGTGGTGGTCGCGACCGTCTACGCGCTGGGCCACATCAGCGGCAACCACATCAACCCCGCCGTCACGGTGGGCCTCGCCGTCACGGGCAAGTTCCCCTGGTCCCGGGTGCCGGCCTACCTCACCGCTCAGGTGGTCGGCGCCGTCGCCGGTGCCGCGGCGATCATCGGCGTGCTGGGTCTGGCCGCGCGTGACGCCGGCCTCGGCGTCGCCACCTACGCCCCCGGAATCAGCCCGGCTCAGGCCTTCTTCGCCGAGTTCATCGGTACGTTCATTCTTGTGTTCACCGTGTTCGGCGTGATCCACCGCAAGGCCTCCGTCGGTTTCGCCGGCGTCGCGATCGGCCTCGTGGTGTTCGCCGCGATCATCCCGGTGGCGCCCACCACCGGAGCGTCCATCAACCCGGCCCGCACCCTCGGCCCGATGCTGGTGCAGCAGCTCGCCGGCGGCACCGTGCACTGGAACCAGCTGCCCGTCTACCTCAGTGCCGAACTGCTCGCCGGTGCGCTCGCCGCGCTGGCCTACGTCGCGATCTCCCGCACCCGCGCCGACAACGCACCGGCAGCGGTGCCCGAACCCGCCGCCACACCCACCCCCGCCTGACCCCGAGGAGCCCCACCATGAAGAAGCTGATCAACGACCCGGCCGACGTCGTCGCCGAGGCTCTGCGCGGAATGGCCATCGCCCATCCAGAACTGCGCGTCGACCACACCCACCGCATCGTCTACCGCGGCGATGCCCCCGTTTCAGGAAAGGTCGGCCTGATCTCCGGGGGCGGCTCCGGGCACGAACCGCTGCACGGCGGTTTCGTAGGCCCTGGCATGCTCGACGCCGCCTGCGCCGGAGAGGTTTTCACCTCACCCGTGCCCGACCAGATGCTCGAAGCCACCCGCGGTGTCAACGGCGGCGCCGGCGTGGTGCACATCGTCAAGAACTACACCGGTGACGTGATGAACTTCGAGATGGCCGCGGAATTGGCCATGGCCGAGGACATCCCGGTCGAGTCGGTGATCGTCGACGACGACGTCGCCGTGCAGGACAGCACCTTCACCGCCGGGAGACGCGGAGTCGGCGCGACGGTCCTGGTCGAGAAGATCGCCGGAGCCGCCGCCGACCAGGGCCGCCCGCTGGCCGATGTGGCCGACGTCGCCCGCCGCGTCAACGCCGCCGCCCGCAGCATGGGCGTGGCGCTCACCTCGTGCACCGTGCCCGCAGTCGGGCATCCCACATTCGAACTGTCCGACTCGGAAATGGAAGTGGGTATCGGAATCCACGGCGAACCGGGTCGCGAACGCATGCCGATCCGGCCCGCCCGTGACGTCGCCGAACTGATCTGCGAACCGATCCTTGCCGACCTCGACTTCGCCGGCCCGGACGGGGCCATCCTGTTCGTCAACGGCATGGGCGCCACGCCACTGCTCGAGCTGTACGTGATGTACGCCGAAGTTGCTGCCATCCTGGAGAAGTCGGGAGTTCAGATCGCCCGCTCGCTGGTCGGCCCGTTCATCACCAGCCTGGACATGGCCGGATGTTCGGTGACGCTGCTGCGTGCCGACGATGACCTGCTGACGTTATGGGACCACCCGGTGAACACGCCGGCACTGCGGAAGGGCTGCTGAATGACTCAGGCGGACATCGACGTCACCACTCTGAGCGACTGGATCCGGGAGTATGCGCGCGTGATCGGCGAGAACGCCGGCTATCTCACCGACCTCGACGCGGCCATCGGCGACGCCGACCACGGCACCAACATGGAACGCGGCATGAGCGCCGTCGTCGCGGCGCTCGACGAGACTCCTGCGCCAGACCCCTCCGCGCTCGTCAAGAAAGTCGGGATGACGTTGGTGAGTTCGGTCGGCGGAGCCAGCGGTCCGCTCTACGGGACATTCTTCCTGCGGATGGCCACCGCGCTGGCAGACGGCGCGAGTGCGACCGACTTCGCCAAGGCGCTGCGCGCCGGGGTCGACGGTGTGGTGCAGCGCGGGCGCGCCGAGGCCGGCGACAAGACCATGTTCGACGCGCTGGCTCCCGCGCTGGACACCCTGGATGCCGAACTGGCAGCCGGAGCCGATCTGGCGACCGCGCTGGTCGCCGCGGAGGCGGCCGCCGTGGCCGGGCGCGACGCCACCGAAGCGATGGTCGCGCGCAAGGGCCGTGCCTCCTACCTCGGCCAGCGCAGCGTCGGGCACATCGACCCGGGCGCGGCCTCCTCGGCGATGCTGATCGGCGCGGCGGCAACGGCATTCGGGGCGTGACCGCCATGGCGCCCGTCGGGCTGGTTGTCGTCTCTCACAGCCGAGCGCTGGCTCGCGCCGCGGTCGCGCTGGCCCAGGAGATGTTGCACGGCAAGCAACTTCGCATCGCCGTCGCCGCAGGCCTCGACGAAACCACCTTCGGCACCGATGCTGCGCAGATCGTCGACGCCATCACCTCCGCCGACCAGGGTGCCGGCGTGGTGGTGCTGATGGACCTGGGCAGCGCCGTGCTGTCTGCCGAGCTCGCGCTGGAGCTGCTCGACGACGATGCCCGCGATCGAGTAGTGCTGTGCCCGGCGCCGCTGGTCGAGGGTCTGGTGGTCGCCGCGGTGGCCGCCGCCGGTGGGGCCACGATCGACGAGGTCGTCGCCGAAGCCGGCGGGGCATTGGCCGGCAAGGCCGGACAACTGGGTGAGGCCCCCGACGCCGGCGCCGGGGGCGCTCCGGTCGACGACGGTCTGGTCGGCACCTTCACCGTCGAGAACCCGCACGGCCTGCACGCCCGCCCCGCCGCCCGGCTGGTACACGAGGTGCGTCACCGCGACGCCCGCGTCCACCTGCGCAATGTGCGCACCGACTCCGAATGGATCGACGCCACAAGCCTTTCCAAGATCGCGACGCTGGGCGTCAGGAAAGGCGACACCGTCGAGTTGCGGGTCTCGGGCAGGCGGGCCGCCGAGACGCTCGAACACGTGCTGGCGCTGGCCGCCCGCAATTTCGACGAATCCACCGAACCGGCCACTGCAGTGTCGGACGCGCCCGCGGCCCGGCAACCCATCGGCGCGGTGGCGGGGCTGGGCATCGGCCCGGCCCGCTCGGCCCGGCGGGGTCCCATCGACGTGCCCGACGAACCCGCCGCCGACCCGGTGACCGAGTGGCGACGGCTGGGCAAGGCGATCGCCTCCGTCCGTCGCGACATCAGCGCTCAGCGCGCCGACACCGCCCGCGACGTCGGAGAGGCCGAGGCAGGGATCTTCGACGCCCACCTCTTGCTGCTCGACGACGCCGAACTGCTCGACGCCGCCCGCGCCCGCATCGATGACGGCTCGTCGGCCGCCGCCGGTTGGTCGGCCGCGGTCAGCGCACTGGCGGGCAGGTTCGCCGCCTTGACCGACCCGTACCTGCAGGCCCGCGCCGCCGACGTCACCGCCGTCGGTGACCAGGTGTTGCGGGCGATGCTCGGCGTCGCGCCGGGAACCGCGGGCAGCGGCGTGCTGATCGCCGACGACCTGACCCCCGGCGAAGCTGCCGAACTGGACCCAGCGCAGGTGGTCGCGGTGCTGATGGCATACGGCAGTCCCCACGCCCACAACGTGATCCTGCTGCGCGCCAAGAACATTCCCACGATTGTCGGTGCCGGACCCGAGGTGTTGACGGTCGCCGACGGCACCACCATCGCCGTCGACGGCACCCGCGGTGAGTACCACGTCGACCCGCCCGCCGACGTCCGCGCCCGCTTCCTCGAGCAGGTGCATGCGCTCGAGGAACGTCGCCGCGCCGCCCACGCCCGGTCGGACCGGCCCGCCGTCACGACCGACGGCGTCACCGTCGGCGTCGGCGCCAACATCGGCTCGGTCGACGACGCGCGGGCCGCCGCCGCGCACGGCGCCGACTTCGCCGGGCTGGTCCGGACCGAATTCCTGTTCCTCGGCCGGCCTGACGCACCCAGCGTCGACGAACAGGTGGCCGTCTACCGCAAGATCGCCGAAGCTCTCGACGGACGGCGGGTCACGCTGCGCACCCTCGACGTAGGGGGGGACAAGCCGCTGGAGTTTGCGCCCGGGCCCGCCGAGCTCAACCCGTTCCTGGGCGTCCGCGGCGTCCGAATGTCGTTGCAGCACCCACAGCTGTTGTCCGACCAGTTATTGGCGATGGCGCTGGTGGCACAGCACACCCCCGTCAGCGTGATGTTCCCGATGGTCAGCACACTCGACGAGTTGCTCGCCGCGCGACAGTTGCTCGACGACGCCGTCACGAAGGCCGGGCCCGCTCCCGCGGGCCTGCAGGTCGGGATCATGGTCGAAGTTCCTGCCGCCGCGCTGAAATCCGCGGCGCTGGCGCCCCACGTCGACTTCATGTCGATCGGCACCAACGACCTGACCCAGTACGCGTTGGCCGCCGACCGCGGCAACGACGCGGTGGCCACGATCGGTGACTCCTACGACCCGGGGTTGCTTGCCCTGATCCGCGCCACCTGCGCTGGCGCGCAGGGGCGGGCGTCGGTGTCGGTGTGTGGGGAGTTCGCCGCCGACGAACGTGCCGCCGGGCTGCTGATCGGGCTGGGCGTCGACGCGCTGTCGGTCACCCCGCCCGCGGTGCCCGCGGTCAAGGAGGCGGTGCGGGCCGTCGACCGGGCGGCGGCTCGAGAGTTGGCCGTGCGTGCGGTTGCGGCGGAGTCGGCCGACGGGGTGCGGGAGCTGCTCGGGTAGTGGCCGTGCGTGCGGTGGCGGCGGGGCTGCTCGGGTTGCCGGGAGTTGCTCGGGTAGTCGCCGTGCGTGCGGTGGCGGCGGGGCTGCTCGGGTTGCCGGGAGTTGCTCGGGTTGTCGCCGAACGTCCGGTGGCTGGGTGCGCCGACGGGTGCGGGAGGTGCTCGGGCAGTCGCCGAGCGTGAACTGGTTGCGATCCGCCGGCCGTTTTTTCGCACAGGCTTCACAATCGGCGACGTGTCGGTGGCACCGAGCACACTCGCGGCATGGGGGAGCCCTTCATCGGCAGTGAGGCGGTCCGGGCGGGCCGGCTGACACCGTATGCACTGCGCAGCCGCTACCGCGCCGTCCTGCCGGGCATCTACCTGCCGCCGGGGGCGGAGATCACCGCGATCACTCGCGCGAAAGCCGCTTGGCTGTGGACGGGGCGGGCGGGCGTCGTCGCCGGTCAGTCGGCCGCGGCGCTCCACGGAGCGAAGTGGGTCGACGCCCGTCGTCCCGCCGAAGTTCTGTGGAGCAACAGACATGCGCCGCGCGGGGTCACCGTCTGGTCCGACAGCGTCGCCGACGACGAGCTCGACGTGGTCCGAGGCGTGCGGGTCACGACGCCAGAGCGCACCGCCCTGGACATCGCGTGCCGGTACCCGCTGGACCGAGCCGTCGCCGCGCTCGACGCGCTGGCCCGCGCCACCAAGCTCAAGATCGCCGACGTCGAGCTGCTCGCCGAACGCCACAAGGGGCGTCGCGGCATCCGTCGTGCCCGCGAGTCGCTCGAGCTCGTAGACCCGGGCGCTGAATCACCCCAGGAGACCCGCGTCCGGCTGCTGTTGATCCGAGCCGGCTTCCCGCGCCCCGAAACGCAGATCCCGGTCTACGACGACTACGGCGGTCTGCTCGCCGAGCTCGACATGGGCTGGCGAGACAAGATGATTGCGATCGACTACGAAGGCGACCACCACCGCAGGACGCCCTGGGAGTTCAACAAAGGCATTCGTCGCCACGACGCTGTCACCGACCGTGGCTGGGACGACATCCGGGTGACCTCTGCGGACACCGACGGCGGCATCGTGGCGAGGGTGTGGACGGCGTGGGATCGCCGAGTGTGAGCTCAGTGCGAAAAGTCGGCCCGGATTTCGCAGAGGATTCACGTTCGACGAGGGTGACCGGGCTGGTGGCGGCCGCTCCGGCACCCGGCCGGGGGGAGCCACGGGACGCGGCCGGCAGCCACGGGACGCGGCCGGCAGCCACGGGACCCGGCCGAGGCCAGCCACGGGACCCGGTCGGGGCCAGCCACAGCGCGGAAGGCGCCGAGAGGGAGGACAGATGCTCGACCTGATGCTGCCGCTGCAATGCGGCGGGTGCAGCGCCCCTGCCACGCCGTGGTGCCCAGAGTGCGACGGCGCGCTGGCCGTCCACCCCGACGAACCGCATCTCGTCACCCCGCGGATCGACCCCGGGGTGCCCGTCCTGTCGCTCGGGCGCTACGCCGGGCCGCGCCGCAAGGCGATCGTCGCGGTCAAGGAGCACGGCCGCACCGACCTGATCCGACCGCTCGCCCACGCGCTGCACGACGGACTGGCACATCTGATGACCTGGGGAATCCTGGAAAGCCCGCTGGCGGTGGTGCCCGCCCCCACCAAGCGGTCGTCGGCCCGCAGGCGCGGCGGCGACCCCGTCACCCGAATCGCCCAACTCGCCGTCGCCAGTCCCGACTTGAGCGCCGGCAGCGACTTGAGCGCCGTCGCCAGCCCCGACCTGAGCGCCGTCGCCGGCACAGACCCGGATGCCGTCGCTGACTCTGGCCTGAGCGTCGTCGCGGCATTGCGCCTCAAGACCTTCACCCGGGACTCGGTGGGGCTGTCCAGCGCCGACCGTCAGCGCAACATCGCCGGCCGGGTCCGTCGCATCAGAGCCGTCGACGGGCCCGTGCTGCTGGTCGACGACATCGTCACCACCGGCGCCACGGCGGCCGAATCCGTCCATGTCCTGCAAACCGGCGGAGCCCACGTGGTCGCCGTGCTCGCGCTGGCGAACGCCTAGCCGCGATTACCCCGAGATCAACCCGGCATGAAGAACTGAAAACAGGTCTGCCGAATTAGTGGCACGAACACGTGAACTCGGACTACCGTCGGCACCAACGAACCGTGAACAACTCACGGCGGCGCTCCTCTAGGTGACGCGCCGGTATCGCGCCAGCGGTAGGAGGTGAGTCCTCGACACCTTGCACCGGCGAGCGGCGCGACCACATATGCCCCGTCGGCGCGATTTCTTCCCAGCCGGGCACGCAGCAGGCGTGCGTAAGCGAGAGAGAATCGAGTTGCCAAGCATGTCAAGTTTTTCCGTGGACACCGACAGCGCAATGGTCATGGACGGCGAACCGTCCGAATCCTCCGGTAATGCCGACGTCGTCGTGACGGGCCGCAACGTCGAGGTGCCTGACCACTTCCGTCAGCACGTGACCGACAAGCTGTCCCGCCTGGAACGATTCGACCGCACCATCTACCTCTTCGATGTCGAGCTCTACCACGAGAAGAATCGCCGGCAACGCAAGAACTGTCAGCACATCGAGATCACCGCCCGCGGGCGTGGCCCGGTGGTGCGCGGCGAAGCCTGCGCCGACAGTTTCTACGCCGCCCTCGAAGCCGCCTACAGCAAACTCGAATCCCGGCTGCGCAAGAGCAAGGACCGGCGCAAGATCCACTACGGCGACAAGCGGCCGGTGTCGCTGCACGAAGCGACCTCGCTCGACCACCTCGACGCCGCATTCGCCGTGCCCTCCGCCCCGAGCGTCGACGGGCAGCACAGCGACGTCGCCGACGACCACGAACCCGGCCAGATCGTGCGTGTCAAGGAGCACCAGGCCACCCCGATGACCGTCGACGACGCGCTCTACGAGATGGAACTGGTCGGCCACGACTTCTTCCTGTTCCACGACAAGGAAAGCGACCGTCCATGCGTGGTCTACCGCCGCCACGCCTACGACTACGGGTTGATCCGGCTGGCCTGAGGACCGCCGCAGCCCGATCCGGCGCGCAACCGCACCCCAGGTGCCGGTTTGCGCGCCGGATCCACCCGTACGATGGTGTCCGTCCACCGGTGACGAATCCATCGAGGAAAAAGGGTTAACAGCGTGCTCTCGAAGTTGCTCCGTCTCGGCGAAGGCCGCATGGTCAAGCGCCTCAAGGGGGTGGCTGACTACGTCAACACCCTGTCCGACGACGTCGAGAAGCTCTCCGACGCCGAACTGCGCAACAAGACCGTCGTGTTCAAGGACCGCATCGCCGACGGCGAGGACGTCGACGATCTGCTGCCCGAGGCGTTCGCGGTGGCCCGTGAGGCGGCCTGGCGGGTGCTCAACCAGAAGCACTTCGACGTCCAGATCATGGGCGGCGCCGCGCTGCACTTCGGCAACGTCGCCGAGATGAAGACCGGTGAGGGCAAAACCCTGACCGCGGTGCTGCCGGCCTACCTCAACGCGCTCACCGGCAAGGGCGTGCACATCGTCACCGTCAACGACTACCTGGCCAAACGTGACGCGGAGTGGATGGGCCGCGTGCACCGCTTCCTCGGCCTGGACGTCGGCGTCATCCTGTCGCAGATGTCGCCGGAGCAGCGTCGCGCCGCCTACGCCGCCGACATCACCTACGGCACCAACAACGAGTTCGGCTTCGACTACCTGCGCGACAACATGGCACTACGCCTCGAGGACTGCGTCCAGCGCGGCCACTACTTCGCCATCGTCGACGAGGTCGACTCGATCCTCATCGACGAGGCCCGCACCCCGCTGATCATCTCCGGCCCCGCCGACGGCGGCTCGAACTGGTACACCGAGTTCGCCCGGCTGGCCCCGCTGATGGAAAAAGACGTCCACTACGAGGTCGACATCAAGAAGCGCGTCGTGGGCGTGCACGAACTCGGCGTGGAGTTCGTCGAGGATCAGCTCGGCATCGAGAACCTCTACGAAGCCGCCAACTCGCCGCTGATCAGCTACCTCAACAACGCCATCAAGGCCAAGGAGCTGTTCGAGCGCGACAAGCACTACATCGTGCGCAACGGTGACGTGCTGATCGTCGACGACTTCACCGGCCGCGTGCTGATGGGCCGCCGCTACAACGAGGGTCTGCACCAGGCCATCGAGGCCAAAGAGCACGTCGAGATCAAGGCCGAGAACCAGACCGTCGCCACGATCACGCTGCAGAACTACTTCCGCCTCTACGACAAGCTCGCCGGCATGACCGGTACCGCCGAGACCGAGGCCGCCGAGCTGCACGAGATCTACAAGCTCGGTGTCGTCCCGATCCCCACCAACCGGCCGATGGTCCGCGCCGACCAGTCCGACCTGATCTACAAGACCGAAGAAGCCAAGTTCATCGCGGTCGTCGACGACGTCTCCGAACGCTATGAGAAGGGCCAGCCGGTCCTCATCGGCACCACCAGCGTGGAGCGCTCGGAGTTCCTGTCGCGCCAGTTCCAGAAGCGGCGCATCCCGCACAACGTGCTCAACGCCAAGTACCACGAGCAGGAGGCCGGCATCATCGCCGAGGCCGGCCGGCTCGGAGCGGTCACCGTCGCGACCAACATGGCCGGTCGCGGCACCGACGTGGTGCTCGGCGGCAACGTCGACTTCCTGCTGGACCGTCGGCTGCGTCAGCGCGGTCTCGACCCGATCGAGACCGCCGACGAGTACGAGGCCGCCTGGCACGAGGAGCTGCCCCACGTCAAAGCGGAGGTGGCCGCGGAAGCCAAGGATGTGCGTGCGGCCGGCGGGCTGTACGTGCTCGGCACCGAGCGCCACGAGTCCCGCCGCATCGACAACCAGCTGCGTGGCCGCTCCGGCCGTCAGGGTGACCCCGGCGAGTCGCGGTTCTACCTGTCGCTGGCCGATGAGCTCATGCGCCGCTTCAACGGCGCCACGCTCGAGACGCTGCTGACCAGGCTGAACCTGCCCGACGACGTCCCGATCGAGGCCAAGATGGTCTCGCGCGCCATCAAGAGCGCGCAGACGCAGGTCGAGCAGCAGAACTTCGACATCCGCAAGGAAGTCCTCAAGTACGACGAGGTGATGAACCAGCAGCGCAAGGTCATCTACGCCGAGCGCCGCCGCATCCTGGAGGGCGAGAACCTCGCCGAGCAGGCCCACAAGATGCTCGTCGACGTCATCACCGCCTACGTCGACGGCGCCACCGCCGAGGGCTACTCCGAGGACTGGGACCTGGAGAAGCTGTGGGAGGGGCTCAAGTCGCTCTACCCGGTCGGCATCGACCACCACGACCTGCTCGACTCCGACGCCGTGGGCGAGCCCGGCGAGCTGACCCGCAACGAGCTGCTCGACGCGCTGATCGCCGACGCCGAGCGGGCCTACGCCGAGCGGGAGAGCGAGATCGAGGGCGTCGCCGGCGAGGGAGCGATGCGCCAGCTGGAGCGCAACGTGCTGCTCAACGTGCTCGACCGCAAGTGGCGCGAGCACCTCTACGAGATGGACTACCTGCGTGAGGGCATCGGCCTGCGCGGGCTGGCCCAGCAGCGGCCCGAGGTGGAGTACGCCCGCGAGGGATACGACATGTTCGTCGGCATGCTCGAGGGCATGAAGGAGGAGTCGGTCGGCTTCCTGTTCAACGTCCAGGTCGAGGCCGCACCGACACCGACCGTCGCCCCGGTGGCGGCGCCGTCCGGGCTGGCCGAGTTCGCCAAGTCCGCGGCGGCCGCCGCCGAGCAGCAGGGCGGGGTGGCCACCAAGGAACGTACTCAGTTGCGTGCCAAGGGGATCGACGATCAGTCCCGGCCGCTGACCTACTCGGGGCCGTCGGAGGACGGCGGTGTGGAGATCAAGCGTTCCGGCTCCGGTGACGGGAAGCCCGCCGGGGGTGGCAGCCGTCGTGAGCGGCGCGAGGCCGCCCGCCAGCAGGGCCGCCACGCCAAGGGCAGCCGCCGCCGCTAGGACGTTGAGACTGCGCTCAGCGCGGGAAAGTTCGAGTGGACCCCGCAGTGGATGCAGTCTCAACGGTGATTCCGCGCGGGATGCAGCCTCAACGGTGATCAGCCGATCTGCAGTGCGCAGAAGCGCCAGCTGCCGCGGTGCGCCTCGATGCGGCCGGCGACGGCGTGCACCCTGCCGCGCCGCAGGAACGTGGCGAACACCTCGGCGGCGGTCACCTCGGTGTCGCCGGTATCCACGCAGCGCACCCGCACCCGGCGCAGCGTCGCACTGCCCGGTGGTGTGACCGCGGCGCGGGCGATGACCTGTTCGACGAGCACCGGGGTCATCAGCGGTTTGAGTTGAGCCACCGGCCGTCGCCGGTCGATCACCTCGACCAGCTGCCGCAGCGCCGTCTCGGCGAACACCACCGCCGACTTCGGCGGTCGCGGCTCGAGGGGCAGCGCCCGCCGCCGGCTCGACAGGCGGTGCGTCGGCGGTGCCGTGCACGACGGCCGGTGGGCACTCAGTGGCTGCGGCGCGGGCTCGTAGTCGATGACCGGAGCGGTGCTCCACTGAGATTCGACGGGGGAGACGGGGGCGGGGGATGCGGACATGCGGATACTCCAGCGGCCGAGACGGACGCGGGACGGTGCGTCCCGCGGTGAACGCCTGCTGGAGAGTGGCAGACCACATCATGTTCGCACGGCCCGCGGACACCCCCGCGCACCTATTGAGCACCCGATTGTGCGCGCACGCAGGAAGTGCCGTTACCGTGGCAGGGTCTTTGACCGAGGGGTGATCGAGGGGAGGCGGCCGCCGCAATGGTGACCAGGCTGTCGGCGTCGGACGCATCCTTCTACCGGCTGGAGAACTCGTCGACCCCGATGTATGTCGGGTCGCTGCAGATCCTGCGCAAGCCCCGCAACGGGTTGAGCTACGAGACGCTGCTGGCCACCGTCGAGCAGCGGCTTCCGCAGGTCCCGCGGTACCGGCAGAAGGTGCGCGAGGTGACGCTGGGCCTGGCCCGCCCGGTCTGGGTCGACGACCGCGACTTCGACATCACCTACCACATCCGCCGCTCTGCCCTGCCGTCGCCGGGCAGCGACGCCCAGCTGCACGACCTGGTGGCGCGGTTGGGGTCGCGACCGCTGGACAGGTCGCGCCCGCTGTGGGAGATGTACCTGGTCGAGGGCCTGGCCAAGAACCGGGTCGCGATCTACACCAAGTCGCATCAGGCGCTGGTCAACGGGATGACGGCGTTGGAGATCGACCACGTCATCGCCGACCGCACCCAGAAGCCCCCTGAGTTCGGCGAGGACATCTGGATCCCCGGTCGCGAGCCCAGTGACCGTCAGCTGATCATCGGGGCGCTGGGGGAGTGGATCACCCGGCCCACCGCACAGGCCGCGGCGGTGCGCACCGCGGTGACCGAGACCGTCACCAGCAGCACGCAGATGCTCGACCTCGGCCGGCGGATGGCCGAGGTGGCACGCATCGTGGCGCGCGGCAACGCGCCGAACAGCCCGCTGAACACCCGGGTGTCGCGCAACCGGCGGTTCTCGGTGGCGTCGGGCAGCCTCGAGGAGTTCCGCGCCATCCGCGCCCGCTACGACTGCGACATCAACGACGTGGTCCTCGCGATGGTGGCCGGAGCGCTGCGCAACTGGCTGCTGTCGCGCGGCGAGCCCGTGACGACGTCGACCACCGTGCGCGCCATGGCGCCGATGTCGGTGTATCCCGACGCCGAGATCGAGTCGACCGGTCCGGGGCAGGCGATAAGCGAGGTGGCGCCGTTCCTGGTGGACCTGCCCGTCGGCGAGGCCAACCCGGTGGTGCGGCTGTCCCAGATCGCCCACGCCACCGAATCGCATCCGACGGCCACCAGCCTTGTCGACGCCCGCACCATCGTCACGCTGTCGGGCTTCGCGCCGCCCACGCTGCACGCGATGGGCATCCGCGTCGCGACCAGTTTCTCGGCGCGGCTGTTCAACCTGCTGATCACCAACGTGCCCGGCGCGCAGAAGCAGATGTACGTCGCCGGCACCAAACTGTTGGAGACCTACGCGGTGCCGCCGCTGCTGCACAACCAGGCGCTCGCGATCGGCGTGACGTCGTACAACGGCACGCTCTACTTCGGGATCAACGCCGACCGCGACGCGATGGCCGATGTCGACATGCTGCCCAGCCTGCTGCGCGAATCGCTCGACGAATTGGTCGAGGCCGCGAAGTAACCGCGCCTAGAATTCGGCGGTGGGCACCACCAAAACCACGGCCGAGAGCGGCAAGCACAAGAAGGCCAAGATTCCCAAGAAGGTCTACGCCGCCGAGTTGTTCCGGCTGCAGACCGAGCTGGTGAAGTTGCAGGAATGGGTGCGCGCCACCGGTGCCCGCGTCGTCGTCGTGTTCGAGGGCCGCGACGCCGCCGGCAAAGGCGGAACCATCAAACGGATCACCGAGTACCTCAGCCCCCGGGTCGCCCGCATCGCGGCGCTGCCCGCACCATCGGATCGTGAACGGGGGCAATGGTATTACCAGCGCTACATCGAGCACCTGCCCGCGCGCGGGGAGATCGTGCTGTTCGACCGGTCCTGGTACAACCGGGCCGGTGTCGAGAAGGTGATGGATTTCTGCACCCCCGCCGAGCACATGCTCTTCCTGCGCCAGACACCGATCTTCGAGCAGATGCTCATCGACGACGGGGTGCTGCTGCGCAAGTACTGGTTCTCGGTCTCCGACGACGAACAGCTGCGGCGGTTCCGGTCCCGGCTCAATGATCCGGTGCGGCAGTGGAAGTTGTCGCCGATGGATCTGGAGTCCATCTACCGCTGGGAGGAGTACTCGCGGGCCAAGGACGAGATGATGGTGCACACCGACACCCCGATGAGCCCCTGGTTCATCGTCGAGTCCGACATCAAGCGCAATGCTCGGCTGAACATGATCGCCCATCTGCTGTCCACGATCGACTATCACGAGGTCGACCTGCCCACGGTGGACCTGCCCGACCGGCCGATCGTCGGGAACTACCGCAGGCCCGCCCGGGAACTGTCGACCTATGTTCCCGACCACGCTGCAGCGTTGATCGGCGATCCCGAATAGCGGCTACCCTCGGCGTCGTGCGTGTCTATGTCCCGGTGACCCTGGCCATGTTGCAGCGACTGGTCTCCGACGAGTCGGTGCAGCCCGTGAGCGGGACGGCGTTCGCGGTGACCCCGACGCTGCGGGAGGCCTATGCGCACGGTGACGAGGACGAACTGGCCGACGTGGCACTGCGTGACGCGGCGCTGGCGTCCCTGCGGCTGTTGGCCGACGACACCCATGACACAGCCGACTCGAGCGAGCCCGACTCAGCCGGTACCGCCGCCTCAGCCGACTCAGCCGACTCAGCCGGCCCTGCCGGCACCCTGCCCACCCGGCGCGCGGTGGTGGAAGCCGATGCCGACGACGTCACGCTGCGACCCGACCTCGACGACGCGGTGGTGCGCGTGCGGGGGCCGATCCCGCTGACCAAGGTGATCGCGGCGTATGTCGACAACGCCGGCGCCGAGCCGGCCGTCAAGGCCGCCGTCGAGGTGATCGACGCGGCGGATCTGGGCAACGAGGACGCCGAGTTGACCGTCGGAGACGCCCAGGACCACGATCTGGCGTGGTACGCACCCCAGGAGCTGCCGTTCCTGCTCGAGCTGCTGTGAAGGGCTGGCTACGGAGCCGTAAGTTACGGTACCGTAGGTTGAGCAACAGCGAGCCTGCAGGAGCCCCCATGGCCAAGAGCACGATCAAGACCGCGGCCCGGGTTGCCGACACGGTGCGACCCACCGTCGCCGGCGCGAAGGAACGCCCGGGGTGGCATCTGCTGCGCACCGTCGCCGGCCGCATCACCACCCCGCTGCTGCCCGACGACTACCTGAAGCTGGCCAACCCGCTGTGGTCGGCGCGTGAGCTGCGCGGCAGGGTGCTCGAGGTGCGTCGGGAGACCGTCGACTCGGCCACGTTGGTGATCAAGCCCGGCTGGGGCTTCTCGTTCGACTACCAGGCAGGTCAGTACATCGGTATCGGTCTGCTGGTCGACGGCCGGTGGCGCTGGCGGTCCTACTCGCTGACCAGCGTGCCGGTCGACCGGCAGTCGGGGAGCAGGGGCGCGCGCACCATCACCATCACCGTCAAGGCCATGCCCGAGGGCTTCCTGTCCACGCATCTGGTCGGCGGCGTCGAACCCGGCACCATCGTGAGACTGGCCGCGCCGCAAGGCAATTTCGTGTTACCGGATCCGGCGCCGGCGAAGATCCTGTTCCTGACCGCGGGCTCGGGAATCACCCCGGTGATGTCGATGCTGCGCACCCTGGTCCGTCGCGATCAGCTCGGCGATGTGACCCATCTGCATTCCGCGCCGACCGCAGCCGACGTCCTGTTCGCCGGGGAACTGGCCGAACTCGCCGACGCCCACGAGGATTACCGACTGACGGTGCGGGCTACCCGGACTGAGGGTCGGGTGGATCTGGCCCGGCTCGACGAGATCGTCCCCGACTGGCGGGAGCGCCAGACCTGGGCGTGCGGACCTGAAGCGATGCTGGAGGGCGCTGATCGAACGTGGAAGGCGGCGGGCATCCCCGAACGCCTGCACCTGGAGCGGTTCGCCGCGGTGCGCACGTCGGCGCACGGCAGCGGCGGCACCGTCGAGTTCGCCCGGGCGGGCAAGACGGCCACCGTCGACGGTGCGACGTCGCTGATGGACGCCGGCGAGGCGGCCGGTATCCAGATGCCGTTCGGCTGCCGGATGGGCATCTGTCAGTCCTGTGTCGTCGGACTGCTGGACGGGCACGTCCGGGACCTCCGGACAGGCGTCGAGCATGAACCCGGCAGCCGGGTGCAGACCTGTGTGTCTGCGGCGTCGGGGGATTGCACACTGGATGTGTAAGCTTTACTAGCGAGTAACCTACGGAGTCGTAGGTTACGATAGCGTAGGTACGCGAAAGGAGGGCTGAAGATGGCGATCACCGATGTACCCGAGTTCGCGCATCTGACCGATGCAGACGTCGAGAACCTCGCGCGCGAACTGGACGCGATCCGGCAGGACGTCGAAGAGTCCCGCGGCGCGCGGGACGCGCGCTACATCCGCCGCACCATCGCGGCCCAACGCGCGTTGGAGGTCACCGGCCGGCTCCTGCTGGCGGGCAGCTCCAAGCGGTCGTTCTGGTGGGCCGGTGCGACCACGCTGGGCGTGGCCAAGATCATCGAGAACATGGAGATCGGCCACAACGTCATGCACGGCCAGTGGGACTGGATGAACGATCCCGAAGTTCATTCCTCCACCTGGGAATGGGACATGAGTGGCGCGTCCAAGCACTGGCGCTTCACCCACAACTTCATGCACCACAAGTACACCAATATCCTGGGCATGGACGACGACGTGGGCTACGGCGTCATCCGGGTCACCCGCGACCAGAAGTGGCGGCCGTTCAACCTCAGCAACCTGTTCTTCAACACGCTGCTGGCGGTGGCCTTCGAGTGGGGTGTGGGGTTGCAGCACCTGGAGCTCGGCAAGATCTTCAAGGGCCGCGACGACCGCAAGGCCACGATGGTGCGGGTCCGCGAGTTCAGCGTGAAGGCTGGCAACCAGCTGGTCAAGGATTACGTCGCCTATCCGGCGATCACGTCGCTGTCGCCGGGCGCCACCTACAAGTCCACGCTCAAGGCCAACGCGGTGGCCAACGTCATCCGCAACGTCTGGGCCAACGCCGTCATCTTCTGCGGGCATTTCCCCGACGGCGCCGAGAAGTTCACCAAGACCGACATGGTCGGTGAGACCCGCGGCGAGTGGTACCTGCGACAGATGCTGGGCAGCGCCAACTTCGAGAACGGTCCTGTGCTGCGCTTCATGAGCGGCAACCTGTGCCACCAGATCGAGCATCACCTGTTCCCGGATCTGCCGAGCAACCGGTACTACGAGATCTCCCTGCGGGTGCGCGAGCTCTGCGACAAGTACGACCTGCCCTACACGACCGGCAACTTCGCTGTGCAGTACGGCAAGTCGTGGCGCACCATCGCCAAGCTCTCGCTGCCGGACCGGTTCCTGCGTGACACCGCCGACGACGCGCCCGAGACGCGCAGCGAGCGGATGTTCGCCGAGCTGGCACCTGCTCAGCGCACGGGGCTGAAGTCGGCCATCGCCGCGGTGCGGGCCCGCCGACGCGCCAAGCGCGCCGAGAAAGCTGCCGAGCAGCGACCGGAACTGGCGGCCTGATCGTTTAGACAGCAGTCGTTCAGACTGCGATGAGGGCGGGGTCTTCTCGAAGATCCCCGCCCTCATCGCAGTGTCAACGTGTCTTTGGGCTGGGTTTCTGTCAGTCCGGCACGTAGTCGAAGGTGTCCGGGTTCGGTCCGATGCGGCCCGAGTCACCCTGATCCAGCGTGGTGATCGCTTCGACGTCGTCCTGGCCGAGCTCGAAGTCGAACAGTGCAAAGTTGTCCTTGATGCGTTGCGGCGTCACCGATTTCGGGAACACGATGTCGCCGCGCTGGATGTGCCAGCGCAACACCACCTGCGCCGGCGACTTGCCGGCCGCCTCGGCGATGCGGGTGATCACCGGATCGTCGAGCACCTTGCCCTGCGCGATCGGCGACCACGCCTCGGTTTCGATGCCGTGCTGCTGGCCGTACACGCGGACCTCGTTGTTGACGAAGTACGGGTGGACCTCGATCTGGTTGACCGCAGGCACCGTCTCGGTCTCCTGCGCCAGCCGCTTGAGGTGCTCGACCTGGAAGTTCGACACCCCGATGCTACGGGCCCGGCCGTCTTTCTTGAACTCCTCCAACGTCTTCCACGTCGAGACGTAGTCGCCGCCGTAGAGCGTCGGCAGCGGCCAGTGGATCAGGAACAGGTCGACGTAATCGAAGCCGAGTGCCGACAACGTGTCGTCGAACGCGCGCCGCGCGTCGTCGGGCTTGTGGAAGCCGTTGTTGAGCTTGGAGGTGACGAACACCTCGGAACGGTCGACGCCGGCGTGGCGGATGCCGTCACCGACGCCCTTCTCGTTCTGGTACATCTCCGCGGTGTCGATGTGGCGGTAGCCGATGTCCAGCGCGGTCTTGACCGCATCGGCCGTGTCGTCGGGCGGGATCTGGAAGACGCCGAACCCCAATTGCGGGATCCTGTTGCCGTCGTTGAGGTCAATGGTGGGAACTGTGCTCACGTGTGCTCCTTTCGCCGACAGCGTGCCCCGTGCACACCGTGCGGAAACCTCGCCCCCACCACCGGTGACGACGGATCTGCGTGCCCGTCCCGAGGGGCTGGTGACATCCAGTCGACGGCGTCGTCAGGCTCACCCTTCCCGCAGCGCGGCCAGCAGCCGGCGTGCCGCACCCACCCGATCCGCCGCCGGCCCGGTCAGCTCGTCGAGAGCGCACTCGGGATCGGCCGGCGGGCCCATGTGACCGCAGCCGCGCGGGCAGTCGTCGATCGCCTCGGCCAGATCGGAGAACGCCAACACCACATCGTCGGGCTCGATGTGAGCCAACCCGAACGACCGGATCCCCGGGGTATCGATCACCCAGCCGCCGGACGCCAGCGGCAGCGCCACCGACTGTGTGGAGGTGTGCCGTCCGCGGCCGATCTCGGTGACCGCGCCGGTGGCGCGCTCCGCCTCGGGCACCAGCCGGTTGACCAAGGTGGATTTGCCCACCCCGGAATGACCCAGCAGCACGGTCACCTTGTCGGTCAACAGGGACTCGACCTCGGCCAGCGCGTCGTCGCGCCCGGCGGTGACGATGGTCAGGTCCAGCTCGGCGAACAACTCGGCGAACGGCTCCGGCGGGGCCAGATCCGTCTTGGTCAGACACAGAATGGGCACCAGACCGCCGGCGTAGGCGGCGATCAACGTGCGCTCGACCAAACCGGTGCGCGGCGGCGGGTCGGCCAGCGCGGTGACGATCAGCAACTGGTCGGCGTTGGCGACGACGACCCGCTCGGTGGGGTCGTTGTCGTCGGCGGTGCGGCGCAGCAGCGTGCGCCGATCCCCGCGCCGCACGATGCGCGCCAGCGTGTCGGGGCGGCCGGACAGGTCACCGACGACGTCGACCTCGTCACCGACGACGATCGGGGTGCGGCCGAGCTCGCGGGCCCGCATCGCCGTCACCCGCCGGGCCGGGTCGCCGCCCAGCACACAGCCCCAGCGGCCACGGTCCACCGTCACCACCATCGCTTCCTCGGCGTCGGCGTGCTCGGGGCGGGTCTTGGTCCGCGGCCGCGAGCCCCGGCCGGGGCGCACCCGGACATCGGACTCGTCGTACTCGCGGCGGCTCAAGACGGATGGACCACCGCATCACTGGCCTGCCCCGCGAGCATGCCGGCCCACAGCGCGGGGAAGTCGGGCAGCGTCTTGGCCGTCGTGGCGATGTCCTCCACCTCGACCCCCGGCACCCGCAGCCCGATGATCGCACCGGCCGTGGCCATCCGGTGGTCGGCGTAGGACCGCCACACCCCGCCGTGCAGCTGCGCCGCGGTGATGGTCAACCCGTCCGGGGTCTCCTCGCAGTGTCCGCCCAGCCCGGTGATCTCGGCGCACAGCGCGCTGAGCCGGTCGGTCTCGTGCCCACGCAGGTGGGCGATCCCGCGTAGCCGTGACACCGACCCCGGGGTGGCCAGCGCAGCCAGCGCCGCCACCGACGGGGCCAGCTCACCGACGTCGTGCAGGTCGACGTCGATGCCGGCGTAGCTGGCCGAGCCCTGCACCTCGAGATAGGTGTCGCCGCGCCGCACCACCGCGCCCAGGCTCTCCAGGATGGACAGGATGGTGCCGGCCGGTTGGGTGCTGTGCGGTGGCCAGCCGGTGATGCGCACGCTGCCGCCGCTGACCACGGCCGCGGCCAGGAACGGCACCGAGTTCGACAGGTCGGGCTCGATCACCCACTCCCGGGCGGTGACCCGTCCCGGCGCGACCCGCCAGCGGTTGGGGCGCGAATCGTCGACGTCCACTCCGGCGTCACGCAGCATCGACACCGTCATCGCGACGTGCGGCGCGGACGGAACTGCCTGCCCGGTGTGCACGATCGTCAACCCGTCGGTGAACGCCGCCCCCGAGAGCAGCAAGCCCGACACGAACTGCGACGATCCCGAGGCGTCGATCTCCACGGTGCCGCCGGGCACCGCACCACTGCCCTGCACGGTGAACGGCAGGCCGTCGCCGTCGATGTGCACCCCCAGCGCGCGCAGCCCGTCCAGCAGCGGTGCGATGGGTCGGGAGCGGGCCTGCTCGTCGCCGTCGAAGACCACGCTCTCGGTGCTCAGCGCGGCCACTGGAGGCACGAACCTCAGCACCGTGCCCGCGAGGCCACACTCGATCCGGTTCCCGGGGGGCGCCAGCGTGCCGCTGACCGTCAACTCGGTGCCGTCGGTGTCCGACGGTTCGACGGTGAACCCCAGGGCCTGCAGGGCGCCGATCATCAGGTCGGTGTCGCGGCTGCGCAACGCGCCGCGCAACGTGGACGGGCCGTGGTCGGCGGCCAGTGCGGCCAGGATCAACGCCCGGTTGGTCTGCGATTTCGAGCCGGGCACGGTCACGGTCGCGTGCACGGGTGTGGCGATCGACGGGGCCGGCCAGGTGGTCACGATTGTCCATTCTTGCCTGTCGGCGATTTTGGCGTGCGCAGGCACCCTCGGTGTCGGGTTTCGCGCCCGATTCGCATGTTCTGCCACCATGGAAGCCATGTGCGGGCGATTCGCGGTGACCACCGATCCGGCGCTGCTGGCAGAGAAGATCAAGGCGATCGACGAGAGCACGTCGCAGGACAAGGACCCGCCCCGGCCCAACTACAACGTGGCCCCGACGACGACCGTGGCCACCGTCGTCAAGCGGCACAGCGAGCCCGACGACGACGCCACGCGGCGGGTGCGGCTGATGCGCTGGGGCCTGGTGCCGCCGTGGGCCAAGACCGCCGACGACGGCGCGCCGGACACCTCCGGCCCGCTGCTCATCAACGCCCGCTCGGACAAGGTGACCACCTCGCCGGCGTTCCGCAGCTCGGCCAAAGCCAAGCGGTGCCTGGTGCCCATGGACGGCTGGTACGAGTGGAAAGGCGCCAAGGGCCACAAGACGCCGTACTTCATGTACGCCGGTGACGGTGAGCCGCTGTTCATGGCGGGGCTGTGGACGACGTGGCGGCCTAAGGGCGCCGAGAAGGACAGCAAACCGCTGCTCAGCTGCACGATCATCACCACCGACGCGGCGGGGCCGCTGGCCGACATCCACGACCGGATGCCGTTGAGCATCAGCGCGGCCGACTGGGACCGCTGGCTGGATCCCGATGCACCGATCGACGAGGGGTTGCTTCGCGGGCACGGCGACCTCGACCGGGTGCAGATCCGCGAGGTGTCCACACTGGTCAACAGCGTCCGCAACAACGGGCCCGAGCTTATCGAGCCGGTCGAAGCCCACCCCGAACGCGAAGCCGAACAGGCCGAACTGTTTTGACCCCGCTGCACACCCCGGCCGTCGTCGACGCGCTGGCGACCGACCTGCGCGCAGCCGCGTACACCACCGACGGGGTCGCCGAACTGCTCGGCGCCGACGCCGGCGCCTTCAGCCGGGGGTTGTCCTGGTCGGCGCTGCGCGCCACCGAACGGGCACCCGACCACCAGCGCCAGCTCGCCGTGCTGGTGCGGCTGCTGCTACTGGGCACCGAGGAGAGCCGTGAGCGGGTTGCGGGCGCGCTGCCCACCGCGGGGGTCGACGCGCTGGTCGCCGACGGAGTGCTGGAGACCACGGCGCGCGGCGGGGTGCGCGCCGCGCTGGACATCCGCCCGCACAGCGACGGTGCCACCGACTTCCTCGTGGTGTCGGACCTCGACGCCGGCCAACGGCCCGGCCCGGTACACGCCGACCATGTTCTCGGGATCGGGGGAGCGTCGGTGTCGCTGGCCCACGCGGTCATTCGGGAGCCGGTCGGGCGGGCGCTGGATCTGGGCACCGGCTGCGGCATCCAGGCGCTGCACCTCGGCAGTCACTGCGACGCGATCGTGGCGACCGACACCAATGCTCGTGCCCTCGCCCTGGCCGCGGCGACCGCACGGCTGAACGCGATGACCTGGGATCTGCGCCGCGGCAGCCTGTTCGAGCCGGTGGCCGGCGAACGGTTCGATCTGATCGTGTCGAATCCGCCCTTCGTGGTGGGGACCGGGTCGCTCGACTATCAGTACCGCGACTCCGGCATGGCCGGAGACGCGTTGTGCCGCACGATGATCGAGCAGGTCGGTGATCATCTGGAACCGGGCGGCACCGCGCAGATCATGGCGAACTGGATGGTGGTCGACGGCCAGGACTGGCGCGACCGCGTCGCGGGGTGGCTGGCCGGGACCGGGCTGCACGCCTGGGTGGTGCAGCGCGAGTTCGCCGACCCCGTCAGTTATGTGTCGCTGTGGACTTCCGACGCCGGCGAGCTGCCCGAGGATGCCGCCCGCCGCGGCGGACAGTGGCTGGACTGGTTCGACGAACACCGCATCGCCGGGGTCGGCATGGGCATGATCACCGTCCGCGCGCCCCGTCACGGCGAACGGCGGGCGCCCGACCAGGTGCTCGAAGAGATCACGGGTGCAGGGGAGGCGCTGACCGGTCCGGAGGTGGCGGCGTTCTTCGCCCGCCGCGAGTACCTGCACGACACCACCGACGAGCAACTGCTGGCGGCCCGATTGTCGACCGCGCCGGTGTTCCTGGAAGAACAGTCCCTGCCCGGCCCCGACGGCTGGCAGGTCGTCGGGGCTGCGGTGCGTCGCCCCGGCGGGCCGGGAGCAGTTCTCGGCGTCGACGAGGTGTCGCGCGCGCTGCTGGCGGGATGTCGCGGCGAGGTCCCGCTGGGAATGCTGATCGAGCTACTGGCCGCCACCCACGGGGTCGACGACGCCGCCCTGGCCGACGCCGCGCTGCCGGTGGTGCGCGAGGCGATCGGGCGCGGAATCCTGTACCAGGCGAACTGAGTTCAGCTGCGCCGGGTCGCGCTGACGACGACGTACGGCGCGGTGAAGTGCACCGTGCCGACATTGTCGACGTGCGGCTGCAACGCCGCCTCGAAACCCGCCGCCAGCCGGTCGCGCTGGTCGGCGGCGCGCCGGAACGTCGCCACGTGCACCGGTGATTCCTCCTGCAGGAACCGCAGCGCTGCCGCCATCGACTCGAACTGCCAGTGGTGCAGTCCCCGATCCAGTTCGATGTCGTCGAAATGGGGCGCCAGCCGGTCGGTGACCGTGTCGGCGTCACCCCACTGCTCCGGGGAGAACGATGCGGCCGCCGGCGGGCCGAGCACCGCCACCACCGGGTCGAACAGCGGGTTGGCACTGTCGCGGACCCACGCCGAAAAAGCCAGCACACCTTCGGGTTTGACGAGCCGTGCGAGTTCGCGAACCTGGGTGCCCGGCTCGACGAAGATGATGCCCATGTTCGACAATGCCACGTCGAAGCTGTCGTCGGGCAGGCCGGTGGCCGACGCGTCGGCGCATCGCCACGTCACCGCGTCCGCGCCGGCGCGGCCCCGGGCGATGGTGAGCAGCTCCGGCGTGAGGTCCACGCCGGTGACGCGCGCCCCGCGTGCCGAGGCCGCCAGCGCTGCGCTGCCGGTACCGCAGCCGAGATCGACCACGTCGGAACCTCGCAACGGACGTCTGCGCTCCACGGCGTCACAGAGCTGCCCGGCGATGTGGGCGATGCGTTCCCCGACCGCGTCGTAGCGGCCGGCGGACCAGAGGCTCGGCGTCGTCACAGCCACCACCCTGCCACGGCGGCGGTCACGAAAGTGCTCTCCATCAGTGGTCCGGGGGCAGCGCTCGGTTAGCTGCCGGGCAGTCGGCGCTCCCGATGGCAGCCAAACGCCTAGCGCTACCGGGAATGCACGTTCGCGGACAGGGCGTCCCAATTCGCGAAAGCGCTACGGGGCGGTGTAACCCGGCGGGTTGGCGGAGTCGACCCAGAAGTCGACGCCGAGATCAGAGCCCGGCACGCAGTCGTAGACCGACAGGTCGGTGACACCGGATTCGAGCAGCACGTCCTCGCACAGCAGCGTGTGGCCGGTGTAGCTGGCCGGCTTGTTGAGCACGACGTAGGCGGCGTCGGAGTAGACCTCCGGTTTGCGCGAGCGGGCCATCGACTCGTCGCCGCCGAGCAGGTTCTGCACCGCCGCGGTCGCCACCATGGTGCGCGGCCACAGCGTGTTGGAGGCGATGCCCGCATCGCGCATCTCTTCGGCGATACCCAACGCGCACAACGTCATTCCGAACTTCGCCATCATGTAGGGCGTCGGCCGCAGCCATTTGGACTCCAGCAGCACCGGCGGCGACAACGTCAGGATGTGCGGGTTGTCGCGGCCCTTCATGTGAGGCAGGCAGGCCTGCGACACCGCATAGGTGCCGCGCACCTGGATGCCGTTCATCAGGTCGAACCGTTTGAGCGGCACGTCCTCGATGGAGCCCAGGTTGATCGCCGAGGCGTTGTTGACACACATGTCGATGCCGCCGAACTGCTCGAAGGTTTTGGCCACCGCCGCTGCCACCGAGTCACCGTCGCGGACGTCGCCGACGATCGGCAGCGCCTGACCGCCGACCTCCTCGATCTCCTTGGCTGCGGTGTAGATGGTGCCGGGCAGCTTGGGGTGCGGTTCGGCGGTCTTGGCGACCAGCGCGATGTTGGCGCCGTCGGCCGCGACCCGCTTGGCGATCGCCAGCCCGATTCCTCGGCTGGCACCAGAGATGAACATCGTTTTTCCGGCAAGCGACATGGGCCCACCCTAATGCCACGGCCCTCGCGCCGAACGTACGGTTTCTGACGGATTTCGCCCGATTTTCGTCATATTCCGTACTGTCGCGAGGCCGTCGGGTGCAGCTCTGTACCGTGCGTCCGTGCGTCCGTGCGTCCGTGCGTCCGTGCGTCCGTGCGTCCGTGCGTCCGTGCGGGCTGTCGCGCGTCCGTCGGGTGTGGGGCCACCCTGTGGCGCGTTCGTCAGGCGCAGATGTCGGCTGTCACCGCGTTGGTCAGCCGCACCAGATCCTGTGGGGACAGGCTCACGTCCCACCCGCGCTTGCCGGCGCTGCACAACACCCGGTCCCACTGCAGCGCCGAGGAGTCGACGACCGTGGGTAACGGCTTGCGCTGGCCCAGTGGCGAGATCCCGCCGACGACGTAACCGGAGGAGCGCTGCGCTGCCGCCGGGTCGGCCATCGTCGCCTTCGGTGCGCCGAGCGCGGCGGCCGCCGCCTTGAGCGACAGCTTCGACGGGACCGGCAGCACCGCCACACCCAGGCCGCTGGGCATCGCGACGACCAGGGTCTTGAGGATCTGCCCGGGTTGGACCCCCTCCCGGTCGGCGAGGGCGGCGACCGCCTCCTCACCGAACGACTCGACGCGGGGGTCGTGCGGGTACTGCACCACGGTATGAGGTGCCCCGGCCGCCACCAGAGCGGCGATGGCAGGGGTCGCTGCGCGCGCCACCGGCCCAGCGTAATCCGGTCAGCGCGGCCCGCTGCGCCAGGTGATCCGGGGTGGGTCGTCGGTGCCGGTGCGGGTCAGCCGGCGGCAGGTGTGCACACCCGCCACGGCGACCGCCACGGCCAGCGCACCGTTGACGCCGGCCAGCACGACCACCATGCGCCCGGTGCGCTCAGCAGCCGGCCGGAAGCTTGCCAGAAACGTGTCCGCGTCGCCGACGGCCACGATCCGCACGTCGGCCAGTCCGGTGTAGGACGTCGCGCCGCCGCCCATCGCGCCGCGCAGGTGACCCCACACGACCACCGGGTCCCCGGTGCGCAGGACGCATTCGCCGGTGCCGTCCGCCGGCCACTCCCAGGCCTGGCTGCCTGACGAGATGCCCGCCACCACGACCGGCGGTCCGCCGGGAAAGTCGACCAGATAACGGTCGGGAAACCGGCCACCCGGCAGGAGAAGGCGATGCGTCCCGACCGTGACGCACCCGTGCGCTGCCACCACCGGCGAACCCGTGGGCCCTCGCAACGTCCCCTGCAACAACACCCCGGCCTGCCGCGCCGGTGCGTCGCGCGAGGCGACGAACTGGTCGCGATCCACCAGGACCTCGGCGTCGGCGACGCTTGCGGTGTCGTCGGCAGCCACCAGGAGGAACGCCGCGACCGCGGCATACATGGCCGACAGCGCCGCGCACACCACTGCGACGCCGCTGCGGTCGCGCCTGCTGACCAGCTGCGGGAGACCCCTGGTCCACAGCAGCGCGGTCAGCACCGACAACACCACGGTGGCCACCGTGATCGTCGCGGCTCGTAGCACCAGGTCGGGCACCACCTCCCCGGTGACCACGACGACCAGGAACAGCACCGGCACGGTGGTGACCGCCAGCACGCACAACCGGAGAGTTCGGCGGCGCCAGCGCCACGCCAGCACCGCGGCGACGCCGGCCACCGCGGTGGCCAGGAGCAGGCTCACGCCCGGCCGAGGGAGCCCCGGCAGCGCAGGCCCAGGTTGACGAACGCGTCGGCCATCTCCACCGAGCGCAGGACATCGGTGCGCACCCGCACCGAGATCCCGGTCCGGTCGACGGTCAACACCGGCTGCTCCCGCTCGGCGTCGAACCGGCCGCACCAGTCGCCGATCGCGTCGGCCACGTTGCGCATGGTCCCGGTGGGGCCGATACCGTCCGTGGCGAACACCAACAGCCGCTGGTCCATCGCCGGCAGCGCCCGCAGCGGCCGCTCGCCGCCGAACCGGTCCAGGCCCAGCCATTCGGCCAGCGGTGCAGGCAGCGTGCTGATCAGGCCGGTGGCCAGCTCGCGGAGCTCCCCGGGCGGGGCGGGGCCGGCGACCAGCACCGGCCCGAGGGTGGCCGGTGTGGGGCAGGCCCAGGTGCTGGTGACGATGTGGGTGCTCGGCGGCGACATCTGCCCGACGAAGGACCGGGTCATGGTCAGCGTCCACCCCCCGGCCACGGGGACGACGACGGTGTCCTCACCGTGCGTCTCGATCCGCCATCCGCGCTGCTGCAGCGCGGAGTGGAACGACGCGCGCCGGCGCAGCCACCACGCCAGACCCGTGGCGAGCACCAGCAGGGTCAGCGCGCCGACGACGAGGGTGGTTGACACGTCCATCGAAACAGTGAGTATTCCCGACCGGCGGGGTCATCGGCGGCAGTACGGCCAGACGGCGGGGAACACCGCGCCCGCCGGCGCTGTTGTTGACCACAGCAGTGGCAGGTCGCTGAGCCGGCCACGGCCTGTAGTCGGTGTCAACCTCTAGGATCGGCGGAAGGGGATTTTCCGGTGCCAGTGTTGACTGCATTGCCCATGAAGGCCCTGGAGCGTCCGGTGGACACGCCGGAGCTGTCTGGTGGCGCCGCTACAGAAGGGACGGTGTTCCCCACGATGACCGACACCGATGGACAGTCGGACGGCCAGATCGGGCACGAAGAGACCGACGCCGAGTTGACCGCGCGCTTCGAACGCGACGCGATCCCGATGCTCGACCAGCTCTACGGCGGCGCGCTGCGGATGACCCGCAACCCCGCCGACGCCGAGGACCTGCTGCAGGAAACGATGGTCAAGGCGTACTCAGGATTCCGGTCGTTCCGGGAAGGAACCAACCTCAAAGCGTGGTTGTACCGGATCCTGACCAACACCTACATCAACAGTTACCGCAAGAAGCAGCGCCAGCCGTCGGAGTATCCGACCGAGGAGATCACCGACTGGCAGTTGGCGGCCAACGCCGAGCACTCCTCGACGGGGCTGCGCTCGGCAGAGGTCGAGGCGCTGGAGCTGCTGCCCGACAACGAAATCAAAGAAGCCCTGCAGGCTCTTCCGGAAGATTTCCGGATGGCGGTCTACTACGCCGACGTCGAGGGCTTCCCCTACAAGGAGATCGCCGAGATCATGGACACGCCGATCGGAACGGTGATGTCGCGGTTGCACCGCGGCAGGCGTCAACTTCGCGAGTTGTTGGGCGGTGTGGCCCGCGACCGGGGCTTCCTGCGCGGCCAGGACGCTCCGGAGGAGGTTTCGTCATGAGCAGCACCGAGAACCCGTCGGGCGGCGCCGACCAGCCTGATCCGCAGGACCGCTGGACCCCGCCGGTGGGGCCCGTGGATCCCGAGCATCCCGAGTGCGCCGCCGTGATCGCCGAGGTGTGGACTCTGCTCGACGGCGAGTGCACCGTCGAAACCCGCGACCGGCTGCGCCAGCACCTCGAGGAATGCCCCACCTGTCTGCGCTACTACGGCATCGAGGAGCGGGTGAAGAAGCTGATCGCCATCAAGTGCAGCGGGGAGCGCGCCCCCGACAGCCTGCGCGAGCGGTTACGGCTCGAGATCAGCCGCACCACGATCATCCGCCGGGGCTGAGCGCCGCACAGCAGCCCCTGGCCACGACTCGCAGCCCCTGGCGACGACTCGCAGCCCCTGGCTGCCGCTGGCAGGCGGTCCGCGAACGACACGCAGCCGCCCCCCGCAACGACAACCGCCCGGCCTCTGACGAGGACCGGGCGGTTTGTTGCTGGCGGAGTCAGCGCACTGACTTCGATCCGGCGTTGGGGCGCTTGCCGTGGTTGGCTTTGCTGTGCTTGCGGTCGCGCTTCTTCCGGCCTCGCTTGGCCATGATGTACCTCCGAATGGCTCTGTCGTGGGTGCCCGTCGTTCGGGCGTTGTCTGCGATTGTCTCACGTGCCGGTTGATGCTCTGTCCACCCTGTCGTGTGGTTCGATAGACGCGTTCAGGCACAGCGGTGAGTGAGTGGGGTGAAGATGGCCGAGGATGTTCGCGCCGAGATCGTGGCCAGTGTGCTCGAGGTCGTGGTCAGCGAGGGCGATCAGATCGGTGAAGGCGACACCTTGGTGCTGCTGGAGTCGATGAAGATGGAGATCCCGGTGCTCGCCGAGGTCGCCGGCACCATCAGCAAGGTCAGCGTCGCGGTCGGTGACGTGATCCAGGCCGGCGACCTGATCGCGGTCATCAGCTAGCGCTGCATGTCGACCCTCGGTGACCTGCTCGCCGAGCACACCGTGCTGCCCGGAAACGCGGTCGATCACCTGCACGCCGTCGTCGGGGAGTGGCAGCTGCTGGCCGACCTGTCGTTCGCCGACTACCTGATGTGGGTCCGCCGCGACGACGGCATGCTGGTCTGCGTGGCCCAGGTGCGGCCCAACACCGCGCCGACGGTGCTGCTCGCCGACTCGGTGGGCACAGTGGCCGAGCCCGAGGACCTCCCGATCGTCGCCGCGGCGTTCGACTCGGGCACCATCGGCGCCTCCGCCGTGCAGGGCGGTGACGGCACGCCCGGGATTCGGGTCGAGGCGGTGCCGGTGCGCTACCAGAGCGACGTCGTGGCGGCGCTGACCCACCAGACCTCGCTGGCGCCGCGTCAGGCCAGCCCGCTGGAGACGGCGTACGGGGCCTGTGCGGTCGACCTGCTGCACATGCTGTCGGAAGGCACGTTCCCCAACGTGGGCGACCTGGCGATGTCGCGGTCCAGCCCGCGCGCCGGGGACGGCTTCATCCGACTCGACGAGACCGGCGTGGTGACGTTCGCCAGCCCGAACGCGATCTCCGCGTATCACCGCATGGGGTTGACCGCCGAGCTGGAAGGCCACAACCTCGTCAGCGTCACCAGACCGTTGATCTCCGACCCGTTCGAAGCCCAGGAGCTGGCCAACCACGTCCGCGACTCGCTGACCGGCGGTTCGAGCATGCGCATGGAGGTCGACGCGGGTGGGGCCGCCGTGCTGCTGCGCACGCTGCCGCTGGTGGTGCACGGCGCCGGGGTGGGCGCGGCAGTGCTGATCCGCGACGTCACCGAGGTCAAACGCCGCGACCGCGCGCTGCTGTCCAAGGATGCGACGATCCGCGAGATCCATCACCGCGTCAAGAACAACCTGCAGACCGTGGCCGCGCTGTTGCGCCTACAGGCCCGCCGCACCAGCAACCCAGAGGGTCGAGAGGCGCTCATCGAGTCGGTTCGGCGGGTGTCGTCGATCGCGCTCGTGCACGATGCGTTGTCCATGTCGGTCGACGAAGAGGTCAACCTCGACGAGGTCATCGACCGGATCCTGCCGATCATGAACGACGTCGCGACGCCCGACATCTCCAACGCCCCGGTGCGGATCAACCGGGTGGGGGAGCTGGGCGTGCTGGACGCCGACCGCGCCACCGCGCTGGTCATGGTCATCACCGAGCTGGTGCAGAACGCCATCGAGCACGCCTTCGACAGTGCCGCCCCACAGGGCTGCGTGACGATCCGCGCCGAACGCTCGGCGCGCTGGCTCGACGTCGTCGTCAACGACGACGGGCGGGGCCTGCCCGAAGGGTTCAGCCTGGAGAAGTCCGACCGGCTCGGTCTGCAGATCGTGCGCACCCTGGTGGCGGCGGAACTCGACGGCTCGCTGGGTATGCACGCGGCCTCCGGCGGCGGCACCGATGTCGTGCTGCGGGTGCCCTTGGGCCGCCGGTTGCGCGGCGCGCAATAGTGACGCGTGCAACAACGGAATTCTGCGCAATTGCTGTGCAATTCGCGCAGTAATTCATTTCACATAGTTACGGCCCCGACTTTCGTCGGGGCCGTCGCTCGATGTGCGGGGGAGTCGATCAGACCCCGGTGCGAGCCTTCGTGCGGGCATTGCGACGCTTGAGCGCGCGACGCTCGTCCTCGCTCATGCCGCCCCACACGCCGGCGTCCTGACCGGACTCCAATGCCCAGCTCAGGCACTCCGCGGTGACAGGGCAACGTGCGCAGACGAGCTTCGCGTCAGCGATCTGAGCGAGCGCCGGACCGCTGTTCCCGACCGGGAAGAACAGTTCGGGATCCTCGTCGCGACACACCGCCTTGTGGCGCCAATCCATGAGTCATACTCCTTGTCTTGTGCGCAGCAATACGCACGAGCTTTACTTCGGCTGTTAACGCAAGCGCACCAAATGTTTCTGCGCTGTTGCATCCGATGCTTTCACAGGCTGAACAGATGTCAATAGCAGTTCGTTAACACGTGGGCAATGTCACTGCCTGCCTCTGCCACCGCCCCGTTACCGGATGGCTAACACGTTTGTACTACTCTTAAACAACCTGCGCCCTGAATTCCCACTGTGAGCTAGCTCAACGTCGGCATCAGGGCAGTTCAGACAGGGTTTCCGCGACCTATTTCGGCGGCGCGACCGGCGGGGCGACCACGGCGAGCGCATCCGGAACCGCGGTGAACCGCATCGAATCCCGCGCGCCGACGAAATCCCCATCGATCTGACAGGCCACCGGCGTGTCACTGGTCACCTTCAGCCACGGCAGGTTGTCGTCGCGGATCAGATGCTTCGCCGTCAGCCGCGGCTTGCGGGCCAGCATCTGGCGCACCAGCCGCAAGTTCGACCACACGTTCATGCTGGTGATGGCGAACACGCCCAGACCCGTCTCGAACGTCGTGTCCGGGTTCGTCCACACCGGACGGCTGTTGGCGTAGGTCCACGGACTGGAGTTCGACACGAACGCGAAATGCACGCCCGAGATCGGCTCGGCGTCCGGTAGCTCGACCGTCAGCTGCGGCTCGCGCCGCGCGCTGGCCAGCATCTCGCGGACCGCGACCCGGATGTAGCGCGACGCGGTGACCTTGCGGCCCTTCGCCCGCTGGGCTTCCACCGCAGCCACCACGTCCCCGTCCACGCCCATGCCGGCGGTGAACACCGCCCAGCGCTCGCCGCAGTCCATCAGCCCGATCCGGCGCCACGCCTGCCCACGCCGGTAGTCGCCGAGCAGATCGACCAGCTGATTGGTGGCCTCGATGGGGTCGGGGCTGATGCCCAGGGCGCGGGCGAACACATTGGCCGACCCGCCCGGCACGACGCCGACGGCCGGGCCGCCCGCACCGGGGACGAGCGCGCTGCGGATGCCGTTGACCACCTCGTTCACCGTGCCGTCGCCGCCGTGCACGATCAGCACGTCGACCGCGTCGGCGGTGGCCTGCTGCGCGATCTCGATCGCGTGGCCGCGGTGGTCGGTGTGGGCGACGGTCACCTGTACCCGGCTTTCCAGCGCATGGGCCAGAAGATCCCGGCCTGCCGCCGTGGTCGAGGTCGCATTGGGGTTCACGATCAGCACGGCACGCACGATGGGCCAGCCTAACCGGGCCGGGTGACCGGGGGTCAACGGGCGATACCGCCGTTCGGTGGCCGGTCGGCCGACACATCAGCACAATGGCATGTGTCCGCTGACAGCGAGTGAACGGAGTGACAGATGGCCGTGGTTGCCGAGGGCACCGTGCTGACCTGCGCGCACGACGGGTGCGGGTGCCGGGTGCTGATTCAGTCCGAATGCCACTGCGAGGGCTCCGACCAGTCCTACAGGTGCGCCTGCGGGACGGAGATGGTGCCGGTCAGCGAGTAGCCGAGAAGCTCGGCCGCTGCGGGTCCTGACCGCGGCCGGCGCCGGTACCGTACAACGGTGACCGAACGTCGACTGCTGCTCGTCAACGGGCCGAACCTGAACCTGCTGGGCACCCGCCAGCCTGAGGTGTACGGCACCACCACGCTGGCCCAGATCGAAGCCCGCGTCACGGAGGTCGCCGCGCAGGCGGGGCTGCAGGTCCGCACCGTCCAGAGCAACCACGAAGGTGTGCTCGTCGACGCCATCCACGCCGCGGCCGGCGACTGTGCGGCCATCGTCATCAACCCCGCCGCCTACAGCCACACCTCGGTGGCCATCGCCGATGCGTTGCGTTCGGTCGGGCTGCCGGTGGCCGAGGTGCATCTGAGCAACATCCACGCCCGCGAGCAGTTCCGCCACCACTCCTACGTCTCGGCGGTCGCGGAGATGGTGGTGGCCGGCGCCGGTCCGCTCGGCTACGAAATGGCGGTGCAGTACCTGGCCGAGCGGCTCGCGCGGTGATGCCGCGCGCGCTGCGGGTCGCCGGGGTGATCGCGGCGCTCGAGGGGACGCTCGGACTGGTGATGGCCGTGGTGCTCGTCGTGCGCGAAGCCGGAGGCCATCACGAGGCCGCGATCAGCGGCTACGGCACCGCCGCCTGGTTCGCGGTGATGGGTGGCGCGGTGGCGGCCGCTGGGTGGGCGCTGTGGAACGGGCGCAGGTGGGGCCGCGGCATCGCCGTGTTCGCCAACCTGCTGCTGCTCGGCGTCGCCTGGTACGTCTTCACCTCCGGTCAGCTGCGCTACGCCGTGGCGGTCGGCGTCGTGGCGATCGCGGTGCTGGCGCTGCTGTTCAGCCCCGCCGTGCTGGGATGGCTGGCTCAGCCGGACTCGGCGGCCAACGCCGACAAGCGGGGTCCGGACACCCGGTAGGTGATCCATTCGCTCTGCGGGGCGCCGCCCACCCCGTCGTACAGCGCGATCGCGTTGACGTTCCAGTCCAGCACCGCCCAGCTCAGCCGCGTGTAGCCGTTGTCGACACAGGTCCGCGCCAACGTGGCCAACAGCTTGCGGGCCAGACCGCGGCGGCGGAACTGTGGCCGCACGAACAGGTCCTCGAGGTAGATGCCGGGCACCCCGTCCCACGTCGAGAAGTTCAAGAACCACAACGCCGCGGCCGCGGCCTGCCCGTCGACCTCGACGAGATGTGCGTGCACCGTCGGTTGCGGCCCGAAAAGTGCCGAACCAAGCTGGGTTTCGGTCACCGTGCACTCGGACGCGGCGTGCTCGAAATCGGCCAGCTCGTGGACCATGGCGGTCAGTTCGGCCTCGTCACCCGGCCGCGCCGCGCGGATCGTCTCAGTCACCGGACACCCCCAACGCACTCAGAATGGTTCGGAATTTCGTTGTCGTCTCGGCGAGTTCGTCGTCGGGGTCGGACTCGGCGACGATCCCGCCCCCGGAGTGGGCGAGGGCCGTACGCCGGTCGGCCGACAGCTGCGCGCACCGGATCGAGACCACCCAGCGGCCGTCGCCGCGTTGGTCACACCAGCCCACCGCGCCGGCGTAGAAACCGCGGTCGCCCTCGAGCTGTTCGATCAGCGCGGTGGCCGGCGCGGTGGGAGACCCGCCGACCGCAGGCGTCGGGTGTAGCGCCACCGCCAGATCCAAAGCCGTGGTGGATTTTTCCCGCAGACGACCCGAGATGGGCGTGTACAGATGCCAGACCGCAGCGGTCTTCGACAGCTGAGGCTCGGGCGCGATCTGCAGGTCGGCGCACAGCGGATCGAGCGCGGCGGCCAGCGCGTCGACCACCAGCTGATGTTCGTGGCGGTTCTTCGCCGAATCGGCCAGCGCGGCCCCGCTGGCCGCGTCGTCGTCCGGATCGGGCAGCCGTGGCGCCGAACCCGCGAACGGCCGGCACAGCACCTGATCACCACGCCGGGCCACCAGCAGTTCGGGGCTGGCGCCCACCAGCACGGTCCCGGAGAATCCCTCACCGGCCGCGGACAGGTCGACCAGATACTTCGTCGCCTGGGCGTCGGCGGCAGCCAGCGCATTGAGCACGCTGCGGGCGTCCAGCGGACCGTCGGCGCTGAGCTGCAGGGCCCGCGCCAGCACCACCTTGTGCAGCGGATTGCCGCTGTCGCGCAACTGCTCGAGCGCAGTGGCGATTCGGGCGCGGTGCGCCTCGGCGTCGGGCACCAGTTCGGCGACCGTCACGGTGGGCAGTTCACGGTGCGGCCAGTGCGGCATCGCGTCGCTGAAACGCACCGACTGGGGCCGGATCAGCGCCGCCGGCTTGGACGTGTCGAACGGCAATGCGCCTACCACGATCGACGCGCTGTGTGAGGCCAGTGCGGCCCGGGCGTCGCCGATCTGGCCGAACGCCGTGTGCACCCCGTCGGCGACGAGCGCACCGTCCGGGCCGGCCAGGACGAACGTGGGTTCGCGGGTCACGCCGACGTGGCCGGGTCGGGATGGCCCGTCAACCCCAGTGCGGTCAACTGGCGAACCCCGTGTTCGAAGCCGCACACGGCGATCGAGACCGCGGGCATGGCGAAGCGGATGCCCTCGTAGACGGGCTGCTCGATCCACCGGGTGATGACAGCGCGGGAGAAGTGCCCGTGGCCGACGAACACCACGTCGCGGGTTTCCAGGTGCGTAAGCGCCAGCGCGATCGCCTTGTCGGCCCGCTCACACACCTGCGCCGAGGTCTCCCCGCCCGGGCAACCGTGCGTCCACACCAGCCAGTTCGGCACCGCCTTGCGGATCTCGACGGTCGTGGTGCCCTCGTAGTCGCCGTAATCCCATTCGCTGATCAGTGGATTGACCTCGTCGATGGTCAGGCCGGCCAACTCGGCGGTGGTCTGGGCGCGCACCCGGGGGCTGCACACCACGTAGGGATCCTGCAGCGCCATCTGGCTCAGCGTGTCGGCCGCGGCCTGGGCCTGCCCGCGGCCGTGAGGGGTCAGGTCGAGCTCGGTCCGGCTGGTGTGCTTGCCGGTCTTCGACCACTCCGTCTCGCCATGACGGAGCAGGATCAGCCGGTGCTCGGTGAGGGCCACACCGACCGATTCTGCCGCACCCGGTGCCGCGACAGGGGTGTGCGGGTCAAACAAGATTGGGTACAGCAGGGATCATGACAGGATGGGAAGCGTGACGCGGGTACTTGCTGTCGCCAATCAAAAGGGTGGGGTCGCCAAGACCACGACGGTGGCATCGCTGGGTGCGGCGATGGTGGAGCTGGACAAACGGGTGTTGCTCGTCGACCTCGACCCACAGGGATGTCTGACCTTCTCGCTGGGCCAGGACCCCGACAAGCTGGCGGTGTCGGTGCACGAGGTGCTGCTCGGCGATGTCGAACCCGACGCGGCGCTGGTCAGCACCGCCGAGGGAATGACGTTGCTGCCGGCCAACATCGACCTCGCCGGCGCCGAGGCCATGCTGCTGATGCGGGCCGGCCGGGAGTACGCGCTCAAACGCGCGCTGGCCAAGGTTGCCGACTCCTTCGACGTGGTCATCATCGACTGTCCGCCGTCGCTGGGGGTGCTGACCCTCAACGGACTGACCGCCGCCGACGACGTGATCGTGCCGCTGCAGTGCGAGACGCTGGCCCACCGCGGCGTCGGGCAGTTCCTGCGCACCATCAACGATGTCCAGCAGATCACCAATGCGGACCTGACGCTGCTGGGTGCGCTGCCGACGCTGTACGACTCGCGCACCACGCACAGCCGTGACGTGCTGCTCGATGTGGCCGACCGGTACTCGCTTCCGGTCATCGCCCCGCCCATTCCCCGCACGGTGCGCTTCGCCGAGGCCAGCGCATCGGGTTCGTCGGTGCTGACCGGTCGCAAGAACAAGGGCGCGCTGGCCTACCGGGAACTGGCGACCGCGCTGCTCAAGCACTGGAAGAACGGCAAGGGACTGCCCACCTTCACCCCGGAGGTGTGAGAGCGCCCTCCGACGTTCAGTCCGTCGGCCTGGGAGAAGGCGAGGAGCGGGGCTAGGAGAGGGCGACGAGCTCGTCCCCGCGCTGCTCGAGCACCGTCGAGCCCGCCACGCCCGGCACCACCGGGCCCGCTGCGGGCGGCCGCTGCAGCGGAATGTGTTTCTCGCCGGCCCCGGTCGCCGCGTCGAACACGTCGTAGCCGCTGCTGACCGGCACCAGCAACTTGCCGGCCATCGTCGTCGCCGGACCCACCGGCGCATTCGGTCCGACCGCCTGCACGGTGTACTTGTACTGAAGGTCGTTGGCCGAGAAGACCATCACGCTGTCACCGGTCCACCACGTGATCAGGTCCCCGCTGCGGGTGGTGATCGCGTCGTCGACCGGGGGACCGCTGACCACGGTGCTGTCGGTGACCCCGCCGGTCTCGTCGACGATGTCCACCCGCGGTTTGGGGGTGGGCACGTACACGGCGGTCAGCGTGTCGGCCACCGCCACCACCCGGGCACCGGTGCCGTCGCTGACGCCCTTCTGCTGGACGTACTTGACTTCCGGGGTGTCCTCCTCGTCGGACGGACGCAGCAGCGTCAGGCGCAGGTCGGACTGGTTGGCGCAGGATTCCAGCACCGACACCGCCGCCGAACTGGCCGCCGCGGAAACGAACCGGCACAGCGGCGACGCGGGCACCCCCGGTTTGATGGGTGCGTCCAGCGCGCCGTAGCTGAGCATCCGCACCATGTCCGAGCGCCACATCTCCAGCCGGGTGTCGCCGGCCGAGAGCACCGTCGTGCCGTCGGCCGACAGCGTCACGTGATCATCGGCGTAACTCGACCGGGCCGGGCCCCGGGTTCCGGTCTTGGCGTCGATGGTGCTGACCTGCCCGCATCCGCGCCCATCGGGATAGACCGCGACGACGTAGTTGTAGACCCAGGTCACCCCGCACAGCGGGAGATCACGCGCGTAGCTCCACAGCGTCTCCCCGGTGGCGGGATCACGGCCCTGCACGGCCTGGCCGTCACCGGTCACCACCGCCCCGCCGACCACGATCGGCCGGCTGGTCGCGTCGCTGGGCGCCTCCCAGCGTCGCGTCAGCGAATCCGGTACCGCGGTCGCGGGTTCCAGTGCCGGGACCGGGCCGGCTGCCGGACGGCTTTCGGTCGCCCGGGCGTCACTGGTCCACCACACGACGCCCGCGACGACGGCGATTACGACGGCGATCGCCACCGCAGCGATGATGTCGCCTCGCGTGCGGCGCTCAGGTTTGACCATCGCGCGGTGTCTCGGGCCGACTAGTTCGCGGCCGAAGCCTTGCTGGGACGGCGACGCCGGCGCCGGCGACCCGAGCTGGGGGCCTCACCCTGCTCGGGGGAGGCCGCGTCACCGCCGGTGGCGGCACTCGGTGCGCTCTGCTCGCCGCTTTCGGGGTGGCTGCCCACCGGCTTGCCGCCGCGGGTGCGCCGCCGGCTGCGGTTCCGTCGGGCCGGCTTGTCCTCGGTGCTCTCGCCCGAGCTGCGCCGCGACGACTGGGTGCGGGTGCCCCCTGCCGAGCGGGTGCCGCTGGCGCTGCGCGCCTTGCCTATCGTGCCGCCGGCCTCGGCGGGGATGTTGAGCTCTTCGTACAGGTGCGGCGAGCTCGAGTAGGTCTCCGCCGGCTCAGGGGTGTCCAGCCCCAGCGCCTTGTCGATCATCGACCAGCGCGGCAGCTCGTCCCAGTCGACCAGTGTGACCGCGATGCCCGTCTTACCGGCTCGGCCGGTGCGGCCGATCCGGTGCACGTAGGCCTGCTCGTCCTCGGGGATCTGGAAGTTGATGACGTGGGTGATGTCGTCGATGTCGATTCCGCGTGCTGCCACGTCCGTGGCCACGAGCACGTCCACCTCGCCGGTGCGGAACGACTTCAGCGCCTTCTCCCGGGCCCCCTGGCCGAGGTCGCCGTGCACCGCCCCGACCTTGAACCCGCGCTCGGCGAGCTCGTCGGCCACCTTCTGCGCGGTCCGCTTGGTGCGGGTGAAGATCATCGTGGCTCCGCGGCCCTCGGCCTGCAGGATGCGGCTGACCATCTCGACCTTGTCCAGGGCGTGGGCGCGGTACGCGAACTGCTCGGTGGTGTCGTGGGTGGCCGACGAGTGCGGCGCCTCGGCGCGGATGTGCGTCGGCTGGGTCATGAAGGTGCGGGCCAGCGTGATGATCGGATCCGGCATGGTCGCCGAGAACAGCATCGCCTGCCGCTTGTCGGGGATCTGCTTGAGGATGCGCTCGATGTCGGGCAGGAAGCCCAGGTCGAGCATCTCGTCGGCCTCGTCGAGAACCAGGGTCGAGAGCCCACCGAGCTGCAGGTGACCCTGCTGGGCCAGGTCGAGCAGCCGGCCCGGCGTCCCGACGACGACGTCGACGCCCTTCTGCAGCGCCTCGATCTGCGGCTCGTAGGGGCGCCCGCCGTAGATGGCGGTCACCGTCAGCTTGCGGGTGTCATCGGCCATCAGATACTTCGAGGCCCCCAGGAGGTCCTCGTAGACCTGGATGCACAGCTCGCGGGTCGGGACGACGACCAGCGCGCGGGGGATGCCGGTCAGCGGCCGGTCGCTGTCGGAGGAGATCCGGTGCAGCAAGGGCACGCCGAACGCGAAGGTCTTGCCCATACCGGTGCGGGCCTGGCCGATCAGATCGTCGCCGGCCAGGGCCAGCGGCAACGTCAGCTCCTGGATGGCGAAGGGATGCTCGATGCCGTTCTCGGCGAGCGCGCGCACGATCTCGTCGCGGACACCGAGCTGGGCGAAGGATGGGTTGGGATGCGTGGTCACAGGGGTCATAGAGGTAGACGAAGCCTTTCGATTCAATCCTCATGCGGTTCACGCGCGCACGAGTAGAGAAGAAAACTTCGTCGGGCCCTGCACTGAGTGGGCGGGCCGCCGTCGTGCACGCACATTTCCAAGGTGTCTACGCGAAATGCGCCGACCTGACCTGGTTCGATCTGCCGACTTTCACGCCGACACCGGTACCCATGGTAGCTGGTCGCATCGCTCTTGGGTCCAGCCGGGCCGTGGCGGTTAGAGTTGGCCCATGACTTCGACGCCGTCCGCGGCCGCCTCCACCGGATCCACGGGCGCCTCCACGGAACCGTCGAAGGCCCCGGCGGCGACCGCGGAGCACCCCGGCGTCATCGAGTTGTTCGCGCTGCTCGCCTACGGCGAGGTGGCCGCGTTCTACCGACTGACCGACGAGGCGCGAATGGCGCCCAACCTGCGGGGACGCATCAACATGGCCAGCATGGCGGCCGCCGAGATGAACCACTACGAGGTGCTGCGCGACGCGCTGGAGCGCCGCGGGGTCGACGTGGTCCCGGCGATGACGCGCTACGCCTCGGCGCTGGAGAACTATCACCGGCTCACCACGCCGAGCACGTGGCTGGAGGCACTGGTCAAGACCTACGTCGGGGACGCGCTGGCCGCCGATTTCTACCTCGAGATCGCCGGGTCGATGCCCGGTGAGGTCGGCGACGTGATCCGCTCGGTGCTCTCGGAGACCGGGCATTCGCAGTTCGTCGTCGGCGAGGTCCGCGCCGCGGTCACCGCCAGTGACCGGCAACGGCACCGGCTGGCGTTGTGGTCGCGGCGCCTGCTCGGCGAGGCGATCACGCAGGCCCAGTACGTGCTGGCCGATCACGACGAGCTGGTGGACCTGGTGATGTCCGAGGGCGGCCTGTCGCAGATGACGGACTTCTTCGACAAATTGCAGAACACCCACCAGGCCCGGATGCGCGAGCTCGGGCTGGCCTGACCTACCGGGTGCAGTTGGTGATGATCGAGTTGCTGTTCTGCGACGCGATCAGGTTCCCGCCGGCGTCGGTGATGCTGCAGTTGAGCTGACCCCGCACGCTGGTGGCGGTCACCGAACTCAACGTCACACCCGGGTCCAGCACCACGGTCTTCGACCAGGGCAGCGCGACGTTCAACTCGGTTTGCAGCGCACCCTGCTGGTCGGTGTAGATGACGGTCACCAGGTCGATGAGCTCGCGGTTGCCGGTCACCCGGTACGTGATGGTGCCGGGAGCGGCGGCCGGCGCCGGGGCGGCCTGCGGGGGCGGCAGCAGCGACGGAGCGGCCGGCGCCGCCGACGGCGCCTCGACGCTGGGTGTCACGGTGGTGATCGTCTCGGCGGGCAGCGACCGGGTCGGCGGTGCGGCCGCACGCGGTGCCTGGCTGGGAGCCGGGGCGGCGCTCGAGGTGGCCAGCTGGGAGGTGACGGTGGCCGAGACCGAGCCGCTGTCGCCGCCGCTGAGGATCAGGCTGGTGGCGATGACCGCGACGAACAGCACGGCGCCCGCGATGCCGCCGATCCACATCCAGCGGCGGTCGATGTGGGACTCGTCGATCTCGTCGTCGTCGTACCCGTCGTCGTCCTGGTAGCCGTCGTCGTAACGGTCGTAGTCCTCGGGCGCGTAGGGGTCGTATCCGTCGTCGAGATAGCGCGGGTACACGTCGGTGTCCCGGTCGGCATCGGGGCCGGCGCCGTACGGTCCGTCGACGTCCTCGAAGTCCCGTGTGCCCGTCCCGGAGCGGTAGCGGATCCGCTCGGTGGGCGTCAGAGAGTACGGCGATTGTGCGGTGTACGGCCTGTTCATGCAGCTGTCCCAGTCGTCTCGTGCGTGTGCCGGGGCTGATGCTATCGAGGCGAAAGTGACGGATGAGGCTGACGCGCCTTCTGCGCGGTCACGGTCGGGACTCGGTTCGATAGCCCCTGTGTCGCGGCGGTCGCAATGGGTGTTCGCTGACCGCGAAGGTCCCGGCGCGGCGCGTGCGGCCCGGCGTCGATTAGCCTTCCTGCTGAGACACGAGCAGACGACGGAAGGGTGCTCACGTGGAGGTCAAGATCGGTGTCACCGACAGCCCGCGCGAATTGATCCTCAACAGCGCGCAGACACCGGCGGAGGTGGAGAAGGCGGTCGGTGACGCGCTGGCCGCCGCATCGGGCGTGTTGGCCTTGACCGACGAGAAGGGGCGACGCTTCATCGTGCAGGCCGCGCGCATCGCCTACGTCGAGATCGGTGCGGCCGACGCCCGGCGCATCGGATTCGGGGTGGGCGCGGCGGCCGCCGACGCGGCCAATGCCGCCGGCTGAGGCCACGTCAGCGCACGAACGGCATTCCCTGCAGCCCAGCTGCGTGGAATGCCGTTCTCGCGTCGGGCCGTTCGCGCCGGGGCCCGCGGAGAGCAGGACCGGGTGAGATCAGGACCGGGTCAGCGGCACGTGTGACAACCCGCCCCAGATGAACTGCACGGTGCCCTCCACGGCGTCGTCCTTGTCGATCGGACGCTCGTTGTTGAGCCAGTAGCGGGCGGAGTCGACGCTGATGCTGACCAGACCGACCGCGATCATCCGGGCGCGATGCGGTTCCAGCCCGGAATCGTGGCTGATCAAGTCGAACACCGCGTCGGTGCACGATTCGGTGGCCACCTTGACCTGGGCGGCCACCTGCGGCTCGGTGACGTAGTCGTTCTCGAAGATCAGCCGGTAGCCCTGGCTGTCGTGCTCGATGAAATCGAAGAACGCCTCCACCGCCGCACGGACTCGCTGCCGGTTGTCGGTGGTGGTCCGCAGCGCTTGGCGCACGCCGGAGACCAGGTTGTCCACGTGGCGCGCCAGCACAGCCAGATACAGCTCGACTTTCGACGAGAAATGCTGGTAGAGCACCGGTTTGCTGACACCGGCCCGGTCGGCGATCTCATCCATACCCGCGGCGTGGTAGCCGCGGTCGACGAACACCTCGCTGGCCGCGGCCAGCAACTGGCCGCGGCGTTCGTCGCGGGGCAACCGGTTGCCGCGGCGGGCGCCACCGGCGCTGGGCAGCCCGGTACCAGTGGCGGGCTGACCCCCTCGCCGCTGCGCCGTCTTGGCAAGATCTCTCATCAGAACCTCGAGTCCTGCCGGCGCGACCGGCACGGTGAATTCGCTTCGCACTGACACTACTACCGTCACGGGGACCTTCGCGGAAGGGCGGGTCCGGCCCGCCCAGCGCGCCGGGCGGTGGCGCGCCGGGAGTGGAAGTCCGTTGACCTGTGTCATCCTGTTCCGGTGACCTACGACTCCCGCGCGCGAGGAGGGCAGACGGGTCCGGAGCATCGCGGGGGCGGTCGCGTCCCCGTGCTCCGCGATGAGTGGCGCGAGCCCCTTCGCGCCCAGCGCGACCCGCTGGCTGAAGCGTCCGGCCGGGTCAGGTCGAACCGCGACGAGCGCAAGCGCTGGCGCAAGCAGACCTGGATCGGTCGGTTCGTCTCCACCTACGGATGGCGGGCCTACGCGCTGCCGGTGTTGGTCGTGCTGACCGCGGTGGTTCTCTATCAGACCATCACCGGGACCTCGGCGCCGCGCGCTCTCGAGGAGGAAGGCCCCGTCCAGGGCCCCCCGACGATCGGGGTGCCCAGCACCGCCATCATCGGCGCACCGCCCAAGGGCCTGACCGAATTCGACGCCAACCTGCCCACCGGGATCCTGCCCGAGGGCGGCCCCTTCACCCCGATGGGTGCGGGCACCTGGCGCGTCGTGCCCGGCGGGACACCGCAGGTCGGGGAGGGCACCACGAAGGTGTTCACCTACACCGTCGAAGTCGAAGACGGCGTCGACACCACCAGCTACGGCGGCGACGAGGGATTTGCGCGGATGGTCAGCGAGACGCTGGCCAACCCGAAGAGCTGGACCCACAACCCTCAGTTCGCGTTCGTCCGGACGGATGCGGCCTCCGGGGTGCAGCCGGACTTCCGGGTGTCGCTGACCTCTCCGATGACGGTGCGGGAAGCCTGCGGCTATGACATCCAGCTGGAGGCGTCCTGCTACAACCCGGTGTACCAAGGACAGCCGAGGGTGCTGCTCAACGAGGCCCGCTGGGTGCGCGGGGCGGTGCCGTTCCAGGGCGACATCGGCTCCTACCGGCAGTACCTGATCAACCACGAGGTCGGCCACGCGATCGGGTACCAGCGCCATGAGCAGTGCGCCGAAGACGGTGAACTGGCGCCGGTGATGATGCAGCAGACGTTCTCCACCAGCAACAACGACGCGGCGCGCTTCGACCCCGGCACGGTCACCGCCGACGGCAAGACCTGCCGCTTCAACCCCTGGCCGTACCCCATCGCCTGACCTTTCCGCGACCTCCTTCCGCGGACTTGTTCCGCGAGCGCGCGGGTTTGTGCGGCGACACGCCGGAAATCCTGTACATCAGCGCGCCCTCGATGGCTCTGAGCACGCGGGAAGTGCCAGACCCTCGTTGCTGTTGAATCACGTACCTGCTGAGATGATGGCAAGAGCCAACCAAGGAGATATTCGGTGTCAACACCGCTGCCGCCGCTGGTAGAGCCCGCGGCTGAGCTCACCCGCGAAGAGGTGGCCCGCTACAGCCGCCACCTGATCATCCCGGACCTCGGTCTGGACGGGCAGAAGCGACTGAAGAACGCGCGCGTGCTGGTGATCGGCGCCGGCGGACTCGGCTCGCCGACCCTGCTCTACCTTGCCGCCGCAGGCGTCGGGACGATCGGCATCGTCGAGTTCGACGAGGTCGACGAATCCAACCTGCAGCGCCAGATCATCCACGGCCAGTCCGACATCGGCCGGCCCAAAGCCCAGAGCGCCCGCGACTCGATCCTGGAGGTCAACCCGCTGGTCGAGGTGCGGCTGCACGAGTTCCGCCTCGAGCCCGACCGCGCGGTGAACCTGTTCAAGCAGTACGACCTGATCCTCGACGGCACCGACAACTTCGCCACCCGTTACCTGGTCAACGATGCCGCGGTGCTGGCGGGCAAGCCTTACGTGTGGGGCTCGATCTACCGGTTCGAGGGTCAGGTGTCGGTGTTCTGGGAGGACGCTCCCGATGGTCTGGGCTTGAACTACCGCGACCTCTACCCGGAGCCGCCGCCACCGGGAATGGTGCCCTCCTGCGCGGAGGGCGGCGTGCTGGGCATTCTGTGCGCGTCGATCGCGTCGGTGATGGGCACCGAGGCGATCAAGCTGATCACCGGCATCGGCGACCCGCTGCTCGGCCGGCTGATGGTCTACGACGCGCTGGACATGACGTACCGCACGATCAAGATCCGCAAGGATCCCTCGACCCCGAAGATCACCGAGCTGATCGACTACGAGGAATTCTGCGGCGTCCTGACCGACGAGGCCTCCGAAGCTGTGCTCGATTCCACCGTCACGCCGCGCGAGCTGCGTGAACTGCTGGACTCCGGCAAGAAGTACGCCCTGATCGACGTGCGCGAACCGGTGGAGTGGGACATCAACCGCATCGACGGCGCCGAGCTGATCCCCAAGTCGGCCATCGAGGCCGGCGACGGTCTGGCCAAGCTGCCCCAGGATCGGGTGCCGGTGCTGTACTGCAAGACCGGGGTGCGCTCGGCCGAGGCGCTGGCGGTCATCAAGAAGGCCGGATTCACCGACGCGATGCATCTGCAGGGCGGGATCGTGGCCTGGGCCAAGCAACTCGAACCCGACATGGTGATGTACTAACGCTGGGTTCGCCCCCGCTGCGCTTAGGCTGTTTCGGTGACCGCCGAGCGCCCGCCCGACCATGTGCTTGCGGCGTTCGGGCTGTCCGGGGTGCGCCCGGCGCCTCTCGGCTCGAGCTGGGAGGGCGGCTGGCGGTGCGGCGAGGTGGTGCTCTCACTGGTTGCCGACCATGCGCGTGCCGCGTGGTCGGCGAAGGTCCGGGAGACGCTGTTCGTCGACGGGGTGCGGCTGGCCAGGCCGGTCCGCTCCACCGACGGCCGTTACGTGGTCGCCGGCTGGCGCGCCGACACCTACGTCGCGGGTACGCCTGAACCGCGCCACGACGAGGTGGTCTCGGCCGCGGTGCGGCTGCACGAGGCGACGGCCAAACTGGAGCGGCCGCGGTTTCTGACCCAACCGCCGGTGGCGCCGTGGGCCGACGTGGACGTGTTCATCGCCGCCGACCGGGCGGCCTGGGAGGAGCGACCCCTGCATGCGCTCCCGCCCGGAGCGCGGGTGGCCCCCGGCACCGCCGACGGAGAGAAGTCCGTCGAGTTGATCAACCAGCTTGCCGCCCTGCGTCGTCCCACCAAGAGCCCCAGCCAGCTGGTGCACGGAGATCTCTACGGCACCGTGCTGTTCGCGGGCACCGCCGCGCCGGGCATCACCGACATCACGCCGTACTGGCGCCCGCCCGCGTGGGCGGCGGGCGTCGTCGTCGTCGACGCGCTGTCGTGGGGTGGCGCCGACGACGGACTCATCGAGCGATGGGCGCCGCTGCCCGAGTGGCCGCAGATGTTGTTACGCGCGTTGATGTTCCGGCTGGCGGTACACGCTCTGCATCCGCGTGCGACCGCGGCGGCATTCCCGGGGCTCGCCCGTACCGCGGCGCTGGTTCGGCTGGCGCTGTAGCGGCGCGGGCGCGTCGGGTTGAACTCTGCGTCGCGAACGTGCATTCCCCGTCGTGGTGCAGCGCGTTCCACTACCGAGGGTGCACCCTCGCGGTTCAGAAGCGGTGTCGGCACTCGCTGAGCGGAATGCGGCCGTGACGGGTGAGCACACCCTCGGCGCGCAGCAGTTCGAGTTGCCGGCTGTGCAGATGCGGCGCTGGTTTCCCCGACGCGGGCACCACCCGGTGCCAGGGCAGGTCGGCGGAATCGGTGCGCATGATCCACCCGACGATTCGGGGGCTGGAAAGGCCTGCGGCGATGGCGATGTCACCGTACGTCACCACCTTGCCCGACGGCACCGCAGCGACGAGTGCGCGGACCGTCTCGACCTGCTCGTCGGTGATCGCCGCCACGGTCAGCTCAGATGATCGCGGACCAACGCGGCGGTATCCGCGGGCCTCGCCTGGGCGACCATGTGATCGCAATCCCACTCCAGCAGCTGGAAATCGGAGCCGAGTCGATCGGAGAGTCCGGCGATCAGCGTGTCGCTGGCATACGGCGGTTCAACCTTCTTCGCCCGTACCAGCGTGGTGCGGATCCCGTTGGGAGGCAGTACGACCGGGCGCGCCAACTCGCTCCAATAGGACAGCATTGCCGGGATGTTGATCCGCCATCCGCTGCGGCCGTTGGGCAGCGCCACGAGGTGCTCGTCGAGTTCGCGCTCCACCTCGGCGGGCTCGACCTCGCCCCAGGACCCGTCCACCTTCTCCGCACGGGCCTCGTCGCGGTCGGTGTAATCCGGGGAATCGAACATGGCGTCGGCGACATCGCGCATCCGGTCGCCGTCGAGGCCGACGGCGGGGTCCAGCAACACCAGCCCCGACACCAGGTCGGGCCGTGCCGCAGCGAGATTGAGCGCTATCGCGCCGCCGAACGAGTGGCCGACCACCACGGCCGGCTCACCGCCGCCACCGTCGAGCAGGGCGGTCAGCGCGCTGACGTTCTGGTCGATGGTCCACGGCGCCGCCCACGTCGAGCGGCCGTGCCCGATCAGATCCGGGGCCGCGACGGAGACGTCGGCGAGGAACCGCTGGGCCAGCGTCATCCAGCGCTGACCGTGCCCGGTCAGTCCGTGGATCGCCAGAACCTGGGCCGGGCGGTTCGGACCGAAATGGTGCACGTTCAGATCGCTCACCGGGTCGATGCTGCCAGGCTCTGCGCCGGCCGGCCAAGTCTGTCGGTGCCCCGTGATGTCATGCCCTCATGTCCGCTCCACACGCCGAACTCACCGGGTCTGAATTCATCGGGTCTGAATCCGTCGAGGCATCGCTGGCCCGCCCCGACGCGCGCGGGACGGTTCGCGTGATCGGCGGCCCCGGCACCGGCAAGAGCAGCCTCTTGGTGAACACCGCCGCTGCGCACCTGCACGCCGGGCGGGACCCGGAATCGATTCTGCTGCTGACCGGTTCGGCCCGCCTCGGGGCGCGGGCCAAGGCCGAGATCACCGCGACGCTCCTGGCGGCGGGGGGTGATGCGGTGATCCGTGAGCCGCTGGTGCGGACCGTGCACTCCTACTCGTTCGCGGTGCTGCGGCTGGCCGCTCAGCGCAACGGCAGCCCTCCGCCCCGGCTGATCACCAGCGCCGAGCAGGACGGGATCATCCGCGAACTGCTCGCCGGCGATGTCGAAGACGGCGAGGCCTCACCGGTGCGCTGGCCCGCCGCTCTACGGCCGGCACTGAGCACCGTGGGCTTCGCCACCGAGCTGCGCGACCTGCTGGCTCGATGCAACGAACGCGGGGTCGATCCGCTGGATCTACAGCGGCTGGGCCGCCGCGCCGACAGGCCGGAGTGGCGGGCGGCGGGGCGCTTCGCGCAGGCCTACGAGCAGATCATGCTGCTGCGCTCCGCGGTGGGCATGGCTGCGCCGCAGGCCACCATTCCCGCGCTGGGTGCGGCCGAACTCGTGGGCGCGGCGTTGGATGCGTTCGCGATGGATCCCGATCTGCTGGCCGCCGAACGTGCCCGCATCACGCTGTTGTTGGTCGACGACGCACAGCACCTCGACCCGCAGGCGGCGCGGCTGGTGCGGGTGCTCGCCGAAGGTGCCGAGCTCACCGTGCTGGCCGGCGACCCCCGCCAGACGGTGTTCGGCTACCGCGGCGCCGACCCGGTTTTGCTGCGCGGTGAGGGGACCGAACTCAGGCTGGACCGGTCGCACCGGTGCTCAACCGCCGTTGCCGACGCGGTGGCGACGATGGCGCGCAAACTCCCTGGTCTGGAACCGGCCTGGGAGTTCTCCGGAACGGACGAGGAGGGCGCGGTGGAGGTGCGGATCGCCGCGTCTGCGCATGCGGAGTCCGCCCTGATCGCCGACGCGCTGCGGCGCGCTCATCTCGCAGACGGCGTGCCGTGGCATCGCATGGCGGTGATCGTGCGGTCGATGCCGCGGATGGGCGCCGCGTTGAGCCGGACTTTGGCGGCCGCCGGTGTGCCGGTGGACCTGCCCCAGCCGGCGGCGCCGCTGGCCGATCAACCGGCGGTGCGGGCATTGATGACGGTCCTGGAGGCCACCACGACAGGCCTCACCGCCGACGCCGCGCTCGCGCTGGTGACCGGACCGCTGGGGCGAGTCGACCCGGTATCGCTGCGGCGGTTGCGCCGCGCGCTGCGCCGCGCCGACGGGCAGGCCACCGCGGACTTCGGTGCCCTCCTGGTGGACGCGCTGGAGCGCGACCGCAGCGAGCTTCCCGACGATCTGGCCCGTGCGCTGCGCCGGGTCCGCACCGTGCTGGTCGCCGCCCGCCGCAGCGCGCAGCAGGGTGCGGCCCCGCACCACACGCTGTGGCAGGCGTGGAACCGCTCGGGGCTGCAGCGGCGCTGGCTGACGGCCAGTGATCGCGGCGGGCCGAGCGGCGCCCAGGCCGACCGCGACCTCGACGCGGTCACCGCGATGTTCGACGTCGCCGAGCGCTACGTCGCCCACACCGCGGGGGCGTCGCTGCGCGGCCTCATCGATCACATCGAGGCCCTGACACTGCCGCCGGTGCGGCGCGACGACCGCCCCGATGCAGATGCCGTCGCGGTGCTCAGCGCACACTCGTCGCTCGGTCGGGAGTGGGATTTCGTGGTCATCGCCGGTGTGCAGGAAGGACTGTGGCCGAACGTCGCGCCGCGCGGCGGAGTGCTCAACACCCAGCACCTCGTCGACGTGATCGACGGCGTGGCCGAGCCCGGGCAGCGGAATCTGTCGAGTCGCGCGCCGCTGCTGGCCGAGGAGCGACGGTTGCTGTTGACCGCGATGGGCCGGGCCCGCCGACGGTTGTTGGTGACGGCCGTCGACAGTGACGGCGGCGACGACGCCCTGCTGCCGTCCGCGTTCGTCGACGAGCTCGCCGCGCTGAGCGGCGAGCCCGACGCTGATCCGCCGGCACCGATCCGTGCCCCGCGGGTTCTCGCGCCGTCGGCGCTGGTGGGGCGGCTCCGCGCGGTGGTGTGCGCACCGGAAGGCGCGGTCGAGGATGGTGAACGGGACTGCGCCGCAGCCCAGTTGGCGCGGCTGGCCCAGGCGGGTGTGCCCGGGGCGGATCCGGCCTCGTGGTACGGCATGCGGGAGGTGTCCAGCAGCGAGCCGATGTGGGACGACGGCGGCCATGTCGTGACGCTGTCGCCGTCGACGCTGCAGATGCTCTCGGACTGTCCGCTGCGCTGGCTGCTCGAGCGCCACGGCGGAGCGCGGGCCGCCGATGTGCGCTCGGCACTGGGATCGCTGGTGCACGCGCTGGTCGCCGACAGCACCAGATCTGAGGCCCAGGTGCTCGGTGCGCTCGAGAAAGTCTGGGACCAGCTGCCGTTCGATGCGCAGTGGCACGCCGACAACGAACGCGCCCGCCACCTGGACATGCTGTCGACCTTCACCACCTGGCGCGCGAACACGCGCGGTGAGCTCACCGAGGTCGGCACCGAGATCGACGTCGACGGCGAAGTGGTCGCGGCCGGGGAGGACTCACCCGCGGTGCGGGTGCGCGGTCGGCTCGACCGACTCGAACGCGACAGCGAGGGCAGGTTGGTCGTGGTGGACCTCAAGACCGGCAAGTCACCGGTCACCAAGGACGACGCGCAGAACCACGCTCAGTTGGCGATGTACCAGCTGGCCGTCGCCGCCGGCCTGCTCGCCGACGGCGACGAACCCGGTGGCGGCCGGTTGGTCTACCTCGGCAAGACCTCCGGCGGCAGCGCCGCCCAACGCGACCAGGATGCGCTGACCCCGCAGGCCCGCGACGAGTGGCGGGCACGCGTAGCGCAGGCCGCCGGCGCCACCCGGGGCCCGGACTTCGTCGCTCGCGTCAACGACGGCTGCGCGCACTGTCCGGTGCGCCCGATGTGCCCCGCTCTCAACGCCGACACCGACGGAGGGTCCTCGCGATGAGCCCGCACTACAGTCCCGCTGAGCTCGCTGACGCACTGGGGCTTTTCGCCCCGACCGAGGAGCAGGCCGCGGTCATCGCCGCTCCGCCGGGCCCGCTGGTGGTGATCGCCGGTGCCGGCGCAGGCAAGACCGAGACGATGGCCGCGCGGGTGGTCTGGTTGGTGGCCAACGGGTACGCCCGCCCCGGCGAGGTGTTGGGGCTGACGTTCACCCGCAAGGCCGCCGGGCAGCTGCTGCGCCGGGTGCGCGCCAGGCTGGCCCGCCTCGCCGGTGCGGGCCTGGTGATCCCGGGTGCCCTCGACGGGCCCGGCATGGCCGCCGATCCCGTCACCGTCGGCACCTACCATGCGTTCGCCGGCACGCTGCTGCGCGAGTACGGCCTGCTGCTGCCGGTCGAGCAGGACACCCGGTTGCTCGGCGACACGGAATTGTGGCAGCTGGCCTACCGGGTGGTCTGTGAGCATCCGCGGGCGCTCGACACCGACAAGTCTCCGGCGTCGGTGACCGCAATGGTGCTCAAACTCGCCGGGCAGCTCTCCGAGCATCTGGTGGACACCGATCAACTCCGCGACACCCATGGGGAGCTCGAGCGGCTGGTGCACACGTTGCCCGCGGGTCGTTATCAGCGGGACCGCGGTCCCAGCCAGTGGCTGTTGCGGATGCTGGCCACGCAGACCGAACGCACCGCGCTCGTCCCGCTCATCGACGAACTGCATCGCCGGATGCGCGAGCACCGTGTCATCGACTTCGGCATGCAGATGGCCTCCGCCGCGCAGCTGGCGTCGCGCTTCCCGCAGGTGGGGGAACAGCTGCGACAGCGTTATCGCGTGGTGCTGCTCGACGAATACCAGGACACCGGGCACTCGCAACGGGTGGCGCTGTCGGCGTTGTTCGGCGGGGGAGCCGACGACGGCTTGGCCCTGACCGCCGTCGGTGACCCGATCCAGTCCATCTACGGGTGGCGTGGGGCTTCGGCGACCAACCTGCCCCGGTTCACCACCGATTTCCCGCAGGCGGACGGGTCACCCGCGCCGACCCTGGAATTGCGCACCAGTTGGCGTAACCCACCCGAAGTGCTGCATCTGGCCAACGAGGTGTCCGGTGAGGCGCGCCGCCGTTCGGTCGCGGTGCGGTCACTGCAGCCGCGCCCCGACGCCGCATCCGGCACGGTGCGCGCAGCGCTGTTGTCCGACATCGTCGCCGAGCGCGAATGGCTGGCCGACGAGATGGCCCGACTGCACCGCGCCGCCGTCGAGGACACCGGTACCGCACCCACCGCTGCGGTTCTGGTGCGCCGCAACGCCGACGCCGCACCCATGGCCGAGGCCCTGAGCCGGCGGGGGCTGGCCGTCGAGGTGGTCGGCTTGGCCGGGCTGTTGGGAATATCCGAGGTCGCCGACGTGGTCGCGATGCTGCGGTTGGCCGCCGACCCGGCGGCCGGAGCGGCCGCGATGCGGGTCCTCGCCGGCCCCCGGTGGCGGCTGGGCGCCCGCGACATCGCCGCACTGTGGCGCCGGGCTCTCGAGCTCGACCGCGGCACCGGACGACCGAGTGGGGCCGAACCGGAGGACATCGTCGCGCAACTGAGCTCCGACGCCGACGCGGCCTGCCTCGGTGAGGCGATCTGCGATCCCGGACAGCCGGCGGCGTACTCCGCCGAAGGGCACGCCAGGATCATCGCGCTGGGCCGCGAGCTGACCGCGCTGCGCGCTCACCTCGACTGGGCGCTGCCGGACCTGGTCGCAGAGATTCGCAGGGTGCTCGGCGTGGACGCCGAGGCGCGGGCGGCCCGCCCGGTCTCGGCGGGCTGGTCGGGCACCGAGCACCTCGACGTGTTCGCCGACGTTGTCGCCGATTTCGCGGCGCGGCCCGGTGCCACGGTGGCGGGCCTGCTCGCCTTCCTCGACACCGCCCAGGAGGTGGAGAACGGTCTGGCCCCGGCCGAGGTCGCCAGTGCCGGCGACCGCGTGCAGATCTTGACGGTGCACGCGGCCAAGGGACTGGAGTGGCAGATCGTCGCCGTGCCGCACCTCAGTGCACGGGTGTTCCCGTCGACGGCGTCACCGCGAACCTGGCTGACCGATGCCGCCGACCTGCCGCCACTGCTGCGCGGGGACTGTGCGACGGTGTCCGAGCACGGCGTGCCCGTGCTGGACACCACCGATGTCAACGATCGAAAAGCGCTGTCGGACAAGATCGCCGATCACAAAAGCAGCCTGGATCAGCGGCGCACCGACGAGGAGCGCAGGCTGCTGTACGTTGCGATCACCCGGGCCGAACGCACGCTGCTGCTCTCCGGTCACCACTGGGGCGCCACCGAATCCAAACCCCGCGGCCCGTCGGCCTTCCTGTGTGAGCTCAAGGAGATCATCGACGCCGCGGCGCAGCAGGGCAGCCCGTGCGGCACCGTCGCGGTCTGGGCCGACGCTCCCGCCGAGGGCGAGGCCAATCCGTTGCGCGACCAGGTGGTCGAGGCGGTGTGGCCGGTCGACCCGGCGGCAGGTCACCGCGGCGGTGTCGTCCAGGGCGCGGCGCTGGTGTCGCAGGCGATGACGCGCGACGCGACCGTCGAGGCGGACGACCCGCACGGGTGGGCCGCCGACGTCGATGCGCTTCTCGCCGAACGCGACCACACCGCAACCCCGGTCGCCCCGACACTGCCCCCGCAGTTGTCGGTCAGCGCGATGGTCGAACTGGGACGTGAACCCGACGCCGCGGCACAACGCCTCAATCGGCGTCTGCCGCGCCGCCCGGACCCTCACGCCGCGCTGGGCACGGCGTTCCACGAATGGGTGCAACGCTACTTCCAGGCCGAGAAGCTCTTCGACCTCGACGACCTGCCCGGCGCGGTGGATGCCGACCGGCAGGACCGCGGTGAACTCGAGGAACTGCAATCCGCGTTCGCGGTATCGCCGTGGGCCGCGCGCACCCCGATCGAGGTCGAGGTGCCCTTCGACATGGTCATCGGCGAGACCGTGGTGCGCGGCCGCATCGACGCGGTGTTCGCCGACCCCGACGGTGGGGTGACGGTGGTGGACTGGAAGACCGGGGAACCGCCGTCAACACCGGAAGAACTGCAGCGCAACGCCGTTCAGCTCGCCGTGTATCGACTGGCATGGGCCGGCCTGCACGGCTGCGACGTGGCGTCGGTGCGTGCGGCGTTCCACTATGTGCGCACCGGGCGCACCGTCACGCCAGACGTGTTGCCGGATTCCGACGAACTTGCGGCGCTGCTGGACCGCGCCTCCGGCGACACCGCCGCGTGAGCGCTCAGGAGGCCCGGTAGACCTTGAGCGCCTCCAGGATCATCGGCACCTGGAACGGCAACCGTGCGATCGCGACGATCCGCATCGGCAGCGACTTGCTCGGATCCTGGAACCACAGGCGCACCATGTTGACGTTGGCCGGGAACACCGAGATGTACAGCGCGACCGCAGCCAGTGCCGCCAGTCGACGCGTCTTCGGCGCCAGCAGCGCGGCGCCGATACCGACCTCGGCGACCCCGGAGGCGTACGTGTAGAACCGCGGGCTGCCCGGCAACTCCGCCGGGACGATCGAGTCGAACGGCTTGGGTGCGACGAAGTGCAGTGACCCGATACCGAGCAGCATCGCCGCCATCCGGTAGACGCGGGTAGGGGCCTGCTGCGGTGCGGATGCGTGGAGGGTCATGATTACATTGTGCTGGTGCGGCAGTTGCATACCGTGACAGGCCCCCGTGGCTAAGGGACGTCTACGCCGACGACTGAGTCGGTTCGACCAGTCGTTGACCGATCTCCCGGTCCACGCCCTGACCGACCGGGTGCAGATCCCGCAGGATCTCCCCAGCCCGTGGGTGCGGATCACCAAGCGCATCGTCATCGCGCTGGCCGTGTTGTGTGCGGTGGTGCTGATCGTCTACATCGACCGCGACGGCTACCGCGACGTCCAGGAAGACGGGCTGTCGCTGCTGGACTGCTTCTACTACGCCACGGTGTCGCTGTCGACGACCGGATACGGCGACATCACGCCGTACACCGAGACCGCTCGGCTGGTCAACGTCCTGATCATCACGCCGTTGCGGGTGGCGTTCCTGATCGTGCTGATCGGTACCACGGTCGAAACGCTGACCACCGAGTCGCGGCAGGCGTTCAAGATCCAGCAGTGGAGGAACAAATTGCGTAACCACACCGTGGTGATCGGATACGGCACCAAGGGCCGCACCGCCGTGGCCGCGATGATCGGCGACGAGGTCGCCCCCGCCGACATCGTCGTCGTCGACGAGAACCCGGCCGCGCTGGAGCGCGCCAAGACCGCGGGCCTGGTCACCGTGCGCGGCAGCGCCACCGACTCCGAGGTGCTGCGCCTGGCCAGCGCGCAGCACGCGAAGTCGATCATCGTCGCCACCAATCGCGACGACACCGCGGTGCTCGTCACCCTCACCGCGCGCGAGCTCGCCCCGAAAGCGAAGATCATCGCCGCGGTGCGCGAGGCCGAGAACCAGCATCTGCTCGAGCAGTCCGGCGCCGACTCGACGGTGGTGACCTCCGAGACCGCCGGGCGCCTGCTCGGCATAGCGGTGCAGACCCCCAGTGTCGTGGAGATGATGGAGGATCTGCTCACGCCCAACGCCGGGTTCGCGATCGCCGAACGCGAGGTGACGCCCAAGGAGACGGGTGGCTCGCCACGCCACCTGCACGACCTCGTGCTCGGCGTGGTGCGCGCCAACAAGCTGATCCGCGTCGACGATCCCGAGGTCGACGCGCTGGAACTGGGCGACCGACTGCTCTACATCCGCTCGGCAGACGCCGAGCGATGAACGCGACGATCTGAGTGAACCGATGAGCTTCCGGCTGCGCAACGTTCCGCTGCTTTCCCGGGTCGGTGCCGACCGCGCCGACGCGCTGCGCACCGACATCGACGCCGCCGTGGCCGGCTGGCCCGATGCGCTGTTGCTGCGGGTGGATCGCCGCAACCAGGTGCTGATCTCCGGCGGACAGGCGGTGCTCAACGATGCCCGCGACGCCGGTGACGCGCCCCCGCAAGACGCGGTGTTCCTCGGTCGCCTCGCCGACGGCCGGCACGTGTGGGGGATCCGTTCCGACCTGCAGCCGCCGGAGGACGCACCGGTCGAGGTGCTGGATCTACGCCGCACCGGCGACGTGTTCGACGACGTCAGCGCCCAACTCGTCGCGACCGCCACGGCGCTGCTGAACTGGCATGACAGTGCCCGCTTCAGTCCCGTCGACGGAAGCCCGACCACGCCCGTTAAGGCCGGCTGGGGACGGATCAACCCGGTGACCGGTCGCGAGGAGTTCCCCCGCATCGACCCGGCGGTGATCTGCCTGGTGCATGACGGCCACGACCGTGCCGTGCTGGCCCGGCAGACCCTGTGGCCGGAGCGGCTGTTCTCGATCCTCGCTGGATTCGTCGAAGCGGGGGAGTCGTTCGAGTCCTGTGTGGTGCGCGAGATCGCCGAGGAGATCGGGCTGACCGTCACCGACGTCGAGTATCTCGGCAGTCAGCCGTGGCCGTTCCCGCGATCACTGATGGTGGGCTTCCACGCGGTGGGAGATCCGGAGCAGGAATTCTCCTTCAACGACGGCGAGATCGCCGAGGCCGGCTGGTTCACCCGTGCCGAGATCCGCGACGCGCTGGACCGCGGGGACTGGGGATCCGGCGGCGGTGACTCACGTCTGCTGCTGCCGGGTTCCATCTCGATCGCCCGCGAGATCATCGAGTCCTGGGCCGCCCAGGACTGAGGTTGCCCGGGCTGAGGCCGCCCGGACTGAGACCGCTGCCGCTCGCGAACCGGGGGCATCGCCGCGAACGTGCGTTCCCGGTAGCGGTCGTCGCCGCGGGGCTACCGTGTATGCACGTTCGCGGCCGGGTCGGCGGCACGGCCGGGTCGGCGGCACGGCCGAAACGGCGGCAGGGCCGAAACGGCGGCAGGGGAGATCTCAGCCGGCGAGCTTGGCTTTGACCTGCGCACCGCTGGGGTTGGTCAGGGTGGACCCGTCGGCGAACTTCAGGGTCGGCACCGTCTGGTTGCCGCCGTTGACCGACGCCACGAACTCGGCCGCGGCCGGGTCGAATTCGATGTCGACCTCGGTGTAGGTGATGCCCTCGTTCTTGAGGATCTTCTTCAGGCGGAAGCAGTAGCCACACCACGAGGTGGTGTACATCGTGACTGTGGCGGCATCGTTGGTGCTCATAGGCCTTTCAACGTAGCCGATGCGCGATGCATGCCGTGGCGGGCCCGCATGTGTCAGGGGTCGCTGACATGATGGTCGCCATGTCCCCGACAGCCTCGCGTGATCTGCTGCTCGGCGACCTGGACGAGGAGCAGCGCGAGGCCGTGCTCGCCCCGCGCGGTCCGGTGTGCGTGCTCGCCGGCGCCGGCACGGGCAAGACCCGAACCATCACCCGCCGCATCGCTCATCTGGTGACCGCCGGGCACGTCGCGCCCGGCCAGGTGTTGGCGGTGACGTTCACCCAGCGCGCGGCCGGCGAGATGCGCGCGCGGCTGCGTGCGCTGACCACCGACGCGGGCACCGCGCCCACCGAGTCGGTGCAGGCGATGACGTTCCACGCCGCCGCACGCCGTCAGCTGGCCTACTTCTGGCCGCGCGTGGTGGGCAGCACCGACTGGCAGCTACTGGATTCCAAGTTCGCGATTGTCGCCCAGGCCGCCAACCGTTCCGGGCTGCCGACAGGCACCGACAACGTGCGGGACCTGGCCGGTGAGATCGAATGGGCGAAGGCGTCGCTGATCACGCCCGAGGGGTATCCCGACGCGGTCGCCGAGAACGGCCGCGACATCCCGTTCGATGCTGCCAAGACCGCTGCCGCCTACGCCGGATACGAGGCGCTCAAGTCACGCAGTGCGGACCTCATGCTCCTCGACTTCGACGACCTGCTGCTGCACACCGCGGCCGCGATCGAGAACGACGCGGCGGTCGCCCAGGAGTTCCGCGACCGTTACCGCTGCTTCGTCGTCGACGAGTACCAGGACGTCACCCCGCTGCAGCAGCGGGTGCTGTCGGCCTGGCTGGGCGGCCGCGACGACCTGACGGTGGTCGGTGACGCCAACCAGACGATCTATTCCTTCACCGGTGCCTCCCCGCGCTACCTGCTGGACTTCTCCCGGCGCTTCCCCGACGCCGCGGTGGTGCGCCTGGAGCGCGACTACCGCTCCACCCCCCAGGTGGTGTCGCTGGCCAACCGGGTGATCGCCGCCGCCCGTGGCCGGATGGCGGGCAGCAAGCTGCACCTGGTGGGTCAGCGCCCGCCCGGCCCGAACCCGACCTTCCAGGAGCACCCCGACGAGGCGGCTGAAGCGGCCGCGGTGGCCCGCTCGATCAAGGGGCTCATCGAGTCCGGCACACCAGCCTCGGAGATCGCGGTGCTGTACCGCATCAACGCCCAGTCCGAGGTATACGAGGAGGCGTTGACCGAGGCCGGGGTGGCGTTCCAGGTTCGCGGCGGTGAGGGCTTCTTCAGCCGGCAGGAGATTCGTCAGGCCCTACTCGCGCTGCACCGCGTCGCCGAGCGCGGCACCGACACCGACGCCACGGTGCCCGAGGTCGTGCGCGCGACACTGGAACCGCTCGGTCTGACCGCCGAGGCGCCGACGGGTACCCAGGCGCGCGAGCGGTGGGAGGCCTTGGTCGCGCTGGCCGAACTCGTCGACGACGAAGTGGCCCAACGCCCGCGGCTGGATCTGCCGAGCCTGCTCGCCGAGCTGCGCCAACGCGCCGACGCGCGCCACCCCCCGACGGTGCAGGGCGTCACCCTGGCCTCGCTGCACGCCGCCAAGGGACTGGAGTGGGACGCGGTGTTCCTGGTCGGGCTGGCCGACGGCACGCTGCCGATCTCCCATGCGTTGTCCCACGGCCCCGACAGCGAGCCGGTGGAGGAGGAGCGGCGCCTGCTGTACGTCGGAATCACCAGAGCGCGGGTGCATTTGACGCTCAGCTGGGCGCTGGCCCGTAACCCCGGCGGTCGGCAGGGGCGACGCCCGTCGCGCTTCCTCAACGGCATCGCCCCGCAGTCACAGCGTGACGACGGCCCGAGCCGCGCCCGCAAGCCGCGCGGGCCGGCGCCGCGCTGCCGCATCTGCAACGAACCGCTGACCTCGCCGCCGGCGATCATGTTGCGCCGCTGTGAGAGCTGCCCGTCCGACATCGACGAGCACCTGCTCGCCGAACTGAAGGACTGGCGGTTGCGGATCAGCAAGGAGACGAGCGTGCCCGCCTACGTGGTGTTCACCGACAACACGCTGATCGCGATCGCCGAGTCGATGCCCACCGACGACGCCGCGCTGGTGGCCATTCCGGGAATCGGCGCGCGCAAGCTCGAGCAGTTCGGTCCCGATGTGCTGGCGATGGTCAAAAGCCGCCAATCTTCGTAGAAATTGCGCCAAATATGCTGGTCAAAAATGTGTTGTCGGTTTCGGCTGCTAGCCTCTAACCTCGAGAGCACACAGACGACGGCCATGTGCGAGAGGAGGGTGCCGCGATCATGATCAGCAATTTTGCGTTCGACGGTGTAGGCGTTGCCGGCATGGCGTGCACCTTCCGTGCCCCTGTCACGGGGCATCCCGTCATCCCCGCAACCCGCGCCGCCGGGGCGGCCGCGCGTAAGCGACGCGCCGCCGCCCAGACGATTGCCGCGTCCGTCGGAGGCTTCTCCTAGCTAGAGCCCCTTCGCCACCAAGGCCACGGACCCGCAATCACCGGATCCGTGGCCATTGTCTTCTCCGGATCGAGAATCCGAGGAACACCTGGTCGCAGATCCATCACCAGACAGATGGCTCAAACCGATCAACGACCAGGAAGCAGAGGACTGGACATGTCTGCGACGACATGCGGGACAACCACACTGGCGGTGCCGTGTCATGTCGAGGATCCCGATCTGTGGTTCGCCGAGGACCCCCGCGATCTCGAACGCGCCAAAGAATTGTGCGCCCAGTGCCCGCTGCGCCGGGAGTGCCTGACCGCCGCGCTGGAGCGGCAGGAGCCGTGGGGCGTGTGGGGCGGCGAGATCCTCGACCGCGGCGCGATCATCGCCCGCAAGCGCCCACGTGGCCGCCCCCGCAAGGACGCCAAAGACCCTGTCGCCGCGTGACTTCCACGCGGCGGCAGGGCCTCGCCTGAAGACGCGGGCTGAAGACTCAGGCTGACGATTCAGGCGTTGTCAGGATCGCTGAACCCCGGCACCATCTCCTCGGCGATCCGACGCGTCGGCACGTGCGCGTCGAGTTGGCAGGAGATCGCGACGATCGACGCGATCACCCGCATCGGGATCGCCAGCTTCGGCGGGATGTCCATCTGACGTGCCGCCTTGATCTGCCCGGCGGCGCGGTCGAGTTCGAGCGTGGTCATCTTCTGCAGCCAGGAGCGCTGGTAGTGGAACACCGGGACCTGCAGCGGCTCGACGTACTGCTTGAGCATGTCGTCGATCTCGCGGGTGGAGACCTGCTGGCCCTTCTGGATGAAGCCGGCCTTCTGCATGGTGGGCAGCAGCTTGTCGTAGTTCTTGTCCACCGCGTAGCGCAGCATCTGGCCCAGCTCGACGGGCCAGCCGCCCGGCATCGGCGCCACCGCGCCGAAGTCGATGATTCCCATCTTGTCGCCGGGCAGCAGCATGAAGTTGCCGGGGTGCGCGTCACCGTGCACCATCCCCAGCCGGCGCGGTGCGTCGTCGCTGAACTCGAACAGCCGCGTCGCCATCAGGTCCCGCTGCTCCTGGGTGCCGTCGCGGATGATGTGCGACAGCGGAATGCCCTCGATCCATTCCTGGATGACGACCTTCGGGGCGCTGGCCACGATGTGCGGCACCACGAAATGCGGATCGCCTTCATAGGCTTTGGCGAACGCGCGCTGATTGTCGGCCTCGAGCCGGTAGTCCAGTTCCATCTCGGTGCGCTCGATGAGCTCGTCGACGACGCCCTGCACATCGGCGCCCGGCGAGAGCTGCTTGAGCACACCGACCATGCGCTGCATCGTCTTCAGGTCGGCGCGCAGCGCCTCGTCGGCGCCGGGGTACTGGATCTTGACCGCGACCTCGCGGCCGTCGGCCCACACCGCCTTGTGCACCTGGCCGATGCTGGCCGAGGCAACCGACTTGTCGTCGAACGACGCGAACCGGTCCCGCCACTTGGTGCCCAGCTGGGCGTCGAGGACGCGGTGGACCTTGGCGGCGGGCATCGGCGGCGCTTCCCGCTGCAGCTTCGTCAGCGCCTCGCGGTAGGGCTTGCCGTACTGCTCGGGGATGGCGGCTTCCATGACCGACAGGGCCTGGCCGACCTTCATCGCGCCGCCCTTGAGCTCGCCCAGGACGGTGAACAACTGCTGGGCGGCCTTGTCCATCAGTTCGGCGTTGACCTCGTCCTTCGACTTTCCGGTCAAACGCTTCCCGAAGCCCATGGCGGCCCGCCCGGCCATGCCGACCGGTAGCGAGGCCAGTTTGGCGTTCCGCGCAGCGCGCCCACGCTTGATGTCGCTCACCACACCATCATCCACGACTGCGCTGAATTTCCACCAACCAGTTGGCAACGTGTGATGTCAGCATGAGCACTCCGGGTGGCGCGCCCACCGACGCGCCGCCAGGACACCGGCGTCGACGTCGAATTCCAGCGTGGTGTTCAACGACGCCGGCGGTGCGCCGGCTCCGGCGTCGACCCGCAGCACGTGGCGGATCTCACGCAGTGCCAACGCCGCCGTCCCCAGGATCGTCGCCCGGTCGGCGGCCCCCACGGTCCGGCACAGCTGGGTCGCGATCGCCGGCCACGCCGGATCGCGAGCGCTGCGGTGCAGGTCGGCGCAGCGCAGGCAGCTCGTCACCCCCGGGATGACCAGCGGCCCCACCAACCCGGTGCCGTCGCGCACCCGCACCGGCAGGTGCGCCACGCCGGCGTCGTGCAGTTTCCGCACGACCCGGGGATCGGCCACCAGATAGTCAGTGAGCACCGCCAGGTCCGCGGTGGTGGAGGCGTGGGTGCGCATGGTGTGGCTGACCCGGGTGCCGGTGCAGCGCAGCGCCGAGATCAGCAAATCGGCCAGGGGCCCGTCGCCGTGCACCCGGACCGCCGCCGAGCGGGGGTCCGGCGAGACCGCGGTGACCAGGCCGGCGCCGATCAGATGGCTCACCAGCCCGGCCACCACCTCGGCATCGGCACCGGCGCCCAGCGCCAGCAGGTCGGGCACCGTGGCGGCGCCCTGCAGGGCGCGAAGCAGGTCAGCGACGGCGGCGGACAGGCCCGGCGGCGGGTGCACGACCACGGCGCGCCGCGGATCCCAGCCCACCTGCACCGTGCCGTCGGGGCGGGACAGGACGGGGGTGGCCGGGTTCAGCGCGTATCGCGTCACCCCTCGACGCTGTCATGCCGGCCCGGCCGCGAACCGGGTTATCCACAGGGGATCAGTGGTCGCGAGGCTCGTCCGGGTTGTCGGGCCCCCCGGCGTCTTTCTGGATGTCGCGCTCGAGGTCGGAGATCGCCTCTTCGAGAGCGCTGTCCATTCCGCTGGTGTCGCCGCCGATCATGCGGTCGATGAAGCCGGCGGGCTCGTCGAGGTCCGAGGAGTCGGGCAGCAGATCCGGGTGCTGCCACACCCCGTCGCGGGCGTCGGAGCCGACCGCCTCGGTCAGCCGTGTCCACAGATCGGCCGCCTCGCGCATCTTGCGGGGCCGTAGCTCCAGTCCGACCAAGGTGGCGAACGTCTGCTCGGCCGGTCCGCCGGTGGCGCGCCGTCGGCGCAACGTCTCGCTCAGCGCCGACGCCCCGGGAATCCGGTCTCCCAGCGCCTCGGCGACCACGGTCTGCACCCAGCCCTCGATCAGAGCCAGCAGGGTCTCCAGCCGTTCGAGCGCCGCGGTCTGCTCGGGAGTGGCCTTGGGCTCGAAGATGCCCTGATTGAGCAGGTTCTCCATCTCCGACGGATCGGACAGCGAGGCCGGGTTGAACCCGCGCGCGAGCTCCTCGATACCGCTCATGTCGATCTTGGTGCCCCGCGCGAACGCCTCGACGGCGTTGAGCAGCTGCGTCGACAGCCACGGCACGTGGCTGAACAAGCGGTGGTGGGCGGCTTCGCGCGCCGCCAGGAAGGTGACGATCTCGCTGCGCGGCTGCTCCAAACCGTCGGCCAGCGCCTCGATCGCCTCGGGCATCAGGGCGGCCACCCCCTTGGGTCCCAGCGGCAGCCCGATGTCGGTGGAGGTCAGCACCTCCTTGGACAGTTTGCCCAACGCCTGGCCGAGCTGCGAGCCGAACGCCATGCCGCCCATCTGCGACATCATCGACATCAGCGGGCCGGCCATCGCCTTGGCCTCCTCGGGCAGCGCCTCGGCCCAGACGGTGGACAGTTGTTCGGCGACCGGGTCGCACAGCCGCTTCCAGGTCTCCAGCGTGTTGTCGATCCAGTCGGTCGGCGTCCACGCCGCCGCGCTGGTGGTGCCGGCCGGGAGCGCGGTCGCACCGTCCAGCCAGGTCTCGGCCAGGCGCACCGCGTCGGTGATCGCCGCGGACGTCTTCTCCGGTACCGGGGCGACGAAGCCGATGGAACTGGACGCCAGCTGGCGGGCCAGGTCGTAGTTGACCGGGCCGGAGGACTTGCCGGTGGCCATCGCGCTGCCTGCGCCGCTGAACATCTCACCGAGTTTGGAGAACATCTGCCCCAGCTGCGACATGTCGAATTGGCCGCCGCCGAGACCGAACGGGTCGCCGCCGGGCCCGGACCCGGACTCCCGGTTGCGTTTGTCGCGGTCGGGGTCGTCGCCGGACGAGAAGCCAAAAGGCAGGTCAGACATGACTCCAACGGTACTCACCAGGCCCGCCGGGCGCGGGCCCGCGGGTCACGCTCTGAGTGAACCGCCGGGTTCGGGGAGGTCGACGGCGTGATCGCCGCCGGTGCGGGGTGTCACCGGGGCGGGGCCGCACGGGGTGAACCTTTACTGTGGGCGGCGTGAACAGGCGGATTTCGACCCTTGCCGTGGCGCTGGTGCCGATCATGATCTTCGGCGCGCTGCTGTGGCTCGTGACGGTGCCGTACGTCGCGCTGGGGCCCGGCCCGACGTTCAATACCCTCGGCGAGGTCGAGGGTATGGAGGTCGTCGACATCGAGGGGACCGAGGTCCACCCCACCTCGGGGCATCTGAACATGACCACGGTGTCGCAGCGCGATCAGCTCTCGCTGCTGCAGGCGCTGGTGTTCTGGGCGTCCGGACGCGACCAGCTGGTCCCGCGTGACCTCGTCTACCCGCCGAACCGCACCCGCGAAGAGGTCGAAGAAGCCAACACCCGTGACTTCCGCGAGTCCGAGGACAGCGCCGAATACGCCGCGCTGCACTATCTGGACTACCCGATGGCCATCACCGTCGAGAGCATCGACGAGGAAGGCCCGTCGAAGGGCAAGCTGCAGGGCGGCGACGCCATCGACGCGGTGAACAACACCCCGGTGGCCGACCTGGAGGAATTCCAGGCGCTGATGGCCGACACGAAACCGGGGGAGACGATCGTCGTCGACTACCGCCGCAAGAACGCCCCGGCCGGCACCACCGAGATCACCCTCGGTGAGCACCCCGACGGCGACAAGGGCTTTCTCGGGGTCAACGTGCTCGACGCTCCGTGGGCGCCGTTCACCATCGAGTTCAATTTGGCCAACATCGGCGGGCCGTCGGCCGGGCTGATGTTCAGCCTGGCCGTGGTCGACAAACTGACCACCGGGGACCTCAACGGCTCGAAGTTCGTCGCCGGCACCGGAACGATCAGCGGTGACGGCGAGGTCGGCGCGATCGGCGGCATCACCCACAAGATCGTCGCCGCCGAAGACGCGGGTGCGACGGTGTTCCTGGTGCCCGCCGACAACTGCGACGAGGCCAAGACCTCCGACGCCGACGGCATCGAGCTGCTCAAGGTGGACACGTTGAAGCGCGCGATAGATTCTTTGCGGGAACTTTCCGCTGGTGGCGAACCTCCTCGCTGCTAGCCGACCGCTCGCGCAGGCATGCGTAGAGTTGGGTCCACCTGAACAACTGCTGGGAATGTTCGAGACTGGAGTGATCGAGTGGGTATGCGGCCCGCGGCGAAAATGCCGAAGCTGACCCGACGGAGTCGGATCTGGATCGCGGTCGCGGTGGCCGCGGTGCTGTTGTTGCTCATCGGTCCACGGTTCGTGGACACCTACGTCGACTGGTTGTGGTTCGGCGAACTGGGCTATCGATCGGTGTGGACCACTCAGGTGGTCACCCGGTTGGTCATCTTCCTCGTCGTCACGGCGCTCGTCGGCGGCGTGGTGTTCGCCGCGCTGGCGCTGGCCTACCGCACCCGGCCGGTGTTCGTGCCGACCGCCGGTCCCAACGACCCTGTGGCGCGCTACCGCACCGCGGTGATGTCGCGGCTGCGTCTGGTCGGCATCGGGGTGCCGGTGTTCGTCGGTGTGATGGCCGGCTTCGTCGCGCAGAGCTACTGGGACCGCGTGCAGCTGTTCCTGCACGGCGGCAGCTTCGGCGTCACCGACCCGCAGTTCGGCATCGATCTCGGCTTCTACGCGTTCGACCTGCCGTTCTACCGCCTGGTGCTGTCCTATCTGATGGTCGCGACGTTCCTGGCGTTCATCGCGAACCTGCTGGGTCACTACCTGTTCGGCGGGATCCGGTTGTCGGGCCGCACCGGTGCGGTCAGCAAGGCCGCCCGCATCCAGTTGATTTCGCTGGTCGGTACGTTCGTCCTGCTCAAGGCCGTGGCGTACTGGCTGGACCGTTACGAACTGCTCAGCCACACCCGCGGCGGTAAGCCGTTCACCGGCGCCGGCTACACCGACATCAACGCCGTGCTGCCCGCCAAGCTCATCCTGATGGCGATCGCCATCATCTGCGCGATCGCCGTGTTCTCCGCGATCTTCCTGCGCGACCTGCGGATCCCGGCGATCGGCGTCGTCCTGTTGCTGCTGTCGTCGCTGGTCGTCGGCGCCGGCTGGCCGCTGGTCGTGGAGCAGATCAGCGTCCGGCCCAACGCCGCGCAGAAGGAAAGCGAATACATCGGCCGCAGTATCACCGCGACCCGGCAGGCTTACGGGCTGACCGACGAGCACGTCACCTACCGCGACTATCCGGGTGACGCGCCGGCGTCCGCGCAGCAGGTGGCCGCCGATCGCGCCACCACGTCGAACATCCGTGTGCTCGACCCCAACATCGTCAGCCCGGCGTTCACCCAGTTCCAGCAGGGGAAGAACTTCTACTACTTCCCCGACCAGCTGAACATGGACCGCTACCGCGACGAGGACGGCAACCTGCGTGACTACGTGGTGGCCGTGCGTGAGCTCAATCCGGACCGCTTGATCGACAACCAGCGCGACTGGATCAACCGGCACACCGTCTACACCCATGGCAACGGCTTCATCGCCTCGCCGGCCAACACGGTGCGTGGCGTGGCCAACGATCCCAACCAGAACGGCGGGTATCCGGAGTTCCTGGCCAGCGTCGTCGGGGCTGACGGCGAGGTGATCTCACCCGGGCCGGCACCGCTGGCACAGCCGCGCATCTATTACGGTCCGGTCATCTCCAACACCCCGGCCGACTACGCGATCGTCGGTGAGAACGGTGCGCCGCGCGAGTACGACTACGAAACCAACGTGGCGACCCGTAACTACACCTACACCGGCAGCGGCGGGGTGGACATCGGCAACCTGTTCACCCGAAGCCTGTTCGCCGCCAAGTACGCCGAACGCAACTTCCTGTTCTCCGATGTCATCAACGAGAACAGCAAGATCCTGTTCAAGCGCAATCCTGCTGACCGGGTCAAAGCGGTCGCGCCGTGGCTGACCACCGATACCGCGATGTATCCGGCGATCGTCAACGAGCGGGTCGTGTGGATCCTGGACGGCTACACGACGCTGGACAACTATCCGTACTCGGAGTCGATGTCGTTGTCGTCGGCCACCACCGACTCCAACGAGGTGGCGCTGAACCGGCTGCAGCCCGACAAGCAGGTGTCCTACATCCGCAACTCGGTCAAGGCGACCGTCGACGCCTACGACGGCACCGTCACGCTCTATGCGCAGGACGAGAGCGACCCGGTGCTGCAGGCCTGGATGAAGGTGTTCCCGGACACGGTGCAGCCCAAGAGCGCCATCTCCCCGGAGCTGCAGGACCATCTGCGCTACCCGGAGGACCTGTTCAAGGTGCAGCGCGCGCTGCTGGCCAAGTACCACGTCGACGATCCGGTGACGTTCTTCTCGACGTCGGACTTCTGGGACGTGCCGCTGGACCCCAACCCGACGGCCAGCAGCTATCAGCCGCCGTATTACATCGTGGCCAAGAGCCTGGCCGAGAACAACAACGACGCCTCGTTCCAGCTGACCAGCGCCATGAACAGGTTCCGGCGTGACTTCCTGGCGGCCTACATCAGCGCGAGCTCGGACCCCGAAACCTACGGAAAGCTCACGGTCTTGACGGTTCCGGGCCAGGTCAACGGCCCGAAGCTGGCGTTCAACGCGATCAGCACCGACACCACGGTGTCGCAGGAACTCGGTCTGATCGGACGCGACGGCCAGAACCGCATCCGGTGGGGCAACCTGTTGACCTTGCCGATGGCCGAGGGTGGTCTGCTGTACGTGGCGCCGGTGTATGCCTCGCCGGGCACCAGTGACGTCGCCTCGTCGTACCCGCGCCTGATCCGTGTGGCGATGATGTACAACGACCAGATCGGTTTCGGTCCGACTGTGCGCGATGCGCTGATCGACCTGTTCGGGCCGGGGGCCGACCGGACCGCCACCGGGCCCGCGCCGACCAACGGACCGGCCGGGGAGCCGGCCGCGTCGCGCACACCCGGCAATGGTTCGGCACCGGAGGCGCCGCAGAACCAGAGTGTGACCCCGCCGGAGGCGACTCCGGACGCGCCACCGCCCGCTGCTGCGGTGCCGAGCGGTCCCACCGAGCTGTCGGCTGCGAAATCCGCTGCGCTGCAGGAGGTCAACTCGGCGCTGGAAGCGGTGCAGGACGCGCAGCGCAACGGGGACTTCGCCCAGTATGGTGAGGCGCTGCAACGTCTGAACGACGCGATGGACGAGTACCAGTCAGCCGACTGAGGCACCGCATGGTCGGCGCTGCGCCACTGCAGCGCCGACCATTGCTCTGACCCCGGCGGGGGAGGACCATGGGAACGGTCCGGCAGCGCCGCCGTGACGCTGCCGCCGACCATGGAGGCAGATGATGCATGCACGCAGTTACACCATTCACGCGCGATCCTCGGCGCTCGACGCCGGGATCGAGTACATCCACGACACGGTGTGGCCTGCCCTGAGCGGTCTCGACGGCTACGTCGGTCTGTCGCTGCTGGTGGACCGCCTGACCGGGCGCTGTATCGCGACCACGGCGTGGCGCACCGAAGAGGCGATGAACGCCAGCCGCCGGCCCACCCAGGAGATGCGCGACCGCGTGGCCCACATCCTCGGCGGCAGCCCCACCGTCGACGAGTGGGAGATCGCCGCGCTGCACCGCGAGAACCACTCGGGGCCGGGCGCCTGCGTGCGGGTGACATGGGCGCGCGTCGAACCCGAGCTGGCCGAGCGCGCCATCGACGGCTACCGACTTGCCACCATCCCCGCCCTGACGGAACTGGACGGGTTCTGCAGCGCCAGCCTGCTGGTGGACCGGGACTCGGGCTTCGGGGTCGCCTCGGCGGCGTTCGACAGCCCGGAGGCGCTGCGGGCCAGTCGCATCGCGTCGGACGCGATCAAGCTGGCGACGGTCCGAGACACCGGTGCCGAGGTGATCGACGAGTGTGAGTTCGACCTGGTGCTGGCACACCTGAGAGTGCCCGAGATGGCCTAGTCGTGAATCCGGCGCGCTACGCGACTCCCAGCGTCGTATTGCGCGCCGAATCCCCAGGTCGAGAGCTTGGGGTGCGCTTGGTCTCGGCGCGCCAAGTGTCTTCCAAGTCGGGTCGGCGATGCTTCTCTCCACGCACATCTTGTTGGGGAGAGGACCTCGATGACCGTACCGACCGACCTGAGCCGCGCCGAGACGCTGCGCACACTGCGCGAGCAGGTCAACACGCACGTGGCATTGCCCGGTGAACCCGGCTACGAGCGGTGCATACCGTGGAATGTGGCTGCGGCCATCACGCCGGCGGCAGTGGTGCTGGCGACCACACCCGAGGACGTGGCGGGCACCGTCCGTTTCGCCGCCGAACACGGCTTCACCGTCACGGTGCAGTCCACCGGTCACGGCGCCGTCGGCATCGGCGCCGAGACCATCCTGGTGCAGGCGTCGGCGATGAAGCACTGCGAGATCGACGTCTCGAATCGCACCGCCCGGGTGGGCGCGGGGGCGCGATGGCAGGACGTCATCGCCGCGGCGGCACCGCACGGTCTCGCGCCGCTGTGTGGTTCATCGCCCAGCGTGGGCGTGGTGGGCTTCCTGACCGGCTGCGGCATCGGGCCGCTGGTGCGCACGGTGGGGCTGTCGTCGGATCACGTGCGGGCCTTCGACGTGGTGATCGGCTCGGGGCAGCTGCTGCGCGTGACGCCGGAGGAGAACGCCGACCTGTTCTGGGGTCTGCGCGGGGGCAAGGCCACCCTCGGCATCGTCACCGCCGTCGAGATCGAGTTGCCCTACATCCCCGAGTTCTACGGCGGGGCGGTGTATTTCGACGGTGTCGACGCCGCCGTGGTTCTCCACGAGTGGCGCCGCTGGAGCGCCGGCCTGCCGGAGACGGTCAACACCTCGATCGCCATCCAGCAGCTGCCGCCACTGCCCGGGGTGCCCGAGCCGCTGGCCGGCCGGATGACCGTGGCCGTGCGCTACACCGCCGTCGGTGATTTCGCCGAGGCCGAGCGTCTGTTGGCGCCGATGCGGGCCGCCGCGACGCCGCTGATGGACAGCGTCGCGGTGTTGCCGTACGCGGCGATCGGTGCGGTGCATGCCGACCCCGTCGACCCGATGCCGGTCATCGAGGACCAGGCGTTGCTCTCGGAGCTGCCGGCCGAGGCCGTCGATGCGCTCCTGGCCGTGGCGGGCCCCGGGTCGGGTTCACCGCAGGTGATCGTCGAATTGCGCATGCTGGGTGGGGCATTCGGCCGTCCGGCGGCGCACCGCAGCGCGTTCTGCCATCGCAACGCCGCCTACGCGTTGACGGTGATCGGCGCCCCGATGCCCGACACCGCGGCGATGGTGGCCGAGCACGCCACCGCCGTGGCGGCGGCGGTGGCGCCGTGGTCGACGGGCGGGCAGATGCCCAACTTCGCCCCGTCGTACGACCCGGCACGTCCGTCGCGGGTCTACAACGACGACACCCGGCACTGGCTGGCCGCGCTGGCCGACCGCTACGACCCGGCCCGGGTGCTCGCCACCGGGCAGGTGGTGCGCTGAGATCTGCCTCACCTTTCCGCGAGCGTGCGGTTCTGCGGCGGACACACTTCCCGAAAACCCGTCGTCAGCGCACGCTCGGCGGTGTCTTCGAACCGTTGAGCAGGCGATTTGGAGGGCCGCCGGGCCCACCGGTAACCTAGCGTTCACCCGACGCGGGGTGGAGCAGCTCGGTAGCTCGCTGGGCTCATAACCCAGAGGTCGCAGGTTCGAATCCTGTCCCCGCTACTAGGTGGAACGGCCCTCGGACGCAAGTCCGGGGGCCGTTCTCATTGGCGTTGCGCGACGGTGTTATACCGCCGCCGTCAGGATGCGCCGCGCCCGTCGGGCTGATCGTTGTTCTTGTGCGCGCCCCAACCGTGGATCCGGTCGATCTCGATGACCGCGCTGACGCGGGGCCGGTCCCGGTCCGGGTAAGGCTTGCCCTGATAGTGCTGCGACAGGGCATCGATATCGGCGAGACCCTCGTCGTCGTACATGCGCACAACCCGGCCGATGGCGGTGACGTGGGTGTACCAGTCGTCGCCGTCGATCACGGTGAGCGAGACCCGGGGGTCTCGGCGCATGTGGGCCAACCGTTTTCGGGCGACGTCCATGTTGACGAGCAGCTGGTCGTCACGCAATAGGTACCAGGTGGCGGCCGAAACCGGCTGGCCGTCGCGGCGGGTGGTGGCGATGACGGCAGGGTTGGGCCTGCCCAGCATCTGTCGGGCGTCGTCGGAGAGCGGTGCTGACGTCATGGAGTGGGGATGCCCCGACTACGCCTCGTTCACGCCGGCTGTTACCCGCGATCTTTACGTCGCCGCGGTACCTGCGGCACCCCGGCAAGCAGCCCCCGCTGCGGGACCCCGGAGATGGGCTCGGCGGCGGCGCCCAGTTCGGCCAGGACGTCGTTGGCGGCCAGCACACCAGACATCGCCGAGCGTTCCATCAGACCCGCCAGGTACGGAAGTTCGATGTAGTCACCGGCCAGTCGCAGCCCGCGGGCGTCGGTGCGCACCCCGGGACGGCTGCCCGCCGAACCGGGCGGGAACGCCGGCGCGGTGGCCTCCAGTCGGTTGTGCGCGTGTGTGACGGTCGCGTCGGCGGTTTCCGGCCACAGGGTGGCAAGTTCGGCGCGCATGGCGGCGGCCGCATCCTCGGCGTCGTCCAGGCGGCATGAGTACGAATGCAGTTCGATCACCGATCCGCCGGTTGTGGCCGCCCACCGGATGCTGGGCTCCTCCAACCGGGAGTACAGCGCGATCGAATCGAGATTGGGTTGCCCGCTGACGGCGCTGAACGGCGCCCGCTCGGGTGCGACGTCGCGGTCCAGCCAGATCCGGCTGACCGCGAACGGCGGTGCCACCGCAAGATTTCGGCACTTCTCGGCCAGCAGCGGGGCCGCCGCAGCGGTCGCCGGGGAGCTGTCGATCACCGAGCGCAGCGCTCCGGGATCCAGCCCCAGGATCACGTGCCGGGCCGTGAAGCGCCCTGCCTCGGTGTCGACGTGCCAGTCGGGGCCGTCCGGTTCGACAGCCGTGACAGCGGTGCCCCGATGCACCCGACCCCCACGCTGCTCGAGGTAGCGCTGCAGCGGATGCCAGATGGCGGTGGCGTGATCGGTGTCGGGCACGTCGAAGCCGATGCCCTCGGGGTTGCCCAGGAAGTAGTAGTGGAACATCGCCACCAGTTCGGCCGCGGAGAGCTGACCCTGGTTGCAGAAGAACGACCGGGCGAACGCCTCGAACAGCATGCTGCGGGTCCGCTCGGTCATCCCGAGACCGTCGAGAAACGTTGCCGCGTCGATGTTGTCGAGTTCGGCGGTCGTGGTGGCGCGGTCGTAGGCCAGCAGGGCGCGGCCCGTGTCCGGGTCGGCTCGGGTCAACTCGCGCCGCGACAGGCTCTTCGATCGCAGCGCCAGCGCCAGCAGGTTCAGCGGTGGCGCGGCGGGCAGCCCGGACAGGTCCTCGGCCGGCCAGCTCGCCGAGATCACCGGGTAGCTGGATACCGGGGCCAGGAACGACAACTGCGGGTCGGCGCGACGCAGAATCGAGCGCCAGGTGTAGTAGTGCCGGAAGAACGCGTGGAAGCCGTGCTCGATGTACTGCTCGGTGCCGTCCGGGAGCCGCTCGGGCCAGGCGCCCAGGCGTCCGCCGAGATGATCGTTGGCCTCCAGCACGGTGACCGCCACGCCCCGTTCGGCCAGCACGACGGCCGCCGACATGCCGGCGATGCCGCCACCGACGACGATCGCCGTGGCTCCGGGGGCGACGTCGGAGGGCAGCAGCGGATCCGGTGTCACCAGGCGGCGGGGCCGCATCCGCAACGGCGCGGCGCGGCTTCTCAATGCATCCGTCATGGCCGCTCCGGTTCGCGTGCGCGCCGCCGCAGCAGGGCAAGGGTGAACGGGATGGCGATGGCTCCCATCAGGATTCCGCCCATCACCGCGGACCCCGGCAGGCCGAAGAAGACGACATGCGCCATCACCGAGGAAAAGTACACCCACAGATACAGCGCAGCCGCCGGTCCCGAGGGGCCGTCGTGCGGTGGCAGTGTCATGTGCAGGGCGGCCATGATCAGGGTGGTGACCAGCAACCACCCGAGATAATTGGTCAACGGAATGCCCGGGACGAGGGGGAGTCCGGGGTCGGGATGCGTCCACGTCCAATGCCCGGCGTCGACCATCTGCGGATCCAGGAACACGTCCCAGGCGGTCAGGGCAAGCGCACCGACCGCCACGACCGCGCCGGGCCGGCGGGCCAGTGTCCGGGCGACGACCAGCGCCGGCCAGGCCATCATCACCCACGCCAGCGGGATCACCACCGGCACACCGAGCAGTTCCGGACCCAGCGTCCCGCTGTAGGCGTACGCGCCGAACGGGAACCCGGTGTGCACACCGACCGCCTCGGCCAGCAGACCACCGCCGCCTGCGATCGTGATGAGCAGCACCGCACCCCTACCGCCGTGCACGCGGGTGACGTCGGCGACGGCGGCGAGGAAGAACAGCACCACGCTGGCCGTCGTGATCTCGGTGCGCGGCCCGTCGGGCAGCAACGGGTAGAGGATCTGGCTGGTGATCGCCGCCGCCACGAGCAGCCACGCCGGGTGGACCGCGCGCAGCGAGCGCGACGGCACGGCCAACGCCACCTCTGCCACCTCCGTTCGAGACGAAGCCGTCACCCTGGGTGCGCCGCCGGGTGGTGGCGGACCGGGGTGAGTGCTCCGTAGAGTTCTCAGGTGCCCCACGCGCGACAACCGAAACCCATCCGGACGCTCGTCCTGGCGGGTTCGTTCCTGGCGTGTTTGGGCACGGTTCACGAACTTCTCAACCTACGTTACCTGCGGCGTCCGCCCGCCAAGCCGCCGTCGGTGAGCGTGCCGGTGTCGGTTCTGGTGCCGGCGCGCGACGAGGCCCACCGCATCGCGCCGACGATCCGGTCGCTACTGACCCAGCGCGGCCTCACCGATGTCGAGATCCTGGTGTTGGACGACAACTCCACCGATGGCACGGCCGACGTCGTCCGCGGCGTGGCCCCGACCGATGCCCGGTTGCGGGTGCTGACCGGCACCCCGCCGCCGGCCGGCGCGCTGGGCAAACCGCACGCGTGCGCGCAGCTGGCCGCCGCGGCGCGCGGCGCGATCCTGGTGTTCGTCGACGCCGACGTGGTGCTGTCGCCGGACGCCGTGGCGGCCGCGGTCGCCGTGTTACGCGGCCCGGACCCGCTGGATCTGGTGAGTCCGTGGCCGCGCCAACTCGCGACGGGGTTCTCCGGCCGGCTGATCCAGCCGCTGCTGGCATGGTCGTGGCTGACGACGGTGCCGCTGCGCGTTGCGGAGCGGTCGGCGCGGCCGTCGATGGCGGTGGCCAACGGTCAGTTCCTCGTGATCGAGGCCGACGCCCTGGCCCGGGTAGGCGGGTGGCAGTCGGTGTCCGGGGAGGTGCTCGACGACATCGCGCTGGCCCGAAGGATCCGCGCCGGCGGCGGGCGCACGGGCGTCGCCGACGGGTCCGCCATCGCGACCTGCCGGATGTACGACAACGGTCGCGAACTGCGCGACGGGTACCGCAAGTCGCTGTGGGCAGCGTTCGGCTCCCCGCTGGGAGCCATCGCGGTCGCCGCGGCTCTGGCCGTGGTCTACGTGTTGCCCCCGGTCGCGGCGACGACCGGGTCCCGGATCGGCGCCGTCGGCTATCTCGCCGCGGTGCTGGGTCGGATCCTGTCGGCGCGCTGGTGCGGTACGACGGAGCGAGGCGCGACCATTGATGTGGAGCGGGGCGCGACCATCGAATCGGAGCGGGGCGCGGTCATCAGGTCTGAGCGAGGCGCGATGATCGATGCCGTGGCGCATCCGCTCTCGGTGCTGACCCTGCTGGGGCTGCTCACCTCGTCCTGGGCCGGCCGGCTCCGTGGCTCGCTGCAGTGGAAAGGCCGAGCGCTGTGAGTCGGGTGGTCGTCATCGGAGCAGGCTTGGGCGGGCTCGCGACCGCCGCCCGGCTGGCCGCGGCCGGGCACACGGTGACGGTGTTCGAGAGCGCCGACACCGTGGGCGGAAAGCTCGGACTCCTCGAGCGCGACGGCTTCACCTTCGACACGGGTCCGTCGCTGCTCACGCTGCCCGCGGTGCTGCAGCAGGTGTTCGCCGACACCGGCGCCCCGCTCGAATTGCCGCTCAGCGCAGTCGATCCGGCGTGTTCGTACGTCTTCGGTGACGGTACGACCCTGACGCTGCCGCACGACGCGGCCGCGGTTCCGGCAGCGCTCGACGCGGGTCTCGGCGCCGGCGCCGGTGTGGCGTGGCAGCGGTTGCACGACCGGTCGCGACGGCTGTGGGAACTGGTCGGCGAGCCGGTGCTGCGCCGCCCGGTGTCCCTGGCCGCGATGGCGCGCATGAGCACCCGCCCGGCCGATCTGCGCGTGGTGGCGCCGTGGCTGACCATCGACGGTCTCGGCCGGCGGATGCTGCCCGACGCCCGGTTGCGCACCTGGTTGAACCGCTATGCCACCTATTCCGGATCCGACCCGCGCCGCACACCTGCCGTGCTGTCGGTGACCGCCTTCGTGGAGCAGGAGTTCGGCGCGTGGTACGTGCCCGGCGGTCTGCGACGCATCGTGGAGGCGCTCGCCGAGCGCTGCCGTGAACTCGGCGTCGAGGTGCACACCGCGACGCCGGTCGAGTCGGTCAGCGTGCGCAACGGCCGCGCCACCGGCGTGCGGGTCGCGGGCCGCGACGTGACCGCCGACGTCGTCGTCAGCAATGCTGACGCCGCGGTGCTCGACGACCGACTGCTGCCGCGGGGCACGGTCGGTGGCACGCAACGCCGCACGAGGCGCACGCCGCGCTCCATGGCGGGTTTCGTCCTGCTGCTCGGGCTGACGGGGCGAGAGCCGGGCCCGGCGCATCGGGTCTATTTCCCCGCCGACTACGACGCCGAGTTCGACGCCATCTTCGGCCGGCGACCCGTGCCCGTCGCCGACCCCACCGTCTACGTGCACGCACCCGATGACCCGGCGCTGCGGCCCGACGAGAACTCCGAGGGCTGGTTCGTGCTGGTCAACGCACCCGCGCACGATCCGGCGCGCGGGGTCGACTGGGACGAGCCCGGTCTGCGCGAGCGCTACAGCCGACACATCCTGGACGTGATGGCCGCCCGTGGTGCCGACGTGCGCGACCGGATCCGCGTCCTCGAGACCGTGACCCCCGCCGACCTGCAGCGTCGCGCCGGTGCACCCGGAGGCGCCATCTACGGCACCGCGTCGCACGGCCCCCGGGCGGCGCTGCGCCGCCCTGCGAACCGCAGCCCGCTGCCCGGGCTCTACCTGGTGGGCGGCTCGGCGCATCCCGGCGGCGGCATCCCGCTGGTGCTGATGTCCGCCGAGATCGTCGCCGGACTCATCGGTCCGGCGGGTACGTCGCCGGGATCGAGCGACGAATCCCGAGCCACAGCTGCACCATCGCGACCACACCGACGGCGGTCCACGTGACGGCGAACACGGTGCCCCAGTCCCACCCGGTGAGCGGCACCCCGGCCCCGGAGATCGCGGCACCCGCGGCCGCCAGTCCGACGACGATCAGTCGGGTAGGGCGTTCGCCGACGGTGATCGCACCCGCGCCGGGCATCCCGACGGCCTGTGCGCGGGCGCGCACATACTCCAGCAGCAGTACCAGCGTCAGCGCCGCGATCACCCAACCGGGCGCCGCGCCCAACGCCAGCAGGACCGCGCCCAGCAGCAGATCACCGAGACGGTCGGCGGTCGAGTCGACCACCGCGCCCAGCGGGCGGGCCTTTCCCGTGCGCAGCGCCACCGCGCCGTCCAGACCGTCCAGCACGCCGGCCGCGAGCACCAGCGCTACCGTCAGTGCCGGCCAGCCGGGGCCGGCCACGGCCGCCCACGCGCCCACCAACGCCAGCACACCCAGCAACGACAGGACATCGGGCGGAATGCGAACGATCGGACCGCGGGCCAACATTCGCACCATCGACAGCCAGCCCCGCACCACGCGCGAGGGTTGCACACCGCTGTGCAGCGAGGACCAGCCCGCGTCACCGTCGCCGGCGGGTTGCTGCGCTGTCATGATGTCAGCTTGCCAGCACGCTGCGACCCGCCGATGAGCATCGCGGTGAACCGGGCACGCCGGCTGGCATCTCAGGTCGGTAGAACCTTCCCCGGCACGGACCTCGCGCTGTGGGCGGCCGGAGCCACCTTCTTCGGAGTGATCGGGCTGGTACCGCTGGCGATGGCGTCGTTGTGGATGGCCGGACTGCTGGTCGGACATGACACGGTGACCTCCTCGATGGACACGGCCATCTCGGGGTTGCCGTCCGGACACGGAACCCCCGAAGCGTTGCGGACCCTGACCTCGGTCGCGTTGGCGATGCCGTGGTGGCAGGCCCTGGTGGTGCTGTTCCCGGCCAGTCTCTACGGGGAAGGCCTGCGCCGTGCGTTCGTCCAACTGACCCCGGAGACAGACAAACTCACCGGGTGGCGCGGACGCGCCGGCCTGCTCGGCGTCGCGGCGGTCGCCCCGTTCCTGGTCCTGGCGGTGCTGGCGTTCGCGCCCTACGTGGCGCCGCTGTATACCGGCGAAGGGTGGTCGCTGGTGTGGGGAGTGTTCGTCGGGTTCCATGTCGTCTGGATCGCGGTCTCGACGGCGTTGGTGGGTGCGTTCGGGCTCATCGCGCCCGGCCGGTTCGGCGTGAAGCCTCTGCTCGCCGGGGCTTTCGGCACCGGGGCGATCCTGGCCGGGTTCCTACAGGGGTTCCTGCTCTTCTTGGCCATCCCGATCGAATGGTCCGCACCGTTCGGTGGCCTACCCATCGTCGGTGCGGTGTCGGCGTTGGCGCTGTGGTTGTACCTGATACACATCCTCGTGCTCTGCGGCTTCCGCGTCACCGTGTATCTCAACGGCGTGTTCACCGCTCGGGACACGTCCGACTAGGGGGCTGTCCGAGGGAGTTTCGTCGGCGTCATATCGGGGAAACAAGATCGCCATGAAACGTGCGCAGGTGCTGATGATGTCCGTGCTGGCCTCGGCTGCTGTCCTCAGTGGATGTTCCCAGGTCGAGGAGGTCACCAACCAGGGTGGCGATACCACCTGCAAGGACTTCCTGGCTGCCGACGAGGCATCGCAGAACGAGTCGATCACCAAGATGCTGACCGACGAGGGCAAGAACGAGCCGGCGAACGCCGAACTCGCTGGGACGCGCGTGTCGATCACCACCTACTGCCAGACGGTCGGTACGCCGGAGAGCACCATCAAGGAAGCGCCGCACCTCTGACCGACGGCGGTCGACACATTTCGCGGCGGCCCGGACGGCCGGCGCCCCTCGGCTAAGCCAACTCCGGCGCCGGCTGGGGGAGCGGGTGTGCGCCTTCGGGCCGCAATCCATCGAAGATGATGGCCAGATACCGCTTCCACAACAGCGGCTTTGGGGCAGCGAGGTTTTCTACGACATGGACCGGCGCGCACATCAGCAGGAAGACGTCGGTCTCGGTGACGTCGGAGCGGATCGCTCCTGACTGATGTGCGCGGCCGACCAGAGTTCCCAAGGCCGAGTGCAATTCGTCGCGAACCTCGGTAACCCGTGGGTCGCTCTCACTGGCTGACTGCAGGAAAGTCAGATCATGTTGTTGTCGTTGATCGGCGGCGATGGTCAGGAACTCCAGCAGCGCGGTTCCGGGGTCGGCCGCGTCGGAGAGTCGCCGAGCGGCTTCGGTCAGCGCTGCGATGTGCGCGCAGACGATGGAGGCGATCAGGTCCTCCTTGGTGGCGAAGTGGCGGAACACCGTGCCCTTGGCGACGCCCGCTCTGCGCGCGATGTCAGCCACCGAGGCTGACAGGCCCCTTTCGGCGAACTCCTGCTCGGCGGCAGCCAGCAACGACTCGCGATTGCGCGCGGCGTCCGCGCGGACTGTCGGAGTCGATTTCACCCGCCCAGGCTACCAAGTTGACCGCGTGGTCATCTTGTGGCAGCTTGGGCAGCGCAAGGTGACCGGTTGGTCACTTTTGGCTCGGTCAATCAACGTGGGAGGACTCATGGACCTGCATGGCGCTACGGCACTGGTCACCGGGGCAAACCGGGGCATCGGGTGGCACTTCGCGCACGAACTGCTCCGCCGGGGAGCCAAGGTTTACGCCGGCGCGCGGCGGCCGGAAATCGTGGACATCCCCGGGGTCGAGGTGATTGCCCTCGACATCACTGACCAGGCGTCGGTCGCTGCGGCCGCCGCCCGTGCCGTGGATGTCGACGTGCTCATCAACAACGCGGCCGACACGGCGGGAGGCGACCTCGTCACCGGAGATCTGGCAGGCATCAGGTCCACCATGGAGTCCAACTACTTCGGCACGCTGGCCATGGTTCGAGCCTTCGCCCCGATTCTCGCCCGCAACGGTGGTGGCGCCATTCTCAACGTGCTGTCGGTCGCGGCCTGGAACACCGTGTCGGGCAACACTGCTTATGCCGCAGCCAAAGCCGCGGAATGGGGACTGACCAACGGGGTCCGCGTCGAATTGCAGGGCCAGGGCACGCTGGTGACCGCGTTGATGCCCGGATTGATCGGTACCCCAACGCTGTTCGAGTTCGCCGAACGCAACGGTATCGAGTTCCCCGAGGGTGTTGTCCTCGATCCTGCTGATCTGGTCACGCTGGCGCTCGACGGACTCGAAGCCGGTGACATCGAGATATTGGACCCGATGGCCGTGGCGGCCAAGGCTGCGTTGAGCGGCCCTCCGCGGGAATTCAGTCTGTAGGCCCGCGCCTGAGGCGCTCCCCAGGCCGCCACGACGTGCCGACTCGGCATCCGCGCCGCAGCGGTGCCGGAAGCGGGCCCATTCTCGAGCCAGGCCGACCCGGCACTCAGTCGATAGGATGAATCGAGTCCCCTGGACAGTTGCTGAGAACAATGCGGCCGCGGAAACCCCGGGGCGAATCGACTTTTGAGGAACAGAGCCATGCCGGCCACCTGGCTGACCGAAAACGGGTTGGCGCTCCATGGTGCCGCTTGGCGGCGTCGACGCCGCGTGTTCCTCCTCCTCGGTTTTCCGCTGGTCCTGTTGGCCGCGGTGTACGTCACGGACCTGATCGTCACCTCGGGCAAAGTCCCTCGCGGGGTCACCGCTGCCGGTGTGCCGCTCGGCGGGCTGGCGCCGGACGAGGCCGAGGATCGACTCCGGGACGTCGTCGGCCCGCGGTCCGAGGAGCCCATCCCCGTGACGGTGGGCGCACTGGACACCGAGGTGACGCCGCGCTCGATCGATCTTCAGGTCGATGCGCGCGCAACGGTTGCTCAAGCCGGCGGGCAGCCGCTGAACCCGATCACCCGGCTCACGTCGTTCTTCGTCGACACCCCGGTGGGCGTCGTCTCGTCGGTGGACGATCAGGCCCTGACCGCCACCCTGGAGGATCTCGCCGCCGACGTGGCCGAGGACCCGGTCGAAGGGTCGATCGACTTCGTCGACGGCGAACCGGTAGCGGCCGATCCGGAGAGCGGGCAACGACTCGATGTCGACGCCGCGGAGGGTGTGCTCGTCCGGGATTGGGCACTGGGTGAGACCGTCAATCTGCCGATGGCCGAACTCGAACCGAGCACCACCGCTGCGGACGTCGACGCTGCCCTGCGCGACGTCGCGACACCCGCGGTCTCGGCACCTGTCATCGTCGACGCCGAAAACGATACGCGCGCGATCCTTTCCGATCAGACGATTGCGTCGGCGTTGGGGTTCGAGGTCGAGGAGGGGCGACTGGAGCCGACGATCGACACGACCATCGTCGTGGACGCGCTCCGCCCACAGCTCGAGGCGTCCGAGGTCCCGGGCCGCAACGCCGATATCGACTTCACGGTGAGTCCGCCGGCCAAGACTCCCGAACAGGCGGCCCGCCGCGTCGACTACGACGCCACCCTGGAGAATCTCCTGCCGGTGCTCACCAGTGACGACGACCGCGAACTCGACGCGGTCTACGTCACCGAACCGGCCACGTTCACGATGGCCGAACTCGACAGGCTCGGCCCGATCGACGTCATCGGCGAATTCGAGACAAGTGGTTTCGCCAGTGATTCGGGCAAGAACATCAGGCGTGCCGCCGAACAGATCGACGGGATCGTGGTCGGGCCGGGAGAGACGTTCAGCCTCAACGAGGCAACCAACCCGCGCAACGCCGCGGCCGGGTATGTCGAGGCGGGAATCATCCGCAACGGCAGGCCCGCACGCGGTGTCGGCGGCGGGGTCTCGCAGTTGGCGACCACCCTGTTCAACGCCGCGTACTTCGCCGGAATGGAAGACGGCGAGCACCACGAGCACAGTTACTACATCAGCCGATATCCGGCCGGCCGGGAGGCCACGGTGTTCGGCGACGTGCTGGACGTGAAGTTCCGCAACGACGGTCCCACGTCGGTGCAGATCCAGACGGACTGGACGCCCAGTTCCGTCACCGTCCGCCTCGTCGGGATCAAACGCTACGAGGTGACGTCCTCGCAGAGCTCGCGCAGCCGTCCGACCAGCCCGCAGACCATCACGATCCCCGCCGGTGAGGCGTGCAGCGCCAGCGGCGGCGCGTCGGGGTTCACCATCACCGACACCCGAACCCTGCGCGACATCGTCTCCGGGGAGACGACAACGGAGTCACACACCGTGACCTATGACCCCGTCCCGCGGGTGATCTGCGGCGGTTGAGGAAGCCCGCTGATCACGCCGAGGCAGCGAAACACGTCCACCGTCGCGGCCCCGACAGCGTCAATTCCCCGCGCGGAGGCGGGTGTTGGTGGTCGCACCGGCAACGGGCGTCAGGTGGGCCGTTGAGGAGAGCGGTCCCTGGCTTGCAGCCCGATGGAGAAGGCGGCGAGGTCGTCCACGTTCATGGGGTTGCGTCCGGTCAGCTCGTGGATCCGCCCCAATCGGTGGCGCACGGTGTTGGTGTGCAGGAACAGCTCGCGCGCAGTGTCCATCACCGATCCGTTGTTGGACAGGAAAGTCCGCAGCGTTCTGATGTGTTGCGTGCCACGGTCGTAGTCGATCTCCTCGAGAGGGTCGATGAGCTGATTCTTGAACGGAGCCAATCGGTTTGCCGGAAGTCCTTCGAGCAGACTGCTCAGCGTGCTGAGCTGATCCGGCCCGATACTGCCGCCGTGCTGGCGCGCCATCTCCAGGGCGATACGCGCTTGGACGATGGCCGAGCCCAGGTCGACCAGGGGTGTCGCGGCGGAATGTCCCGACGGAAGTGACAGCTCGGAGGCCACCCGACGAAGGTCGTCGGCGACGTCGGTGACCACCAGGCACACCTCGGGTGCGTCGCCGACCAGCGCGTCGGGAAATGCCAGGGACAACACTGCACCTGCTCCCGCGGGCCAGGCCGAACACGCCAGCTCTGGCGCCGCGAGCCCTGGCCACGTCACCAGCTGGTTGAGAGCATCCGGGAGCAGCATCCGGCGCTCCACCAGGGACAACAGCTGACCGACCCGCTCGCGCGACAGCGCCGCCTCGATGTCGCGATCACCTTGGGCTGCTTGAGCGAAGCGGGCGATCACCTCCAGCACCGCCCGCTCAGGGGGATCGTCCCGTCCCACCCACACCAGGACCCCCAGTCCTTCCACGGTGACCAACCCGTCGGCACTGTCCCGATCGAGGATGAAGTAGCCGCCCAACACCTGTCCCGCGCGGTCGAGCAACTGACGTACCGATTCGCCGCGGCGCTGTGCCGAGAGCAGCTCAGGGACAAGGGTGTTGGTTGCGCGGGCGGCCGCGATCTCGTCACCCATGCGGGAATCGGCGATGAATCGACCGAGCGCGGCGAAGGGCACCTCGAGCGGCGCGACCAGCAGGGGCAGTTTGTGTTCGCGGCACTGCTCGAGCAGATCGCCCGGCACGTCGTCATGAACGTCACCGACCCCGAAACACAGCCCGGACGCGCCTGCACCGCGCAACGAACCGACGAAGTCCCGGCAGTCCTGCGCACTGCGCAGGCTGATCCCCACCGTGCACACCAGTTCCCCGCCGCGCAGATAGCGCGACGGGTCGCGCAGTTCCGTGGTGTGCGCCCAGCTGACGGGCTGGCCGAGGTCGCCGGTGCCCGGCTCCGCTTCGACCAGGCCGGGCACGGAGCCGAGGACGTCGCGCAGCGTGGGACTCGGCATCAGCCGAGCGTAACGCCGACGAAACGCGGATGGACCGCCGAGGTTGTGTGATCGCACAATGCCAGTGCTCGCCCGTGGTGCTTTTGCGGCGTCTTCGCGCCGAAGACTGGCACCATGCGGAGCTGGCGTTGATAGTTCGTCCAACCACGTCTTGAGGAGTTGTGATGTCAGCATCTGACGCCAACGGGGCGAACGTGCTGCGGCGGGAGTTCTCGCTGTGGTCGGCATTCGCGTTCGCCTTCGCCTTCATCTCGCCGATAGTGGCGCTCTACGGGATCTTCGGCCTGGCTCTGGCCGCGGCCGGCCCCAGCTTCTGGTGGGGCTTTGGTCTGGTCTTCGCCGGACAGTTCCTGGTCGCGCTGGTTTTCGCGGTGCTGGTGTCGCGCTGGCCGCTGGAAGGGTCGATCTATCAATGGTCACGCCGCCTGCTGGGCACCACCTACGGGTGGCTGGCGGGCTGGGTCTACATGTGGACGCTGGTCATCGCGATGGCGACGGTGGCCCTCGGGGCGGCAGGATTCGTGGCCAACATCGCCGGGGTCGAAGCGCCTTCAGGCGGATTGCGCGCTGTGATCGCGCTCTTCATTCTCATCGGCGGTACCGCGATCAACCTGATCGGGCGAGGTGCGCTGAAGATATTCATGACGGCGAGCATCGTGGCAGAAGTCATCGGCTCGCTCGGATTGGGCACCTGGCTGCTGCTGTTCCATCGGCAGAACTCGATCTCGGTGCTGTTCGACGGTGGTGGCACAGACATGAGCACCTGGGCCTACCTCAACGGCCCGTTCCTGTTGGCGGTGGTGTTCATCGGCTTCTCCTTCGTGGGCTTCGAGAGCGCCGGTGCGATCGCCGAGGAGGTGCACGAGCCGCAGCGCGACCTACCGAAGGCCGTGTTGTTCTCACTGAGCTTCATCGCGCTGGTGGTGGCCTACTCCAGCCTGGCGATCATCCTGGCGATTCCCGACCTCGACGCCGTGACTGCCGGCACCGTGGCCGATCCGGTCTACGAAACCCTCACCACCGCATTGGGTCACGGCATCGCCAAACCTGTCGAGATGCTGTTCGTCATCGGCTTCGTCGCCAGTTTCCTGGCACTGCAGACCTCGGCGTCGCGGGTGATCTGGGCATACGCCCGCGATGGCGCGCTGCCCGGCGCCACCGCGTTGGCGCGGCTGAGCGGCACCGCCCGGATTCCGGTGCTGGCCATCCTGGTGACGACAGTCGCGGGAGGGGCGCTGTTTCTGCTCAGCACAGTGGCCGGAGACATCTACTCGCTGATGGTCAACTTCACCACGGGCGGGTTCTATCTCGCCTTCCTGTTCCCGGTCATCGGTTTCGTCGTGGTGCTGGCACGGCGCAAGTGGACAGACGGAAAGTTCTCGCTGGGCAAGGCAACGGCTCCGGTGGCGGTGGCCGCCGCGGTCTGGGCGGTACTGCAGATGCTGAACATCTCCTGGCCGCGGGCCGTGTACGAGCAGCGTTACCTGGACTGGTCGGTCTGGATCGGGGTCGCGGTGTTGCTGGTCGTCGGTCTGGCGATCCTGCTCGGCTTGCGCCGCCGCATCGTCGGCACCGAGGTTCCCGTCGAACCGGAGTCGGCGGATGCCTGAGGCGCCGGTAGCCATCGTCACCGGTGGTGCCAGCGGGATCGGCGCGGCCACCGTCTCGGCGCTACGAGGTCGTGGATACCGCGTGGGCGCGCTGGACCTCAGCGACCGGGCAGACGCCGATCACGCTGTGGCGGTTGATGTTTCCGACGGTGCCGCAGTGACCGGTGCCGTCGCCGAGATCGAGCGGAGGCTGGGACCGATCGCGGCACTGGTGACGTCGGCGGGACACTACGAGATGGCGCCAGTGGGCGAGATCAGTGTTCAGGCGTGGCGACGCATGCTGCGTGTGCACCTGGGTGGCTTCTTCAACGCCTCGCGGGCGTGTCTACCCGGGATGTTGCGGCGCCGCTCGGGGGCCATCGTGGCGGTCGCCAGTGAACTCGCCGTCGGCGGCGGGGAACACGACGCGCACTATGCAGCAGCAAAGGGGGCGATCCTCGGGCTGGCGCGCAGCCTGGCGGTCGAGGTCGCGGGAAGCGGCGTCCGGGTCAACGTCGTCGCACCGGGCCCCACCGACACTCCGCTGCTGGCAGCGGATTCGCCCTGGCGTGCAGAGGATTATCTGGCCACGCTGCCGCTGCGCCGGCTCACTGCACCCGCCGAAGTGGCCCGCTGTGTGGAATACCTCGTCTGCGATGCGACCTTCAGCACCGGCGATGTGGTGAACGTGAATGCGGGGGCGGTCATATGAGCTTACTGGAGGGCCGGGTCGCACTGGTGACCGGTGCGGCACAGGGAATGGGAGCCGCCCACGCGCGCAGGCTGGCCGCCGCAGGGGCGACAGTGGCGGTCAACGACATACGGGCCAGTGACGCGCTGAGTGAACTGGCCGACGAGATCAGCGGCGTCGCGGTCCCCGGTGATGTGTCCGAACCGGAGGTCTGCACCCGGATCGCCGATGCCGTCGCGGCGGCCACCGGTCGGCTGGACGTGCTGGTGGCCAACCATGCCTACATGACCATGGCACCGATGCTGCAGCACGACGAACGGGACTGGTGGCGCGTCGTCGACACCAACCTCGGCGGCACGTTCCATCTGGTGCAGGCCGTTCTGCCGTACATGCGCCGAGTGGGCGAGGGACGGATCGTGGTCATCACCAGTGAATGGGGGGTGACCGGCTGGCCTGACGCCACCGCGTACGCCGCGTCCAAGGCGGGACTCATCTCGCTGGTCAAGACGTTGGGCCGAGAGCTCGCGCCGGAACGGATCATCGTCAACGCCGTGGCGCCCGGCGTGATCGACACCCCACAACTGCAGGTCGACGCCGACGCGGCCGGGACAGACCTGGCCTCGATCCAGGCACATTACGCCGAGACGATTCCACTGGCCCGACTCGGAACGGTCGGCGAGATCTCTGCAGCGGTCGAACTGCTGGCTGACTTTTCCATGGAAGCGGTTGTCGGGCAGGTGATCTCCTGTAACGGGGGGACGACGAGGAGCAGGGTATGACCGAGCGGTATGTGACGACGCAGACGGGAAAGATCGGTCAGGTAGACGCCAGGGTGGTGCCGCGTTACGCGGGCTTGGCCACCTTCGCGCGGCTCCCGCAGCGGCACGAGGTGGCTGATCACGACATCGCCGTGGTCGGAGTTCCGTTCGACAGCGGGGTCACCTATCGGCCCGGCGCGCGGTTCGGTCCCGCCGCCATTCGGCAGGCTTCCAGGCTGCTCAAGCCGTACCACCCTGCGCTCGACATCACCCCGTTCGCGCAGGCCCAGGTGGTCGATGCCGGTGACGTCTCGGCCAATCCATTCGACATCTCCGAGGCGGTGACGCAGATCCGCGACGCGGTGGCCGGACTGCTCGTACGTCCGGAGCAACGGGTGGTGTTGCTCGGCGGTGACCACACGATTGCGCTTCCCGCACTGCAGGCCGTCAACCAGGTGCACGGGCCCGTGGCCTTGATTCATTTCGACGCGCACCTCGACACCTGGGACACCTATTTCGGGGCACCGTGTACACACGGCACCCCGTTTCGCCGCGCCGCCGAGCAGGGACTGCTGGTCAAAGACCGCTCCGCCCACGTCGGCATCCGGGGATCGCTGTACGACCGGGCGGACCTGCTCGAGGACGAGGCGTTGGGGTTCACGGTGGTGCACTGTCGCGATATCGACCGAATCGGGATCGACGGTGTCATCGACCGCATCCTGACCCGCGTCGGGGACCACCCCGTGTACGTGTCGATCGACATCGACGTCCTGGACCCCGCGTTCGCGCCGGGCACCGGAACACCGGAGATCGGTGGTATGACCAGCCGTGAACTGGTCGCCGTGCTGCGTGCGCTCCGTACTCTCCGCATCGTCGGGGCCGACGTCGTGGAGGTCGCTCCCGCCTACGACAACGGTGAGGTGACCGCCGTCGCAGCCGCCAATCTCGCGTACGAACTGGTTACTCTGATGGCTGATGACTTCTGATCTCCGTTGGCCCGGCGACAAGTCGGCCGCGGCGGCCTTCACGTTCGACGTGGACGCCGAGTCAGCGGTGCTGTGGGGCAATGATGCCGTCGCGGCGCGGATGAGCGTCATGTCCCATCAGGCCTACGGGCCGCTTGTCGGGCTACCGCGGATTCTCGAGCTCCTGGACACACACCAGATTCCGGCGACCTTCTTCGTCCCTGGGCACACCGCACATCGGTACCCCGCCGCCGTGCGTCGTATCGTCGAAGCCGGACACGAGATCGCCCACCACGGATACCTGCACGAACAACCGACCGCACTGACCCTGGCCCAGGAGATCGAGGCGCTCGACCGGGGTTTGCAAGCACTGGCCGAGGTGGCCGGTGTCCGGCCGGTCGGCTACCGCGCACCGATGTGGGATCTGTCCTGGCGTACGCCAGAATTGCTGGTCGAGCGAGGGTTTCTCTACGACTCCAGTTTGATGGACGCCGACCATCCTTACGAGCTCGCGGTGGGGGACGGCTCGGTGGTGGAGATACCCATCCAATGGGCGCTCGACGACTGGGAACAGTATTGCTATCTGCCGGACATCGCCGGCAGTGGATTGATCGAAAGCCCCCGCAAAGCGCGGGAATTGTGGCAGCTGGAGTTCGACGCACTGCGTGCTGCCGGCGCGTGTTGGGTGCTCACCAACCATCCGTTTCTGTCCGGGCGCGCCTCGCGCGCCGCCCAACTCGGTGACCTGATGCGCTACGTCGTCGGCCACGACGACGTATGGACCACCAATCTCGGCGCCATCGCCGAACATGTCCGGACGCTGCACCTGCCGCCCCGCACCATCACCCGCCCGGGCCCAGCGTGACGTGCCGCATCGCCCGAGCCTGCGTCCCGGTGCGATCACACCGCCGCGTAGCGCCGCTCCGGCCGCCCCACCCCGTACTGCAGCCGCAGCTGCAGGGCCCCGGTGCTGAGGTAATGCTCGAGGTAGCGGCGCGCGCTGACCCGTGAAATGCCCACGATGTCAGCGCATTCGGCTGAGGACACTTCGCCGACGCGGCGGACCGCGGCCAGCACGAGCTCGCCGGTGTCGGCGCTGAGACCCTTGGGCAGCACATCGCGCTGCCGCGCCGCGCCGTGGCTGCCGAACAGCGAGTCGATGGTGGACTGGTCCGCGGCCGAACCGGCTTCCAGCGCGTCGGCACGCGCCGCGTAGGCGGTCAACTTCGCCTGCAGCTGGGCGAATTCGAACGGCTTGGTCAGATAGTCGGCGGCACCACCGTGCAGTGCGCCCCGAACCGTGTCGAGTTCACGGGCAGCGGTGATCATGATGACGCCGACCTCCTCGCCGGCGGCCCGCAACGTCTGCAGCACGTCCAAGCCGGTCATGTCCGGTAGGTACACATCCAGCAGGATCAACTCGGGTTTGTGGTCGCGCACCGCGTCTAGTGCCTCGCGTCCGGTGCGGGCTACTCCGACGACACGGAAACCGTCGACGCGTTCGACGAAGCGCCGGTGGATCTCGGCGACCATGAAGTCGTCGTCGACGACGAGAACGTCACGCATGCGCGCCTACCCGGGTCCTCGGCAGCTGTACCGTGAACACCGCACCACCGCCGGGCCGATCCGACACCTCCACCGAGCCGCCGTGCTGAGCGGTGACCATCCGCACCAGGGCCAGACCTATTCCGCGCCCGCCTGCGACCTCCGGTTTCGATGTGACGCCGCGGGCGAAGATGCTGTCGCGCAGGTGCGACGGAACGCCGGGCCCGGTGTCGGACACCGAGATCTCCAGCCCCGGGGTGTCGCAAACCCGCACGGTGACCGTGGGCTGCGCGGAACCGACGGACACATCCACGGCGTTGTCGACGAGATTGCCCAGCACGGTGATGACATCGGTGGCCAGACCCGGTTCCAGCGGTGACAGGTGGGAGTCCTCGGCGATCTGCAACGACACCCCGCTCTCGGCGGCCAGCGTTGTTTTCGCGATCAACAGGGCGGCGACCGCGGGGTCTGAGATATGCCGTGTCACAGCATCATTGATCGCGGCCCGGCGCTGAGTGAGCTCGTCGACGAACGCGCGGACCGCGTCGTACTCACCGAGTTGCACGAGGCCGGAGATGGTGTGCAGCTGGTTGGAGAACTCGTGGGTCTGTGCGCGCAGTGTGTCGGTCGCGCTCTTGTGCGAGGACAACTGAGCCTGCAGGGCGGCGAGTTCGGTGCTGTCACGCATCGTGGTCACGGTACCGATGTCCTGGCCTGCGCTGGTCGCTGATCGCCGGTTGAGGGCAAGCACCCGTGCGCGGGTCGCGATCACGACGTCGCGGTCGTCCTCGCCGGCGAGCAGGAAGTCCACCACGGCGCTCTCGAGTCCGACCGAATCGACGCGCTCGCCGACCGCCGAGTCCGGCAGCCCGAGCAGTTCCTGAGCGCTGTCGTTGAGCACGGTGATGACGCCGTCGTTGTTGACCGCGACCACACCCTCGCGAATGCTGTGCAGCAACGCCTCACGGTGGTCGGCCAAGCCGGCGATCTCGGCGATCTCCAGCCCGCGGGTGTGGCGTTTGATCCGGCGGGACAGCAGCCAGGACGCCACCATGCCCAGCGCCGCGCCCAGACCGAGATAGAGCAACAGCCGTTCCCCGGCCCCGCTCAGCAGAGCCCACCACGACGGGTACGGCTCACTGACCGACACGATCGCCAGCACCCGTCCGTCCGACGCCAGGATCGGAACCTGTGCCAGCAGGCTACGAACGCCGCCCACCTCGGCGTCACCGAACCATGCCCGCCCGGTCTCGGCCGCCCCCACCCGCGTGCGCTCGCCGAGCCGCGACGGGTCCGACGAGGCGCGTACCAGGCCGTCCGGGCCGAGGATCTCCGCCAATTCGGCGCCGGACAGGGCGACCGCACGGTCGACTTCGGGCGCCAATGCCTGCGCGGCGAACGGGTCGGCGTAACGGTCCCGCACCACCGGCGTGGAGGCGAGGTTCTCGGCGGTGGCGAGCATCCGCGCTCCGCGCACGTCACGGAATTCGTTGGTCGACTGCGCGACCGAGACGACGGCCACCGCGCCGAGCACGACAACGACGACCAGCAGCTGGAAGGCCAGGAACTGGCCGGCCAGGCTCCTCCTGCCGAAGGTGCGCACCGCCTCCGACCACCGTCCACTCACCCCGCGACACGTCCTTCTCGTCGGTGACCCAGCTCACGCTTGTGACCAGTATTGCGTAGCATCGTGCTGCCTCGACAAGGACTGATGTGACAAGACTGCTTGCTCTGACCGCGACCGTGGTGCTGGCGGTATCCCTGATGAGTGGGTGCGGCGCGGCCGACGACAACACCCCCGGCCTGTACAGCCTGCGCATGATGGTGCCCAACAGTCCCGGCGGCGGCTACGACCTCACGGCGCGCACTGCGGTCAGGATCATGGAGGACGAGAACATCACCGGTCGCGTCGAGGTGTTCAACGTCATCGGCGACGGGGGCGCCGTTGCGATGGCGCGGTTGATGAACGAAGTCGGCAACGACGACTTGATGATGACCATGGGCCTGGGTGTGGTCGGGGCGTCCTATACCTTCGACACGGGTGTCCGGGCGTCCGACGCGACCGCGCTCGCGAAGTTGATCGAGGATCCCGGTGCCATCGTCGTGCCCGCCGATTCCCCGTTCGCCACCGTCGGCGATTTTGTCGCCGCGTGGCGGGCGGACCCGAGCGCGGTGACGACCGGTGGAGGCTCCGCGCCGGGGGGCCCCGACCATCTGTTCGCGATGCGCCTGGCCGAAGCCGTCGGAATCGATCCGGTGTCGGTCGACTACGTCCCCTATGACGGCGGCGGGGACCTGTTGGCTGCGCTGTTCAGCGACGAGGTCAGCGTGAGCACCTCCAGTCCGGGGGAGTTCCTCGCCCAGATCGACGCCGGTCAACTGCGGGTGCTCGCCGTATCCAGCGACGAGGAGGTTGCGCGCATCGATGCGCCGACGTTGCGGGCCGCGGGTATCGACCTGACCTTTGCGAACTGGCGCGGAGTGCTTGCCCCGCCGGGCATTTCGGCGTCATCCCGGGAGTCGATGATCCGGCTGCTGACCGAACTGCACGACACCCGCCGTTGGCAGGAGGCGCTGGTGGACAACGGTTGGACCGACTCGTTCGTCACGGGCGCCGACTTCGAAGGCTTCCTGGACGAGCAGGACGATCGGGTGTCCACGACCTTGGCGAGACTGGGCTTGATCTGACTCATCTGACCTCGGCGTCGGCCCCGGACTCAGACGCGGACTCCTGCAACTCGGAGCGGACCCGCAGTTTGTTGTAGACACTGATCCCGATGACGATGAGCAGCAACGCATACAGCGTGATCGTGATGGGTGTGCTCACCAGCGTCAACGGGTTGTTCTGCGAGTTGTTCATCGCCGAACGCAGCGACGACTCAGCCAGCGGGCCCAGGATGACGGCGATCAGCACCGGCGCGATCGGCACGCCGTAGCGTCGCATCGCGAAGGCGATCAGGCCGAGCACCAGCATGAACACCACGTCGATCATCGCCGCGCTGGCGGCATAGACACCGAAGCAGGCGAACATCGCGATGCCGGCGTACAGGTACTCCTTGGGGATGGTGAGCAGCTTGGCCCACAGCGGGGCGAACGGCAGGTTGAGCACCAGCAGTACGACCATGCCGATGATCAGGCTGGCCAACAGCGCCCACACCAGTTCGGCGTTGCGGGTGAACAGCAGCGGGCCGGGCTGAATGCCGTACTGCTGGAACGCCGCCAACAGCAGGGCCGCGGTCGCCGAGGTCGGCAGCCCCAGCGCCAGCAGCGCACCCATCGCGGTGCCGGCGGTGGAGTTTCCTGCCGCTTCCGGCGCGGCAACGCCGCGGATCGCGCCGGTGCCGAACAGTGGTTTGCGTCGACGCCCGTCGAGGCGCTTCTCCAGACCGTAGGCCAGGAATGTGGGAACCTCGGCGCCCCCGGCGGGGATGACGCCGAACGGCACGCCGATCGCGGTGCCGCGCAACCACGCCGGCAGCGCATCACGGTACTCGGCGCGGGACAGGAATGGCCGCCCGGTCGACGGGGTGAAGCTGCGGTCGTCGGGTCGGCCGATGCGTGAGGCCACGTAGATGACCTCGCCGACCGCGAGCATGGACACCGTGATGACGACGATGCTGACCCCGTCGAACAGTGCGACGCTGCCGAACGTGAATCGTTGTGAGCCGCTGACCTGATCGGTGCCGATCATCGCCAGCACGAGTCCGATCAGCAGCGCTGCAAGGCCTTTGAGTACCGACTCCGACACCACCGCCGAGGTGGCGATGAACGCGAACACCGCAAGCGCGAAGTATTCACCGGGGCCGAACTCGGTGGCCCAGTCGGCCAGGGCCGGTGCGAAGAACACCACCAGCACGGTGGCGATCATGCCGCCGATGAACGCCCCGATCGCCGAGGTGGCCAGCGCCTGTGCGCCACGGCCCCGCCGCGCCATCCGGTGGCCCTCGATCGAGCCGGCGATCGCCGTCGAGTTGCCCGGCGTGTTCATCAGGATGCCGGCGATCGCGTCTCCGAACAGTCCGCCGAAGTAGATGCCGGCGAACATCACCAGCGCGGCAAGGGGATCCAGGGTGAAGGTGATGGGCAGCAGCAGCGCCACCGCCATCGAGGAGCCCAGCCCGGGGAGCACCCCGACCGCCGTCCCGATCAGCGCCCCGATGAGCACATACATCAGATTGGTCGGCGTCAGGACATCGCCGAAGCCGCCGAGAAGACCCACCAGTGCATCCATCAGAACATTCCCATGACGCCGGGCGGCAGGCTCAGGCCGAGCAGGCCGCTGAAGATGATCTGCATGACCGACGAGGCCGCCAGCCCGATCAGGATGTTGGGGACGTAGCGGGTGCTGCCCAGGCCGACGGTGACGCCCCAGAACACCACGGCGCCGGCGATGATCCAGCCGGCCGGCACCAACAGCACCGCGAAGGCCACGAAGGAGCCGATGGTGATGCCGGTGGAGCGCCAGTTGCTGGACAGCTCAGCCTCGGGCACCTCCGGGTTGCGGACGATGCTGATGGCCAACAGCGCGGCGATCACGAAGCAGAAGCCCGCGGTAATCGCTGGAAAAGACCTGGGCCCGAACAGTTCCGAGTCATCGGCCAGTTCCATGTCGACGATGCCGAAGATGAGCAGCAGCCCGAGTGCGACCAGCAGGCCGGGCATGACCAGTGCGCTCTTCCCGGACCAGAAGGTACGCGTCCGGCCGGTGTCGGGCGCGGTGTCGCGTTCGTCGTTGATCGTCATGCCAACCCTAGATCTCGCAGAATGGTCGCTATCCGTTCCTGTTCGGTGCGCAGGAAGGCTCCGAACTCGTCACCGGTCAGGAAGGATTCGTCCCAGCGGTTGCGGTCGATGGCGCTGCGCCACTGCTCGGTGGCCACCATCTCGGTGACGATGTCGATGAGCTCCTGCTGTTCGCCCGGGTCCAGACCGGGTGGCCCGACATAGCCGCGCCAGTTGACCAGGTCCACCTCGGGATAGCCGGCCTCCTCGGCGGTGGGAGCGTCGAGTCCCTCGAGGCGCTGCGGCGCCACCACCATCAGCGGGCGCAGCCGGCCTTCGATGAGCAGGTCGCGAAAATCGTTGTAACCGCTGATCCCGACGCTGGGAGTGCCGGGGGCGGTCGAGAGGAGGTTGATGGTGAGCTCGCCGCCGCCGGCGTATGCCGCGTAGCGGATCTCGGCCGGGTCGACGCCGGCGGCCAGTGCCAGCTGGGCGGCGACCATGTGGTCGATGCCGCCGGCCGAGCCGCCGCCGATGGGCAGCGCCGCGGGGTCGGCGCGCCATGCCTGCAGGAAGTCGTCGATGGTTTGAAACGGCGAATCCGCCTGCACGGTGATGACTTCGAAGTCCTCGGCGAGGCGGGCGATCGGGATCATGGTGGACAGGTCGACGGGGGAGTCGTTGCGGATGATGCCGCCGAGCATCACGGTTCCGGTGACCATCATCGTGGTGGGGTCGCCGTCGAGCCGGGACAGTTGGCTCAGTCCGATGGTTCCGGCGGCCCCGGGAACGTTGACCACCTGCACGTTGTTGACGATCCCGTCGCTGCGCAGGGCCTGTTGTGATTCCCGCGCGACGAGGTCCCAGCCGCCGCCGGCAGCGGCCGGCGCGATGAGGGTGAGTTTCGCGCGGGCGTTGGCTCCGGCGCCGGTCCGGCTGGCGTCGACGCCAGCGGCCACCACGAGCGCGCCGACGCAGAGGACGGCGACTGTCCAGCGCAGCGCTGCTTTGATCTGCACCTTCGTTCCTTTCGGTGTGCTCTGTGCAGATCGTCACGCACTGATGTGACCCACGTCACTCTTATGGCCGTAATGAAGGTTGTGATCGTTGTGGTCACGCTGATCACTCACGCGATGGCGGCGCCCACCAGATGGCCGATGGCGTAGGTGATCGCCAACGCCAGCCCACCGCCGATGAGGTTGCGCAGCACGGCCCGTTGCTTCGGGGCGCCACCGAGGGCCGCGGACACGGCACCGGTGATCACCAACGCGACCAGCACCGCGACCACGGTGACGGGGACCCGCCACGTGGTCGGCGGCAGCAGGATGGCGATCAGGGGCAGCAGCGCGCCGACCGTGAATGCCAGCGCCGACGACAGCGCCGCCTGCCATGGATTCGTCAGCTCGCCCGGGGTGATACCGAGTTCGATCTCGGCATGTGCGGCGAAGGCGTCGCGCGCGGTGAGCTCCCGGGCGACGGTACGCGCCGTGCTGCGCGTCAGTCCTTTGCCTTCGTAGAGCGCCGCCAGCTCGTCGAGTTCGGCGTCGGGGTCGTCCCGGAGCTCTCGACGTTCCTTGCTCAGCAGCGCCTTCTCGGTGTCGCGCTGGGTGCTGACCGAGACGTATTCACCCAACGCCATCGACACCGCTCCCGCGGCGAGGCCGGCGATGCCCGCGGTCAGGATCGGGCCGCGCTCGGCGGTCGCCGCTGCCACGCCGACCACGATGCCTGCGGTCGACACGATGCCATCGTTGGCGCCGAGAACCCCGGCGCGCAGCCAGTTGAGTTTGGAGGCGACCGAGCCGGTATGCGGCTCGGCGGGATGGGACGGTGTGGTCACGGCGTCACGGTAGCCACCGCCGAGCCTGCCCGGCTAGCAAGAGCAGGCTTGCCAAACTGGTGCCCAGCGGTCCCGGTACCCGCAACATCGTGTTAACGGGTTACCCGCGACAGTGACGGCGCGCTGGGTTAGCGTTCGGATATCGCAGGCAGTTCCAGCGCACCGAATCGGTGTCGGCTCGGCCGTTTCGGCGGCGGTGCTGTGACATAACCGCCGACCGTGATGCGACGAAGCGGGGGCCAGGGAAGGGCAATTCGGGACACATGGCCGACGATTCCAGACATGGTCGCAGCGGACCGGAGATGAGGTCGGCGGCCCGCACCGTCGTCTTCGCGCTCTACAACAAGGTGACGCTGCAGGATGTCGCGGCGCCGCTGGAGATCTTCGCCCGCGCCAACGACTTCGGGGCGAACTACCGGGTGCTGCTCGCCTCGCCCACCGGGCAGCCGGTGGGCACCACGGCCTACGCGAAGCTCGACGTCGACGTCGCGCTGGCCGAGGTGCCCCGCGAGATCGACACGCTGCTGGTTCCCGGCGGGGTTCCGGCGGACTTCACCTTCACCCCCGGTCTGCACGACATCCCCGAGGAGCCGACGCCGGACTGCGTGCCCGACGCGATGAAGATGGTGGCCGAGCTGGCGCCGCGAGCGCGCAGGGTCGCCTCGGTCTGCACCGGATCGTTCGTACTCGCCGCGTTGGGACTGCTCGACGGGCGCCGGGCCACCACGCACTGGGCACACTGCCAGACGCTGGGCCGCAGCTACCCCCAGGTCGAGGTGGATCCCGACTCGCTGTTCGTCCAGGACGGCCGCTACATCACCGGGGCCGGCATCACCGCCGGTATCGACCTGGCGCTCGCCCTGGTGGAAAGTGACTACGGCCCGAACGTGGCTCGCCGGGTGGCCCGGTGGATGGTGGTCTTCCTGCAGCGGCCCGGCGGTCAGGCCCAGTTCAGCGTCTGGGCCGAGGCGGCCCAGCCCGTTTCCGGAGGTCTGCGCGAGATCCTGGACTCGGTCGTCGCCGACCCGGGCGCCGACCATTCGACGGCCGCCATGGCCGGTCGGGCCGTGGTCAGCGAGCGGCACCTGGTTCGGATGTTCCGCGACCAGGTCGGGATGACACCGGCCCGTTTCGTCGAAAAGGCGCGGCTCGAAGCCGCCAAGGTGCTGCTGGCGACCAGCGATCACAGCCAGGACGCAGTGGCCCGACGCGCCGGGTTCGGCACGTCCGACACGTTGCGGCGCACCTTCCGTCGGAACCTGGGGGTGTCACCCGGGGTATACCGGAACCGCTTCCGCACCACCGGAATCGACCAGTAGTTCCGGTGCGCGAACCGGCCGCGCGCAGTGCGCAGCGAGGTAGTCGCGCACCTGGGCGCCGTAGCGCAAGCCGCTGCGCTGAGACGCCGCATGGAAGGACTCCCCGGCGAGCACGAGTCCCACCGCGTTCTCCAACCGGACCTCGTGGACATACTGACGCAGCGACATGCCGACCTGGGCTTTGAAGATTCTGGCGAGATGCCGTGCACTCAAACCCAATTGCGCGGCCACCGTGTCGAGTTCATAGCGTCCGGCCGGGTCGGCGTTCACCGTGGCCATCAGGCGTTCCAGCTCGGGGTGCTGGGGTCTGGGTGTTCGTGCGGCAACCGAGATCTGGGGATGGCCCTCCATTCGCCGGCCCAGGATGACCAACTCTTTGGCGATCTGCTGTGCGACGTCGGAGCCGTGATCGTCGGCGACCAGCGCCAGCGCCAGGTCGATGCCGGCCGCGACGCCCGCCGACGTCCACAGATCGCCGTCGCGGACGTAGACCGAATCCCGCTCGACGACGGTCATCGGGTGGCGCACTGCGAACGTGTCGAGGTGACGCCAGTGGGTGGTGGCACGGCGTCCGTCCAACAAGCCCGCCGCGCCGAGTGCGAAGGCGCCGGCGCAGACCGAGGCCACCCGCCGCGCGGCCGGCGCGTGCTTGCGGACCAATTGCTGCAGGTCCTGGGGGACACCATCACTGACGAGAAGCGCGCCGCCAGGTACCAGCAGGGTGTCGATCTCCGGGGTCAGCTCAGCAGCGGGAAGCGTCTCGAACGACAGTCCCGACGAACATCGCACGCTACGCGACGTACCCCACGAGTACAACGCGACCGTGTACGCACAACCAAGAGTGCGAGCGACGTCGAAAACCTCCAGCGGACCGGTCACATCCAGGGTGCGTACACCGTCGAACACCGGCACCGCGATGCGGCGCGGGCGGCGGTTGTGGCACATTGAACGATGGTTGACGCGTCCGCCTCGCGGCGCACGCTGATGTCCGGATTTTCGCCTGTTCTGTCCGTCTCGGTCGGCCCAGATCTGCGATGTCTGTTTCTGCGCACGAGATGTCCACCCTCGTGAGCAGCCGAAAAGTCTCGTTCACCAATCGGAAACATCTCGCACTCAACGTGGTTCCCGGATCCAACGCCGACACGCGGTGTTGGGCACACCGGACAGACAACCGAACGAGGTGCAACTTCATGGATTCGCGATCTGCGTTGACGCTGAGCATCGGCGTCCTCGGCGGCGTGGCGGTGGCATTCACTGCCACCGTGATCACGGTGCCGATCTGGGTGGTGTTCTTGGCATGGGCATCGTTCTTCTTCGTCGGCGGCGGCCCGGCGGGCTGGGTGCGCTCGGTGGCCTCCAACCTGGTCGGCGTCGTCATCGCGGTGGCCAGCCTCTACGCCGCCTACCTCCTCGGCGGCAGCCTGACCGCCACCGCCATCGCGGTGGGCGTCGGTAGCGCGCTGATGGTCCAGGCGTCCTGGGTCGGTCTGCTGTCGACCACGCCGGCGGTGGTGGTCGGCTTCGCCTCCACGGTGTCCACGGTCGCCGGAACCGGGGCGCTGGTGCACGAGACCAGCATCTCCCATCCCGGCCTGGTCGCAGCGTGCGCCTGCGTGCTGGGCGCGACATTCGGTATCGCCTCGGAATACCTGGCGAATGTCATGACCAAGACGGCGCCGGCGCAGCGCCCCGACACGAAAGGTGCCACCGCATGAAGTTGCAGCATTACCTGGGCGGGCTGGAGGGACTTCCCGAACCGCTGAGCCTCGAGAAGCGGGTCTTCGTCGAGGAGTGGGAGAAACGGATCTTCGGCATCCACGTCGCGATGATGGGGCTGAGCAACCATCTGGGATCGGCATTGCCCGAATACCCGATCGCCGACGTGCCCACCGCTTTCCGGGACGAATGGACGTGGGCGAGCTTGCGCACCGGTGCGGAGGGCATGAACCCGTTCGACTACTTCAAGTTCCGTTACTACGAGAAGTGGCTCGGCGGGATCACCCAGTTCTTCATCGACAACGGCTACGTCACCGAGGACGAGATCGCGGCCAGGGTGGGTGAGTCCTGGTCAGCCGAGGGTGGTGACACAGCTATCGACGATCAGGTGATCGACTACCTGCGTCGCGGTGACAGCCCGCGCCGCGATGCCGCGCACCCGAAGTTCGCTGTCGGGGACGCCGTGCGCATCGCCGATGTCCCGGCCGGCGACCACACCCGGCTGCCGGGTTACCTGCGAGACCGGGCCGGCACGGTAACCCGCATCTTCGAAGGTGATTACGGCTACTTCGTGCACACCGGTGACGGAATCGGCGATCCCATGCCGATCTACATCGTCGAATTCACCCCCGAGGAACTGTGGGGGGTGCGTGCCGAACCAGGGGCCAACACCCTCTACGCCGAGCTGTTCGAGGCCTACCTTCAACCCGCCGAGGAGATCCAGTGACCGACCAGTTCGCCTACCCGTCCGATCGTGAACAGGCCAGCGCCGACAAGGTGTCCGCGTTGGAGCGCCTGTTGATCGAGAAGGGGGTCATCACCAGCGCGACCGTCGACAAGGTGCTGGCCTACTTCGAATCCGAGATGACACCGCTGAACGGGAAGAAGATCGTCGTGAAGGCCTGGACCGACCCGGACTTCGCCGCCCGCGTCGTCGGCGACACCCCCGCGGCGATCGCGGAGTTGGAACTGCCCGAGGGTATGGCCGGCGCCGAGGGCGAACACCTGCAGGCGGTGGCCAACGGCCCCGGTGTGCACAATCTGGTCATCTGCACACTGTGCTCGTGCTTCCCATGGCCGGTGCTCGGCCTGCCGCCCTACTGGTACAAGGACCCGGTGTTCCGGGCTCGCGCCGCACGCGAGCCGCGAACCGTGCTCACCGAGATCGGGGTCGAGTTGCCCGACGACACCGAGATCAAGGTCTGGGATTCCAGCGGCCACTCCCGGTGGTTCGTCATTCCGGAACGGCCCTCGGGCACTGATGATTTCACCGACGAGCAGCTGATGGATCTGGTGACCACCGAATCGATGATGGGCGTCGCGTTGGCGGGGCAGGCATGAAACTGCACAGCACCTGCACCACCGACCAGGCGGCACCCCAGTTCGACCACGAATGGCAGCGGCGGGCCTTCGGGCTGGCGCTCGCGCTGTCGGAGTTCGGGCACTATCCGTGGAGCGAGTTCCAGCAGAGCCTGATCGACACGATCGGGGCATGGGAACAAGCCCCCGGCGACACCCGTGGCGAGTGGGAGTACTACGACCACTGGGTCGCCGCGCTGGAATCCGTTGTCGACGAACACGGAATCCTTCACCTCCCGGTCGCCGTCGACGACGGCGGCCATGCCGCAGCCGAGCACGACCACTGATCACACAAAGGAACAGCGATGCACATCGAACCCGGAATCGTCGAAGGTTCCAAGATCGTTCTGAGTTACCTCACCGCCGGCGGCGTCGGTGCCTATGCAGCGACCGCGGCGTGGAAACACGTCAAGGAGCGGGGCGCAGCGTCACTGGTGTTCGGCGCCTTCGCGACGACGGCGCTGACGCTGGTCTTCTTCCAGGTGTTCCCGCACTTCCCGGTCGGGGTCTCCGAGGTGCACCTGATCCTCGGCTCCACCCTGTTCCTGCTGTTCGGTGCGGCTCCGGCGGCCTTCGGGCTTGCCGCCGGTCTGCTGCTGCAGGGCGTCCTGGTCGCGCCCTTCGACCTGCCGCAGTACGGCATGAATGTCACCACGTTGCTGGTGCCGCTGTTCGCGCTGCAGTATGTCGCGCAGCGTGCGATCGCGCCGAACACCGCCTACGTCGACCTGAAATACCGCCAGGTGCTGGCGTTGTCGACGACCTATCAGGCCGGCATCGTGTCGTGGGTGACGTTCTGGGCGCTCTACGGTGAGGGCTTCTCGATGGCGACCCTCGCCAGCATCGCCACCTTCGGGGTGGCCTACCTCGCCGTGATCGCGCTCGAGCCGTTGGCCGACCTGGCCGTCCTGGCCGGCGCTAAAGCGTTGCGGCACGCCAGGACCGGTGCGTGGCTCGAGCCGAGGCTGTTCAACCCCGCCTGACCTCCACCCGGCCTGACCACTGTCGGACGACGCCGCGGCCGTCTCCCCGTTGTGCGGGGAGGCGGCCGTCACCGGCGCTGCAGCGTGATGATGGTGATGTCGTCGTCGCTGTCGTCGGTGCGGGTGCTCTCCCAGATCAGCGTCGCCGGGGTGTCCCCGGGCCGGCCGAGAGTTCGCGCCAGCCGGTCGATTCCGTCGTCGATCGCTTCACCGCGCCGCTCGACCAGACCATCGGAGAACATCACCAGACCGTGGTCGTGTTCGATGCCGAACGTGCTGAGCCGATAGTTCGCCCCGCGTGCGCCGATGGGCGGCGACAACCGGATCGGCGCCTGCCACGCCTGCCCGGAGCTGGTCAGGTACGGCATCAGGTGACCGGCGGACGCGGCCTCCACGTCACCAGTGCCCAGGTCGACGCGGGCCACGATCACCGTCGCGAACACCCCGGGCAGGAGATGTAGGCAGAACTCGTTGAGCTGGTGCAGTGCTTCGGCTGGTGTCGCGCCGGTGAACAGCTGCGCGCGCAACGCGTTTCGCAACTGGGCCATGGTGCCCGCCACCGTGATGCCGTGGCCGGCGACGTCGCCGAGCAGCATGATCAGCCGGCCGTCGGGGAGTTCGAACGCGTCGTACCAGTCGCCGCCGACACGTCCGCCGGCGGCGGGCTCGTACTGCGCGGACAGCTGCCAGTTCTCGAGCGTGGGAATCGACTGCGGCATCAGGCTGCGATGCATGACCTCGGCCACCCGCAGCGCGCCCCGCGTGCGCCGGTACAGCGACTCCACCAGATGGCGGCGCAGCGCCGCCGCGGACTCGGTCTCGCTGGGCGTCCAGGGTTCGCCGCGGCGCCGCACTGTTTCCCGCCACCGCTCGAACGACCTGCGGGGGCTCAGCCGTACCTCGTCACCTTCGGCGACCGCGATGGCTTTGTTGTGGGGGTCCCCACCCCAATCCACCGACCGCAGCACCTCACGCCGGAACCAAGCCACGTACTGACCGTCGGGCAGGTTGAGCACCAGCGTGCCGGCGGCCACGCCCGGGTCGAGGTCGAGGTCGGGCAGCTCGTCGGACAGCCGGTCGGTGGCGGCGATCTCGCGGTGCCCGGTGCGGGCCCACGCGACGACGTCTCCGACAGCGTCGGGTGGGGGCACCATGCCACGTAACACCGTCTGGCCCTCGAGTTCGACGACGACACCGTCGGCGGGTACCAGGTCGAGCAGGGTCGGCGCGTTCAGCAGCGTCTCGACCAGCGGGGTGTCGTCGTCGAGCGTCGCGACGATCAACTCGGCCAGGATTTCCTGCGCCGCCAGCCGTCTCTGCAGCTCATCTTCTTCGTACTGGTCGACCAGTCGCAACGACAACGTCGAGCCCAGGAACTCGGCGGCGGCGCGGCTGCCGAACGGCGGCAGGTGCGGACCCGAGTAATGGTGGCAGGCGATGAGCCCCCACAACCGTCCGTGTCGCAGCAGCGAGATCGACATCGAGGCGCGCACACCCATGTTCTTGAGGTACTCGATGTGGATCGGTGAGACGCTGCGCAGCGTGGCGTAGGTCAGATCGAGTGGTACGCCGGTTGCCGCGTCGGTTCCCGGGATCAGGGGTGCCGGCGTGTAGTCGACGTCGGAGATGAGCCGGATCCAGTTCTTCTCGTACAGCGCGCGGGCCTGGGCGGGAATGTCGGTGGACGGATAGTGCAACCCCAGGAACGAATTCAGGTCGGGGCGTTTGGACTCGGCAACCACCTCGCCGTTGAAGTCCTCGTCGTAGCGGTACACCATGACACGGTCGAAGCCGGTCAGGTCGCGCACCGCGCGGGCGGTGGTGTCATACAGCTCGGACAGGGTGGTGGCGCGGTTCAGCTCCTCCACCGAGCTGCGCACCGCTTGATAGGTGTTCGGAAACGAGTACGGCCGCTCGCCGTGGGCGATCTCGAGTTCGACCAGCAGCCCACCTGGGTCCCGATGCAGTATCGCGTCGAACTCCATCGGCTCGCCGGCGACGTCGATGACGCACTCCACCGGGTTGCGCTGACGCAGATCACCGAAGTTCGCGCTCGCCTGCTCGAGCATCGCCGCCTGGTCGGCACCGATCAGACCGGCGATGTGGTGTCCGAGAACCGCGTCGACGGGGCGGTCCAGCAGGTCCGCGACGTTCGCGCTGACATGGCGCACCGTGAAGTCGTGCTCGTCGACGACCGCGAGCACTCCGCGGGGCTGGACACTGCCCGGAATGTGGATCGGCTCGCGGGCGCAATTGTCCAGGTCGATGGGCGTGCCGGCCGGGAGGAGGCTTTCGCCAGGCGAGTTCGTGGCGCGGGACGTCTCAGGTGCCACCGGGCATCGCCCCCTCCGGGGAGGGCTGATTCACCTGCATACGCATGTGTTCAGTGAGGATCCTTCGCCAGCTCGTCGGTCAGGTCGCGACATTCGCCATGCTAACCAGACGGTCAGACACCCGGTTCCGCTGTTATTATCTGCGTATGAATGCAGATAGTGGAGAAGCGGAAGGGAGGTTGCCCGAAGAGCAGGCGGTGCTGATCGTCGAGGTGTTCCGGATGCTCGCCGATCCGACCCGAATCCAGATCCTGTGGGCGCTGGTGTCCAGCGAACGTTCGGTCAACGACCTCGCCGACCACGTCGGCAAGCCGGCACCGTCCATCTCGCAGCATCTGGCAAAGCTGCGGATGGCGCGACTGGTCCGCACGCGCCGCGAAGGCACATCGGTGTTCTACCGACTGGAGAACGACCACGTCCGTCAGCTCGTCCTCGACGCGGTGTTCAACGCCGAGCACGCCGGTCCGGGAGTGCCCGGACACCACCAGCAGGACAGAGCGGTGAAACCGTTACCGGGTTCGGCGTGAACCCGGTCGATCGAAGGGAATCAGACATGAGCGAAGGCAACTTCGGTACAAGCGACAACCAAGCCCATGAAGTCCACACTCACGAACACAGCCACGGTTCGACCAGCCACACCCACGCCCATGTGGGCCACGATCATGACCACGTCGAACACGAGCACGGCCACGTTCACGGCGGCACCGAGCACAGCCATCGGCATGTGCACGACAGTGGAGTGATCGAGGACCATTCCCACGCGCACGCCTGAGCTGTCACCTCGAGGCGCGCCGCCAGGCCCGGCCACTCAGCAGCCGTAGCCCGTTGAGGGCGACGAGGATCGTCGAGCCCTCGTGACCGGCAACACCCAGCGGCAGCGGCAAGTGGCCGACGAGATCCCACGTGACCAGCACGACGATGATGCTTGCGGCGATGACCAGGTTGGCCACGACCACGCGTCGAGCGCGGCGGGCCAGCGCCACCACCGTGGCGATCGTGGCCAGGTCGTCGCGGACGGTCACAGCATCGGCGGTGTCGAGCGTGAGATCGGCACCGGAGCGGCCCATGGCCACCGACGTGTGTGCCGCCGCCATGGCCGGGGCGTCGTTGACCCCGTCCCCGGCGACCAGGACGTGATGGCCGCGGTCGCGCAACTCGCCGACGACGTCGACCTTCTGCTCGGGCAACAACTCGGTGCGCACATCTGTGATGCCGACCCGGTTGGCGAGAAGGTTTGCCGCCGTGCGATTGTCGCCGGTGAGCAGAACCGGCGACGCCTTGGTGAGCGCAGTCATCGCGCGGACCGCCTCGACGGCTTCGGCGCGGAGGTGGTCGCGGATCTGCAGTACCCCGACGGGATGTCCGTCGCGCAGGACGAGCACCGCGGTGCCGCCGTCGGCCTCGGTCTGGGACACCGCGTCGGGACGCAATTCCCCGGGGCTGACGACTTCGACGACGTCGCCGCCGATTTCGGCCCGGACGCCGCGTCCGGGCAGGGCGCGGAACCCGCGGGCCGGCGGGATCCGCAGAGCGCGGGCGCGGGCCTCGGCGACCACCGCGCGCCCGAGAGGGTGCTCGCTTCCACTCTCGGCCGCGGCCGCCAACGCGAGGACCGCATCTTCGGTCAAGTCAGCGGTGAGGGTGACGACCCCGGTGACCTCCGGGGTGCCGGTGGTCAGGGTGCCCGTCTTGTCCAGTGCGATGAGGTCGGTGCCGGCCAGACGTTCGAGCGCCAGAGCCGATTTGATCAGTACGCCGTGGCGTCCAGCGTTGGCGATGGCCGACAGCATCGGCGGCATCGTGGACAGCACCACCGCGCACGGGGACGCCACGATCATGAACGTCATCGCGCGCAGCAGCGTGGACTGCAGATCGGCGCCCGCGGCGAGCGGAACGGCGAACAACGCCACCGTTGCGACGACCACCACCGCCGAGTAGCGCTGCTCGATCGTGTCGATGAACAACTGGGTCTTGGCCTTGGTCGCCGAGGCCTCGGCGACCATGGCCACGATGCGCGCCACCACGGTCTCCGAGGGATCCCGGGTGGCCCGAATCCGCAGCGCCCCTGACCCGTTGACGGTGCCGGCGAAGGCTTCGTCGCCGACGGTCTTGACCGCGGGCAGGGGTTCGCCGGTGATGGTGGACTGGTCGACCTCCGAGGTGCCCTCGACGACCAGACCGTCGGCAGAAACCCGCTCACCGGGTCGCACCACGACCACGTCGCCGATCTGAACTTCCCGCGCGGCCACCGTCCGCTCTGTGCCGGACGCATCCAGCACCACCGCCTCCTGCGGCGACAGTTCCAACAGGCCGTTGACCGAGTCCTGGGTGCGTTTGGTCGCCACGTCCTCCAGCGCGCCAGAGGTGGCGAAGATGACGATCAGCAAGGCGCCGTCGAAGACCTGGCCGATGGAGGCCGCCCCGATTGCCGCGAGCACCATCAGCAGGTCGACGTCGAGGGTTTTCTCCCGTAGCGCCAGCAGGCCGTCCCGGGCCGGCGCCCACCCCCCGGCGGCGTAGCACGTCAGATACAGCGCCCACGAAAGCCACTGCGGCCCATCGAAAACCTGCGTCGCGGCACCCGTGACGAACAGACCCAACGACAGCACCGCCCAGCGCACCGAGGAGACTGCCCACGCCGCCGCCACGGCACGTCGTCGTGGTGAGGCGTGGTGGCGGGCGTTCCGGGGATGCGCCGCAGGCGACCGAACGTCAGTACTCACGTAGACCTATATACATGTAGAACTCTACATATGTAACCCCTTTGCCCGGATGCGTGCTTGAATGGTTCGCATGGGACATGGTGTCGAGGGCCGTTCCACGCCCCCTGCCACCCTTGATGCGACCTCGGCGTTGACGGTGGCCGAAACGCTTCAGGCGCTGGCGTCCCCGAAGCGACTGCTGATCCTGACCCGGTTGCGCCACGCGCCCTGCACGGTCACCGAACTGTCCGCCGACGTGGGCATGGAGCAGCCCGCGGTGTCACACCAACTGCGGTTGCTGCGCGCGTTGGGCCTGGTCGCCGGAGACCGCACCGGCCGCAACATCGTCTACCGGCTCTACGACAACCATGTCGCTCAGTTGCTCGACGAGGCGATCTACCACATCGAACACCTGAGGCTGGGCGCGCGCGACACCACCGCGTGAGCCGTCTTGACCAAATCTTGAACAAAGGGCTAGAAGAACCACATCCGGCGTCGACACGCTCGATGCTGTGATCGACCAACCGAAACCCACCAAGCCCAACACGTTCGTCCTCGTCGCCGCGGCGGCGATCGTGGGCGTCACCCTCGCAGCCTGCGGCAACTCCGGCGGCGACCAGGCCGCCCCGGCGCCCCAAAGTGGCGGTTCCACCACGTCGGCCGCTCCCGCGCCGGCAGCCCAGGACGGGCACAACCAGTCCGACGTCATGTTCGCCCAGCACATGATCCCGCACCACCAGCAGGCCATCGAGATGAGCGACATGCTGCTCGCCAAGGACGGCATCGACGAGCGGGTGGTGGAACTGGCGGGCCAGATCAAGGGTGAGCAGGCGCCCGAGATCGAGGAGATGCGCAGCTGGCTGGACCAGTGGGGGATCGCCGAGATGCCGATGGCGGGCACCGACATGCCCGCTCATGACATGCCCGGCCATGGTGACGGGGCGGGCCACGGGATGGGCCCCGACGGCTCGATGATGCCCGGCACGGGGGCGATGCCGATGGAAGGCATGATGTCCGCGGCGGACATGGCCGAGCTGCAGAACGCGCAAGGTGTCGACGCCGCGAAACTGTTCCTCGAGCAGATGATCCGCCACCACGAGGGCGCGATCACGATGGCCCGCAACGAGATCGACAGCGGGAGCTATCCCCCCGCGATCGAGCTCTCCGAGCGCATCGCCGTCGACCAGCAGCGCGAGATCGACACGATGAGGCAGATCCTGGCCGCCCTCTGAACCGTCACCGACCGTTGCCGATGCGGTAGCCCACCCCGCGCACCGTGATGATGTAGCGGGGTCGGCTCGCGTCCTCACCGAGTTTTCGGCGGAGATGGCCGATGTGCACGTCGATCAGGTGGTCGTCGCCGAACCACGGGTCGTCGCGGACCATTTCCAGCAACTGCCGACGGCCCAGCACGACCCCGGGTCGGGCCGACAGTGCGTCGAGCAGGTCGAACTCGGTGCGGGTGAGCAGGATCGGGCTGTCGTCGAGGAACACCTCGCGGGCGGCCACGTCGACGGTCAACGCGCCGATGGTCCGCGTCGTCGGCTGCCCGCCCGGTGCCCCTTGGGCGTGCAGCCGGCGCGGCCGCCGCTGCATGGCCCGGATGCGGGCGACGAGCTCGCGCGGGCTGAACGGTTTGGTCACGTAATCGTCGGCGCCCACCGTCAGACCCAGCACGGTGTCCATCTCGGTGTCGCGTGCGGTGAGCATGACCACGTAGGCGTCGGAGAACGTGCGCAGCTGCCGGCACACCTCCAAGCCGTCGGTGCCGGGCAGTCCGACATCGAGGATGACCACGTCGGGGTCGAAGTCGCGGGCCAGTGCGATCGCCTCGTCACCGTCTGTCGCGACGGCAGCATCGAACTGCTCACGCTGCAGATAGCTGACCACCACCTCGGCCAGCGGCGCCTCGTCGTCGACGACCAGCGCCCGATAACCCGGCGATGCGGTTCCGCGCCTGCTGTCCATCACCACATAGTGCCCGGGTCCACGGTCTCGATGGGTTCGGGGAACTATCGGCGGGCGATACGCGACGATTACAACGTGAACTGTGACGTGGCTCGGGAGGCGCTGTCGGCCCGCATCGACGGCGAGCGGGAACCGGTGCCCGCTGCGCGGGTCGACGAACACCTCGAGGGGTGTGCCGAGTGCCGCGCCTGGCGCGAGGGGGTGGCGGCGCAGGCCGCCGCGCTGCGCGGCCTGGCCAGTCCGGCCCCGGTCGCCGCCGTCACGGCCGGGTCCTCCCGCCGGGTGCGGGGCCCGCTCGCCGGCATCGGCTGGCAGCGGTGCGCGCTGTTGGTCGTCGGACTGGCCCAGAGCGCCGTCGGCGCCGCGCAGGCGGTCGGCCTGCAACTGGGGCTGCACACCGGCCCCCACACCGGCGGGGGCCATCTGCTCAACGAATCCACGGCGTGGACGCTCGCCATCGGTCTGGCGATGGTCGCCGCGGCGCTGCGGCCTGTCCTCGCCGCCGGACTAGCAGCAGTGCTGTCGGCGTTCACCGTCGTCCTCGCGGGTTATGTCGTCGCCGACGCGCTCGCCGAAGCGGTCACGCCGGAACGGGTGATGAGTCACCTGCCGATCCTGCTCGGGGCGGTGTTCGCGGCGCTGGTCTGGCGGCATGCGGCGTCGTCACCGCCCTCGCCCGACCACGCGCAGCGACAACTCGAGATCGACCTGCCGCCGAACGCGTCACACGGCCGGCGCCGGGGGCATCTGTGGCCCACCGACGGTTCGGCGGCCTGACGGCACAGCTCAGAGCATCACCGCGAACATGATCGCCATTCCGGCGGCCATGGTGACCTGTCCCGCGATCCCGAAGAACCAGGTCGTGGGTCTCGCGGGCTCGCCGCGCCGGCTGGCGAAGTACACGTACAGCCAGACCACCGCAGCGATCACGAAGCCGATGGTGAACACCCAGTTCAGCGCTGTGACGAACGGCGGCGTCGCCGCGCTGGGCGGCGCCATGCCCACATCGGGTATGGCATGGCCTGCGTGATGATGGCCGCCGTGGCCCCCGGCGGGAACCGAGCCCTCCGCCGGCGCGGGCGTCAGGTTCCCGCTCATCACCGCGTACATCCAGGCCATGGCCAGCATCATCACGGCGTGATAGGCGTTCGCCAGGCGGTGGCCGGCCTGGGCGAACACGACGACGACGAAGTACACCGCCGCGAGAAGGAAGAACACCATCGGGCCGGTCGTCGGCAGGGCGGCGCCTTGTGGCCAGGCCATCGCGATCATCGCCACCGCCATCACGATGTGCAGCGCGCCGCTGACGACGTAGCCGGCCGCGCGCCGGTGCACCCAGGTCGCCATGGCGAACATGACGGCAGTCGCGACGAACAACGCGGTGACCACCCCCCGTAGCAGCAGAGCGTCGATCATCGGGCGAGCTTCTTCGGCACGAGGGCACACAGCTTCCGTCGAGGGACAAGGGTTCGTCTGCAATGGTCGGCGCACGACCCCGAAAAGTTCCGCCGCGCCGTCATCGCCTACGACCGGCGGTCGTAGACTGGGCGGATCACGTGATGTCGGTGAGAAGGTTCCCAAGCGACGATGCAGACAACTCGAGCGGACAGGCCGGCGACAGCTCGGCAGACGCTGGCGCCGGTGCTGCTGTCGTTCGCGGCGGTGACCGCGGCCCTGCTCTGGTACGCCGCGACCTCGCGCGCCGAGGTCTACGCCGTCACGGGCAACTCGTATCCCGGGACGGTGACGGCGGTCGCCGAGCCGCTCGGCTTCTTCGTCGCGTCGCTGCTGGGGGCGCTGTCGATCGGCGGACTGGCCTTCGTCGTGATCACCGCACGGCCCGACACCAGCGGTGTCATCGACGAGCGGTCCTTTCTCGTGCACGTCCTTCTCGAGCGCACTGCGGCGCTGTGGGCCGTGACGGCCACCGCGATGATCGTCATCCAGGCGGCCAGCGACGCCGGGGTGCCGATGAGACAGGTGCTCGCGGGTCCCTTCCTGCTCGACGCGGTGCTGGCCTCCGAGATGGCGCGGGCGTGGATCGCGGTCGCGATCGCCGCGGCGGTGGTCGCGATCACCGTCCGGCTCTCGGTCCGGTGGACCGCGCATGCCGTGCTGCTGATCCCCGCGCTGATCGGCGTTGTCGCGGTCCCCGTCAACGGCAACGCCGCCCAGGGACCCGACCATGACTACGCCACCAGTGCGGCGATCGTCTTCGCCGCGGCGTTGGCGGTGCTCGCCGGGCTGTGGCTGGTGTCCGCACTGACGCGGCCGGAGGAGGCGGCGCTGCGGCGGGTCGTGGTCGTCCGAACAGCGCTCGGCGCCGTGGTGCTCGGCTACGGTGCCGGGCTGCTGGGCGTGCTGCTGGGCCCCGCGGGTCCGACGGGGTCGGCGTACGGCCGGGCCGGCACGGTGGCGGCGCTGCTACTGATGCTGATGTGGGCCCTCGACGTCGTCGCGGTGTCGCGGCGGGGTACGTCCGGGCCGTCCCGGGTGGCCGGCGTGTTCGGTGCCGCGGGCGCCCTGGCCGTGATGGCCCTGGTGGCGGTGATGGCGACCCAGCCGGCCGCGCGATTCCTCACCCACGACTTCACCACGTGGGACATCTTCCTGGGCTACGAGCTGCCCGCCCCTCCGGGCGTGGGCACCTTGCTCACGGTCTGGCGTTTCGACACCTTCCTCGGTGCCGGCGCGCTGGTCCTCGCCGCGCTGTACACACTGGGCTACGTGCGGCTGCGGCGGCGCGGCGACGCCTGGCCGGTCGGCCGGCTGATCGCCTGGCTGGCCGGGTGCCTGGTCCTGCTGTTCGTCAGCAGTTCGGGGGTCAAGGCCTACGGGTCGGCGATGTTCAGCGTGCACATGGCCGAGCACATGACGCTGAACATGTTCGTCCCGGTGCTGCTGGTGCTCGGCGGTCCCGTCACCCTGGCGCTGCGCGCCCTGCCCGCCCACCGGCCCGACCAGCCCCCCGGCCCTCGCGAATGGCTGCTGTGGCTGGTGCATTCGAAGTTCACGTCGTTCCTGGCCCATCCGATCACCGCATTCGTGCTCTTCGTCGGCTCGCTGTACGCGGTGTACTTCACCCCGCTGTTCGACGCGCTGGCCCGGTACCACTGGGGCCACGAGTTCATGAGCCTGCACTTTCTGCTCGTGGGCTACCTGTTCTTCTGGGGGATCATCGGCATCGACCCCGGCCCCCGGAAGCTGCCGTTCCTGGGGCGCCTCGGCCTTCTGTTCGCGGTGATGCCTTTTCACGCGTTCTTCGGCATCGCCACGATGACGATGACCGAGATCATCGGCGGCCAGTTCTACCGCTCGGTGGATCTGCCATGGCTGGCCAGCCTCGCCGACGACCAGAACCTCGGAGGGGCCATCGCGTGGGGATCCAGTGAGGTACCCGTCGTGTTGGTGGTGGTGGCGCTGGTCGCGCAGTGGGCGCGTCAGGACCGCCGCACCGCCACGCGGTCGGACCGGCACGCCGACTCGTCCTACGCTGACGACGAACTCGAGGCATACAACGCGATGCTGCGGGAACTCGCCCGGCAGCGTCAGTAACCGCACGACAGGCCGGGAACGATTGCCGGCTGCCCGACGACCATGACAGCAAGGGCCGGCATCGTCCGTCGGCCGGAGGGAGATGGTCAGTGCCGAGACAACGGTCCGAGAGACACCGGCCCGAACCGGTGGAGCGGATGCTGCGCCACCTCGAGCGCCGCGTGCTCGACGATGTCTGGCTGGATCGGCTGCGGTCGACCGCGATCGGTTTGCTCGCTCCGGTGCTCGCGGTCGCGGCGACGGTGTGGTGGATCGACCTGTTCGTCGACACGCCGGCAGGGATGTCGCTGATCGTTCCCACCGTGGTGCTGATCATTCTCGCGCTGGCGGCGGGCACCTCACTGATCGCCCGAGCGACCAGGCGGTTCCGGTGGTGTTGCGCCGCCGCCTACCTGTGCGGTCTGGGCACCGTCGTTGGTCTGGGGGGCTTCTGGTGGGTGCGGACCGGTGCGACCGGCCCCACCCTGAGCTGGTTGGTCGGGGCCGCCGACGTCGCAGTGCTGTGCCTGGCCGTCGCATGGCTGACGCTGCTCGCCGCGCCCGTGCATCGCACCCACCCCGACATGCGCGGCTGACAGATGCGTTGAGCCTGCGCCACACCAACGTTGAGACTGCGCTCAGCGCGGAAAAGTTCGAGTGGAGGCCGCAGCTGACGCAGTCTCAACGTTGCATTTCAACGGGTTTCGGCACCCACCGGGACCTCCGCGGCGTCGTCATCGATGCGCCGCCGCCGGCGCGTCAGCACGGCCTCGACCGCGAGCACCAGCAGCAGCGATAGCCCGAACGCCGGATACAGCACCCCGAGCACCACCGCGGCCACTGTCACCGTGACGACCGCCTTGCGGGGTGTGGCCGCGCGGGTGGCCTCGCTGGCCCGGGCCGGCAGCCCGGACTTGCCGGCCGGGCGGCGCGTCCACCACATCAGGAAACCTGTTGCCACACTGAGCAATACACCCAGGCAGGCGACCGTGGCCAGGATTCGGGTCAGGATGCCGAACTGGTTGCCCATGTGCATCGCGATGCCGAAGCTGGTCAGCCGCGACAGCGCACCGTCCTGCGCGGCGGTGGCGTTGGTGATGGTTTGGCCGGTGAACTGGTCGAGGTACAGCGTGCGCTGCTCGGAGAGCTTCTGCGGCCAGGCATTGACCACCGCGTAGCTGCCGTACACGATCTCGCCGTCGACGACGGAGTCCGCAGGCGCGATGATCGCGTAACCGGGCACCATGCCCTCGCTCTCGGCGATCTGGTCGATGTCGGCGTAGCTCAGAGGTGCGGCGCTCGGGCCGGCCGGCTGCGACGCCGGGATGGGTTCGTCGACGGCCGCCCAGGCCACGCGCCGGCCGAGCCGGTCGTAGTCACCCAGTTGCGCCGGCGTGGAGGCAGCCTCGACCTCGGTCGACGGCGCGACCTGCGCGGAGAACGCCCGCCAGTTCTCACCCCAGTACCGCGACCAGGTCAACCCCGACAGGATGTAGCCGATCAGCACGACCGCCAGTACCACCCCGGTCAGCGCGTGCAGGTCCCGCCAGCGGATGCGGCCGCCCTTGCCCCAGCGGACCTTCAGCAGAGGCTTGGCGCTCTCGATGGCGCGCGGCCACCACAGATAGATACCGCTGGCCAGCAAAACCAGGATCCAGACCGCGGTGACCTCCATCCACAGGTTGGCGATGCCCACCGGGATCGTCGCCTCGGGATACGACGACGGCGCGATCAGGTGGCCCAGCGACGGCAGCTGCACCTGCGGGCCGTCGTTGCCGAACATTCGGTGCACCTGGTTGGCGAACCCGATAAGCCCCGAAAGTTGGTCGCGTTGGCCCAGGTACCGCCCGGTGTAGGGGTCGACGAAGACCTGGGTGAGGTTCGCCTCGCCGTCGGGGTAGGTGGGTGCGGTCGGGTCCACGACGTCGACGCGGGTGGAACGATCCGGGCCGCTGGGCGGTGTGACGGCGTCGACCTCGTAGCTGTCCGGGACGTGCTGCAGGGCCGCGGTCACCTGCGCGTCGAGAGGCACGGTGTCGGGCCCCGGCGCCACCGTGACGAGGTCTCGGGACAGCCAGCTGTCCAGCGGCTGGCTGTAGAGGATCACCAGACCCGACAGCGCCAGCACGATCAGCACGGGCGCGGCGAACAGCCCGATCCAGAAGTGCAGTCGCCAGATCCGTCGCAGCACTGCGGCATCGGCTCGGCGGGTGGAGGTCAGCGTCGTCGTCACGCACAGATAGTCGGAAGAGGGCGCAGTTTGGTTCCCGCCCAACCGCGTTGAGACTGCGTCCAGTGCGCGAAAGTGCGAGTGAACCCCGCAGCTACCGCAGTCTCAACGGTGGTGGGGGACGGAGCTGAAGTTGCGCAGCCGCAGGCTGTTCGACACCACGAAGAACGACGAGAACGCCATCGCCGCGCCGGCGATCAACGGGTTCAGCAGACCGGCCGCGGCAATCGGGATCGCGGCCACGTTGTAGCCGAACGCCCACACCAGGTTGACCTTGATGGTGCGCATCGTGGCCGCGGCCAGACCCAACGCGACCGGCACGGTGGTCAGGTCGTCGCGCACCAGCACGACGTCGGCCGCACTGATCGCCACGTCGGTGCCACGCCCGATCGCCATGCCGAGATCGGCGCAGGCCAGAGCGGGGCCGTCGTTGATGCCGTCGCCGACCATCGCGACCACCCGGCCCTGCTCGCGAAGCTGCTCGATGACGTCGACCTTGCCGTCGGGCAGCACGTCGGCGATCACCTCGTCGATGCCCACCCGTGCTGCGACAGCCCCCGCGGACGCGGCGTTGTCACCGGTCAGCAGCACGGTTCGCAGGCCGCGGGCGTGCAGCGTGGCCACCGCGTCGGCCGCCGAGTCCTTGACCGTGTCCGACACCGCGACGGCGCCGCAGGGCTGCCCGTCGACCTCGACGAACACCACCGTCTCACCGCGCGACTCGGCGGTGCGCCGGGCGGCGGTCAACGTCGGTGACAGCCCCGACGACGCGATCCACGCCGGCTTGCCGACGCGCACCGCGCGCCCCCCGACGACGCCGGAGACGCCGCGGCCGGGAGTCGACCGGAAGTCTTCGACCTCAGCGTGGCGCGGCGCCGATGCGCTGATGGCCAGCGCCACGGCGTGCTCGGACGCGGCTTCCACGGCGGCCGCCAGGGCGAGCACCTCTTCGCCGTCCCAGCCCTGCTCGGCGGTGACGGCGCTGACGGTCAGCCGTCCCGTGGTCAGCGTGCCGGTCTTGTCGAACACGACGGTGTCCACCGCCCGCGTCGCCTCCAGCGCGCGATGGCCCTTCAAGAAGATGCCCAGCTGGGCGCCGCGCCCCGAGGCCACCATCATCGCGGTCGGGGTGGCCAGACCCAGCGCGCACGGGCAGGCGATGACGAGCACCGCCAGCGCCGCGGACACGGCCTGGTTGGCGCCGCCGCCGGCAAGCAGCCAGCCGACGGCGGTCAGCGCCGCGATCACGAAGACGCACGGCACGAACACCGCGGACACCCGGTCGGCCAGCCGCTGCGCGTCGGCCTTCTGCGCCTGCGCCTCTTCGACCAGGCGCACCATCCCCGCGAAGCGGGTGTCGGCGCCGACGGCCGCGGCCTCGACGACGAGCCGGCCGTCCAGCACGATCGTGCCGCCGATCACCTGGTCGCCGGGATGTACCCGCTGGGGCTTCGCCTCACCGGTCATCGCGCTCATGTCGACCGCCGCCGACCCCTCGACGACCAGGCCGTCGGCGGCAATCGTCTGGCCGGGGCGGACCACGAACCGGTGCTGTTCGGCGAGTTCGTCGGTCGGGATCACCAGCTCGGAACCGTCGGCCAGCAGCAGCGTGACGTCCTTGGCGCTCAGCTCGGCCAGCGCGCGCAGCGCACTGCCGGCCTTCGATTTGGCGCGGGCCTCGAAGTACCGCCCGGCCAGCACGAACACCGTCACGCCGGCGGCGACCTCGAAGTAGATGGCGTCGCTGCCGACCAGGGCCTGCCAGATGCCGGTCGCGGTGACGGTGTGGTCACTGCTGAACACCGTGTACAGCGACCACACCGAGGCCGACAGGATGCCGACCGAGATCAGCGTCTCCATCGACGCGCCGCCGTGGCGGGCCATCCGCAGGGCCTTGCGGTGGAACGGCCACGCCGCCCACAACACGACCGGCGCGGCCAACGCGGTCAACACCCACTGCCAGCCGGTGAACCGGGTGCTGGGGACCACGGCGAACATCACCGACAGGTCGGCCAGCGGCACGAACAGCACCGCAGCGACCGCCAACCGCAGCATGAGGCTACGGGCGTGGTCGGCGTCGGGGTCATCGATCCGGGCCGTACCGGCCTCGCGGGGAGACGCGTCGCAGCCGGCTTTGCGCACGACATCACACAAAACCGTGTCGTCGATGCCGGCCGGCGCCTCGATGGTCGCCACCCGGGTGCCGAAGTTCACCGAGGCACGCACCTCGGGCAGCTTGTTCAACGCTGTCTGGACCCGGGCGGCGCAGGACGCGCACGACATGCCCGACACGTCGAGCTGGACCCGCGCGCGGTCCAACGTGGCAACCGGCACATCGGTGCCGGCCGGTGTCTGTGTCGACGTCGTGGTGCCCACCTCCTGCGGTTACCTGGCCTGTCCAAGTAGTCGTGCCAATGCGGCGAAGAGTTCCGCCCGGCCATCGCTTACTCTTTCCTGGTGGCGACCGCCGGCGACGAAGACCAAGTTACTCAGCTCGCCAAATCGGCCGGTCGGGGCGACCGGGTGGCGCTCACCCAGTTCATCGAGGCCACCCGCCGCGACGTGTGGCGCACGGTCGCCTATCTGGCCGATCCGGCCAGCGCAGACGACCTCACCCAGGAGACGTACCTGCGCGCGATCAAGTCGCTGCCGCGGTTCAGCGGCCGCTCGACCGCCAAGACCTGGCTGTTGTCCATCGCCCGACGCGTCGTCGTCGACCAGATCCGCTACAACACGTCACGCCCGCGCCCGGCCTACGTCGTCGACCTCGACGACGTCACCGGTGGTGGCGGACGCATCGAGAACATGGTCGAGATCCGAATCCTCCTCGACGGGCTGGACCCCGAGCGGCGGGAGGCGCTGGTGCTGACCCAGGTGCTGGGGATGACCTATGCCGAGGCCGCCGAGGTCTGCGGCTGCCCGGTCGGCACCATCCGGTCCCGGGTCGCCCGGGCCCGCGACGACCTGCTGCGTGCGGCCGCCGAGGACGACCGCGCCGGGTAGCCGATTCGCGGACCGATGCGCATCGCCCTGTTCGTCACCTGTCTGGCCGACGCGCTGTTCCCGCGGGCCGCCATCGCCACGGTCGAACTGCTCGAACGCCTCGGCCACGACGTGGTGTTCCCGCCCGGCCAGACGTGCTGCGGGCAGATGCACGTCAACACCGGCTACCTCGCCGAGGCCACCGCACTGGTGCGCCGCCATGTCGAGGAGTTCGAGAACGCCGGGTGTGACGCCGTGGTCGCCCCGTCGGGGTCCTGCGTCGGCTCGGTGCGCCACCAGCACGAGATGGTCGCCCGCCGCGCGGGTCACAACGAGCTGGCCGGGCGCGCCGCCGCCCTGGCGGCACGGACGTGGGAACTCTCGGAGTTCCTCGTCGACGTCCTCGGTGTCGACGACGTCGGCGCCTACTATCCGCACCGGGTGACCTACCACCCGACCTGCCATTCGCTGCGGCTGCTGAGGGTCGGCGACAAACCGCTGCGCCTGCTGCGCAACGTCCGCGGCCTCACCCTGGTCGAGCTGCCCGACGCCGAGTCGTGCTGTGGATTCGGCGGCACGTTCGCGCTCAAGAACGCCGACACGTCCACCGCGATGCTGGCGGACAAGATGGCGCACGTCATGGCGACCGGCGCCGAAGTGTGCAGTGCCGGCGATTCGTCGTGCCTGATGCACATCGGGGGCGGCCTCTCGCGAATCCGGTCGGGGGTGCGGACCGTGCATCTGGCCGAGATCCTGGCCGCGACCGAGACCGCGCAGGTGGGTCCGCGATGACGTTCCTGGGCATGCCCGGCAGCGGGAATCTCCGCGGTGACGAGCCGTTCCCCACGGCCGCGCGCCGGGCACTGCGGGACACCCAGATGCGGCGCAACGTCGGCCATGCGACCCACACGATCCGTACCAAAAGGCTTGGCGCAGTAAGCGAGTGTGCTGACTGGGAAGAACTGCGCGAGGCCGGCGGCGAGATCAAGGACGATGTGCTGGCCCGGTTGCCCGAACTGCTCGAAGAACTCGAGGCCAACGTGACCGCGCGCGGGGGAGTGGTGCACTGGGCGCGAGACGCCCGCGAGGCGAACGCGATCGTCACCTCCCTGGTCCGCGCCACCGGCGCCGACGAGGTGGTCAAGGTCAAATCCATGGCCACCCAGGAGATCGGCCTCAACGAACACCTCGAAGCGCACGGCATCACCGCCGTGGAAACCGATCTGGCCGAGCTGATCGTGCAGCTCGGCCGCGACAAGCCCAGCCACATCCTGGTTCCGGCCATCCACCGCAACCGCGCCGAGATCCGCGAGATCTTCACCCGGGAGATGCCCGATGCCGGTGAGCTGACCGACGACCCCCGAGTGCTGGCGATGGCCGCCCGGCGTCACCTGCGCCGAAAATTCCTCTCGGCCAAGGTCGCGGTCAGCGGCGCCAACTTCGGGGTCGCCGAGACCGGCACGCTGGCGGTGGTCGAGTCCGAGGGCAACGGCCGGATGTGCCTGACTCTGCCGCGCACGCTGATCACCGTGATGGGGATCGAGAAGGTGGTGCCCACCTTCGCCGACCTCGAGGTGTTCATGCAGCTGCTACCCCGGTCGTCGACCGCCGAGCGGATGAACCCGTACACCTCGATGTGGACCGGCGTGCACCCCGGCGACGGCCCGGCCGAGTTCCACCTGATCCTGCTCGACAACGGCCGCACCAGGGTGCTCGCCGACCGGGTGGGTCGCGACGCGCTCAAATGCATCCGCTGCAGCGCGTGCCTGAACGTGTGTCCGGTGTACGAGCGCACCGGCGGGCACGCCTACGGGTCGATCTATCCCGGCCCGATCGGCGCCATTCTCAGTCCGCAGCTGACCGGCACCACCGGTCACCACGACCCGAACGCGTCGCTGCCGTACGCGTCATCGCTGTGCGGGGCGTGTTTCGACGCCTGCCCGGTGCGCATCGACATCCCGTCGATCCTGGTTCATCTGCGAGCCGCTCAGGTCGACAGCGAACGCGGCGGCATGCCAGGCGGCGAGCAGGCCGCGATGACGGCGGCGGCGTGGGCGATGTCGTCGCCGCGCCGGTTCGCGCTCGCCGAGAAGGCGTTGTCGGCCGGCCGGCTCATGGCCGGCAGCGATCACCGGATCACCGCCCTGCCCTGGCCGGCCTCACGCTGGACCGCCAGCCGCGATCTGCCCGAACCCCCACCCGAGACCTTCCGGCAGTGGTGGGCCCGCACCCGGGGACGGCATTCGCGATGAGCAACGGTGACGCGAAAACGGCGATCCTGCAGCGTATTCGTGCTGCGCTGGCCGAAACCGGCGCGGCACCGCTCACCGTAGATCGCGGTTATGACCGTCGACCCCTGCGCGAGCCCGGCGACGTCGACCGGTTCACCGAGACCGTCGACGAGTACCGCGCCCGGGTGCACCGGATCGACGAACCCGACATCGCTGCCACCATCGCCGGCCTGCTCGCGCCCGGCGGACACGTCGTGGCGCCGGCCGACCTGCCCCGGTGGTGGGTCGACGGACTCGAGGTGGCGTTCGACGACCCCGCCGACCCGCTACCAATCGAACGTCTCGACGAAGTGGACGCCGTCGTGACCGGCTGCGCGCTCGGCATCGCCGCCACCGGAACCATCGTCCTCGACGGCGGAACCGCCCAGGGGAGACGGGCGCTGACGCTGGTTCCCGACCACCACATCTGCATCGTCCGTGCCGATCAGGTGGTCGACACCGTGCCGCAGGGCTTCGCCGCGCTCGATCCACGCCGTCCGCTGACGTTCATCTCCGGCCCCAGCGCCACCAGCGACATCGAGCTGAACCGCGTCGAGGGCGTGCACGGGCCGCGCACCCTCGACGTCCTCGTCATCGGGTGAGACCGCCCGGCGGGTTCTCGTCTGCGAGCGGAACGCCTGACGCCTGTGGTAATTTCGCGAGCACGCCACAGGTTGCTCTCGGGTGATCGGGAAGCCCCGGATTGCGCGCGCCGCCGAGGTCGCGCCGTTCGCCCGTCGTCCCGCGGCGACCGCATCGAACCGCACGGGTGGGTGGTACTGCCACGATGACGACCGACATCGCAGCCATGCTCGACGCCCACGGCCGCGACCGCACCGGCCTGCTGGACATGCTGTGGGAGGTGCAGCGGCGCATCGGATACATCTCCGCCGCCGCCGCCGCGGCGATCGCCGACCGGCTCGCCCTGTCTGTCGAGGACGTGCTCGAGACCGCGACGTTCTACCACTTCTTCCACACCGCCCCGGCCGGCCGCCACCGAATCTATTTGAGCAACACGGTCATTGCCAAAATGCACCGTTATGACGAGGTGTATGCGGCGCTGGAACGCGAGACCGGGGTCCGGTTCGGCGAGCCCGCCTCCCCGGAGTTCGGGTTGTTCGAGACGGCGTGCATCGGGCTCAGCGACCAGGAGCCGGCGATGCTCGTCGACGGTGTCGTGTTCACCGACCTGACCCCGGAGTCCGTCGGAGAGATCGTCGCCGGCCTCAAGGGCGGCAGCACCGCCGAGGAGCTGGCCAACCCGCGTGGGCTGCCCCGGGATGCCCGGGCCTACGTCGAGGCGCTGTCGGGCAGCACCGTGCACACCACCGGCCCGGTGTTCTTCCGCGGCGAGACCGATCACGAAAGCTTGCTGGCACGATGCCGGGCACAGTCCTCCGACGAGGTGATCGCCACGCTCACCGCGTCCGGGTTGCGGGGCAGGGGAGGTGCAGGATTTCCCACCGGCATCAAGTGGCAGACCTGCCGGGCGGCGCCGGGGGCGACCAAATACATCATCTGCAACGCCGATGAAGGGGAACCGGGAACCTTCAAGGACCGGGCGCTGCTGACGCACGAACCCGACACGGTGTTCGCCGGGATGGCCATCGCCGCGCACGCCGTCGGCGCCGCCGGTGCCGACAGTGCCGCCGTCCCCGTCCACGGGATCGTCTACCTGCGAGCCGAATACGCTTACCTCGCCGACTACCTCGAGAGCCGGCTCGCCGCGCTGCGGGAACGCGGCGTCCTGGGCCACAGTGTCGATGGCTCCGGCGGCTTCGACATCCGGATCCAACTGGGAGCCGGCGCCTACATCTGCGGAGACGAGTCCGCACTCATCGAGTCGTGCGAAGGCAAGCGGGGCACCCCCCGGCTCAAACCGCCGTTCCCCGTCCAGCGCGGGTACCTGGGAATGCCGACGGTGGTCAACAACGTCGAGACCTTCGCCGCGGCGGCCCACATCGTGGACCACGGTGCGGACTGGTTCGCCGCGATGGGTGTCCCGGGCTCGACCGGCACCCGGCTGCTCAGCGTGTCCGGCGACTGCGCCGCACCCGGCATCTACGAAGTCGAGTGGGGAACCACGCTGCGCTCGGTGCTCGACATGATCGGCGCTCACGATGCGCGCGCGGTGCAGATCAGCGGTCCGTCGGGGGAGATGCTGTCCGTCGCCGCGGACGCCGATCGCGTGCTCGGTTACGACGACCTGTCCTGCAACGGCTCGTTCATGGTGTTCGACGGTGGCCGCGATCTGCTTGACGTGGTGGGCGACTTCATGCAGTTCTTCGTCGACGAGTCGTGCGGCATCTGTGTCCCGTGCCGGGCCGGCAATGTGCTGCTGCGACAGAAGGTCGCGCTGGTCGCAGACGGGCAGGCGACGTCGTCGGACCTCGACGAGATGGTGGCCTGGGGCGGGGTGGTGGCGCACACCAGCCGCTGCGGACTGGGCGCGACGTCGCCCAATCCGATCCTGACGACGTTGACCAAGTTCCCCGAGATCTATCCGGTGCGGCCCCGCGCGACGGTCGCGGACCTGTTGCCCTCCTTCGACCCGGAGGCCGAACTGACCGATCACGCTGCCGCCGTCGCGCAACTCGCCCCCCAGGAGTCCCTGTGAGCATTCAGATCGAGATCGACGGCGTCACGGTGACGGCCGACGAGGGCGCGACGCTCGTCGACGCCGCGGCCGCGGCCGGGGTGTACATCCCCACCCTGTGCTACCTACCCGAGCACCCCGCCCTGGGGACGTGTCGGGTGTGTTCGGTCAAGGTCGACGGACGGGTGATGGCGGCCTGCACGGTGATCGTCAGCGACGGGATGCGAATCGAGGTCGCCGAACCCGAGACCACCGCCGCGCGAAAGGCGCTGGTGGAGATGTTGTTCTCCGAAGGTACGCACAACTGCCCCAGCTGCGAGAAGTCCGGCCGGTGCACGCTGCAGGCCGTCGGCTACGAAGTGGACATGGTGGTCTCCCCGTTCCCCTACCAGTTCCCCCGTCGGGTCAATGACCATGCCGCGCAGTCGATCTGGCTGGAGCGGGACCGGTGCATCTTCTGTCAACGCTGCGTGGAGTTCATCCGCGACCGCGACACCGGCAAGAAGATCTTCTCCATCAGCGGCCGCGGCACCCACGCCCGCATCGAGATCGACGCCGAGCTGGCCGACAAGATGCCGCCCGAGCAGATCCAGCAGGCCGTCGACATCTGCCCGGTGGGCACGATCCTGCACAAGGGCGTGGGCTACGACCAGCCGATCGGTCGGCGGCGTTACGACGTCGAATCGGTCAAAGACCGGGCCCTCGACGCCGCGCGAGGGGGCGACCGGTGACCGCGTCCGGACCGAACGAGGTGGCGTCCCATGAACTTCCGGCGACGGCACTGGATCCCGAGATCGCCGCTGCCAGGGCCGGAAAGATCAAGGTGTCGATGATCAGCCTCTGCGGCTGTTGGGGATGCAGCCTGTCGCTGCTCGACATCGACGAGCGGATGATCGATCTGCTGGACAAGATCACCATTCTGCGTTCGTCGTTCACCGACATCAAGCGCATCCCGCAGCGGTGCGCCATCGGCTTCATCGAGGGTGGGGTCGCCAACGACGAGAACATCGAGACGCTGCGGCACTTCCGGGAAAACTGTGATGTGCTGATCTCGGTGGGCGCCTGCGCCATCTGGGGCGGCGTGCCGTCGCTGCGCAACCCGGTCGGCCTCACCGACTGTCTGGCCGAGGCGTACCCGCGGTCGCCGACCGCGCCCCACGACGCGACGCCGGTGGTGCCCTACCACCGCCGGCTACCCGTGCTGACCAACAACGTCCATCCCTGTCACGAGGTCGTGCACATGGACTACTTCATCCCGGGCTGCCCGCCGAGCGCCGACGCCATCCTCACCGTGCTCGAGGACCTGGTGCACGGCCGCCCCGTCGACCTGCCCACTTCGCTCAACCACTTCGAGTGAACGGGGATTCATGACCATGTCCACCAGCAAGACCATCGTGATCGATCCGGTCACCCGAATCGAGGGGCACGGCAAGGTCGTGGTCGAACTCGACGACAACCACAACGTCGTCGACGCCAAGCTGCACGTGGTGGAGTTCCGCGGCTATGAGCGCTTCATCCAGGGGCACCCGTACTGGGAGGCGCCGGTGTTGATGCAACGCATCTGCGGGATCTGCTTCGTCAGCCACCATCTCGCCGGCGCCAAGGCACTCGACGACATGATCGGTGTCGGGCCGGCGTCGGGGACGGCGCTGACCCCAACCGCGGTCAAGATGCGTCGGCTCGGGCACTACGCGCAGATGCTGCAGTCGCACGTCACGGCCTACTTCTACCTGGTGGTGCCCGAAATGCTGTTCGGTATCGATGCCGCACCCGAACAGCGCAACTTCATCGGACTGATCGAAGCCAACCCCGAACTGGTCAAACGTGTTGTCAGGCTGCGCAAATGGGGTCAGGAGGTCATCGAGGCGGTCTTCGGCAAGCGGATGCACGGCATCTCGTCGGTTCCCGGCGGAGTCAACAAGAGTCTGACCGCGGCCGACGTCGAGCGGTTCCTGCGCGGCGACGACGGGTTGCCGTCGGTCGATCAGGTGATCGACGATGCCCAGCTGGGCCTGCAGATGTTCCACGACTTCCACGACGCGCACCGTGCACAGGTCGACCGGTTCGCCACGGTGCCCGCACTGAACATGTGCCTGGTCGACGACGCCGGCAACGTCGACTACTACGACGGGCACCTGCGCGTCGTCGACGCGAACAGGGACGTCATCCGCGAATTCGATTACCGGGACTACCTGGCGCACTTCTCCGAGCGGGTGGAGCAGTGGAGCTACATGAAGTTCCCGTATCTGACCGACCTCGGGCCTGACGCCGGTTCGGTGCGGGTCGGTCCGCTGGCGCGGATGAACGTCACCGACACGCTACCGACGCCGCTGGCCGCCGAAGCGCTGGAGCGGTTCCATGCCTATACCGACGGGTCGGCCAACTCCATGACCCTGCACACCAACTGGGCCCGCACCATCGAGATCATCCACGCCGCCGAGGTCGTCAGAGACCTGCTCAACGACCCCGACATCGTCGCCGGCGACCTGGTCGTGTCGCCGGGCGAACACGCCTGGGCGGGCGAGGGGGTCGGCGTCGTCGAAGCCCCGCGCGGCACCCTGGTGCACCATTATCGCGCCGACCGCGGTGGCAATGTGACCTTCGCCAACCTGATCGTGGCCACCACCCAGAACAACCATGTGCTCAACGAGACGGTGCGCAGCGTGGCCGAGGACTATCTGGGCGGGCAGGCCGAGATCACCGAGGGCATGATGAACGCGATCGAGGTGGGTATCCGGGCCTATGATCCGTGCCTGAGCTGCGCCACACACGCGCTGGGGCAGATGCCGCTGTCGGTGTCGCTGGTCGACTCACGGGGCCACGTCATCGGTCACCGTGTCCGCTGAAGACTCCGGGTCCGCTGAAGACTCCGGGTCCGCTGAAACTCTCTGCCTGCCCGCCGGTCTGCTGTCCTGTGAGTCGTCGCTCGTGCTCGGGATCGGCAACGCAGGGCGCCAGGATGACGGGCTCGGCTGGGCCTACGTCGACGGCCTGGACGCGCGCCTGTCCGCGCGCAGCGGCCCGAAGCCGCAGCTGCGGCACACCTATCAGCTCAACCTCGAAGACGCCGATCTGATCCACCGCTACCGGCGCGTCCTGTTCGTCGACGCCACCAAGGACAGCGCCGTCGGCACGTTCACCGTGACCAGACCGCACGCGAAGATGGATCTCACGTTCACCTCGCACGCCCTCTCGGTGCCGGCCATCCTGGCCACTGCGCGGCAGTGTTTCGACGCCGTGCCCGAGGCGTACGTGCTGGCGATACGCGGATACCAGTGGGAGCTCGCGCAGGGCTTGAGCGACGGCGCGTTGCGCAACCTGGAGGCGGCGCTACACGCCACGGTCGACACCGCCGCCGACAGGTGACCTTAGCCCCTCCCGCGCGGTTGCTACCCGTCGTAGTACTAGAGGTATGAGCAACACAACTGATGCGCAGCCCGTCTTCGACGTCGACGTCACCTCGCACGGGGAATTCCCCGGCGCGGCCGACTACGCACGGACCAAGATCGCCGACCTGGGACGGCTGGCCCACCGACCGGTGCTGTACGCGCGGGTGAAATTGACCCGCCACCACGACCCGGCGGTGCAGAACCCGGTGATCGCGCAGGGAAATCTGGACATCAGCGGACGGGTGGTGCGGGCACAGGTCCACGGGGCGACCGCGCGAGAGGCCATCGACCGGCTCGAGGCTGCGCTGCGGCGCCAGCTGGAACACCTCGCCGAGCACTGGGAGCTACCCAAGAAGGGCCCACGGGCGCCGCGGCGCCCGTGGGCGCAGGAGCATCGGCCCGGGCACCCGGCCCGATCGGCCGACGAGGCCGAGGTCATCCGGCGCAAGACGTTCGCGATGGCGCCCTGCACCGTGGACGAGGCGGCCGACGAGATGGATCTGCTCGACTACGACTTCCATCTGTTCACCGAGAAAGCCACCGGCGCCGTCGGAGTCATGTACCGCGCCGGCTCCACCGGGTATCGGGTCGCGATGGTGGCGCCGGACCTCGGCGAGGAGTTGGGCGAGTTCCACCGCCCCGTCACCGTCAGCGATGCGGCACCGCCCTGCCTGCGCGAACACGACGCCGTGGAACGGCTCGGCCTCCTCGCTCTGCCGTTCCTGTTCTACATCGATGCCGCGCAGGGGCGCGCCAGCGTGCTCTACCGCCGCATCGACGGCAACTACGGCGTGATCACCCCTTCGGTCGACTCGGCATGACCGACAGTCACGGCATCGTCGTCGCGGTCGACGGATCGCCGTCTTCCGACGCAGCCGTCGACTGGGCGGCGCGTGACGCCGCGCTGCGGCACGTCCCGCTGACCATCGTGCACGTCCAGCCCGCCGACGAGGTCGGGCCCTGGCTGGATTTTCCCGTCGCGTTACCGCAGGAGTACCTGGCCGAGCGCGACCGCCGGTCCCAGGAGATCGTCGACGACGCGTTGGGGGTGGTCGTCGACACCGTCTCGGAGTCCCGCGAATTCCCGGTGCACACCAAGGTTCTCACCGGCGCCAAGATGCCCGCCCTCATCGAGGTGTCCACAGAGGCCGACATGATCGTCCTCGGGCGCCGCGGCGTGGGCGGATTGCGGGGACTGCTGCTGGGCTCGACCAGTTCGACGCTCGTCCATCACGCCCACTGCCCGGTCGCGGTCATCCACGCCAACCGCCCGGACGGGGGTCTGTCTGCCACGGCGCCCGTTGTCGTCGGTGTCGACGGTTCGCCGGCCTCGGAGTCCGCCACGGCGATCGCCTTCGACGAGGCCTCGCGCCGCGGCGTGGACCTCACGGCGGTGCACACGTGGATGAACATCGCAGACTTCCCGTTCGACGTGCCGACCGACGAACTGGCGACCCAGGCTGACGAAGAGCTGGCCCAGCGTCTCGCCGGGTGGTGTGAGCGCTACCCGGACGTGACCGTGCACCGGGTCGTGGGTCAGGACAATCCCGCGCACCGGTTGATCGAGGAGTCGCAGACCGGCCAGCTGCTGGTGGTGGGAAGCCATGGCCGCGGCGGCTTCGCCGGGCTGCTTCTGGGGTCGGTCGGCTCGGCGGTCGTGCACGCGGCGCGCATACCGGTCATCGTGGCGCGTCGGCCCTGAGCAGGCCGGCCGCACCTGGCCCTGAGTAAGCCGGCCGCACCCAGTCCTGAGCCGGGCGGCCACGCCCCGCGCGAGGCCGGAGGGCCTTCCGGCCCTTTCGCCCGAACGCGTTTCGCGGCATGGTGGCGCACATGACCGGCACCCCACCCTCGACCGCGCCTCCCTGGACCACGGCCGGAAACCTCGGCGCCGAGGTGCACGAGACGCACACCGGTCTGGTGGCGTTGATCGGTGACCGGGCCTACAAGACCAAGAAGGTTGTGGTCACCGACTTCCTCGATTTCAGCAGTGTGGCGCGCCGCGAACAGACCTGCGCCCGCGAGGTCGAGCTCAACCGCAGACTGGCCCCGGACAGCTACCTGGGCATCGGCCATTTCGACAGCCCGGAGGGGCCGCCCGAACCGGTCATCGTGATGCGGCGCTATCCCGAGGCGGCGCGCCTGGCGGTCCTCGTCCGCTCGGGCGTACCGGTGCATGCCGAACTCCGCGCCGTCGCCGCCGTGCTGGCGCGTTTTCACGCCACCGCCGGGCGCGGCGAGGCAGTCGACGCCGAGGCCACCGTGGCTGCGCTGACCGAACGGTGGCAGGAGAACCTGACCGAATTACGGCGCCACGCAGGCACCGTGCTGGCCGAGTCGACACTGGCCGACGTCACACGCCTGGCGACACGCTTTCTGGCCGGCCGCGGCGGGCTCTACGCCTCGCGCATCGCCGGGCGCCGGGTCGTCGACGGCCACGGTGATCTGCTGACCCAGGACATCTTCTGTATGCCCGACGGGCCGGTCCTGCTCGACTGCCTCGAATTCGACGACCGGCTCCGGTATGTCGACGGGGTGGACGACGCCGCCTTCCTGGCCATGGATCTCGAATATCTGGGCCGGCCAGATCTCGGCGAGTTCTTCCTCGACGAATACCTGCGCAGCGCCGACGATTCCGCCCCGCGAGCGCTGCGCGACTTCTGCGTCGCCTACCGCGCGGTGGTACGGACCAAGGTCGACTGCGTGCGGGTCACCCAGGGTCACCACGACGCCGCGGCCGACGCCCGCGCCCACCTGGACATCGCGCTGGCGCATCTGCGGCGGGCGACCGTACCGCTGGTGCTCATCGGCGGCGGACCCGGAACCGGCAAGACCACACTGGCTCAAGCGCTGGCACCGCGCATCGACGCCGTGGTGATCTCCACCGACGACGTGCGACGCCAGCTGCGCGAAGCGGGCACCATCTCAGGTGCGATCGGCGACCTGCACAGCGGGCTCTACGCGCCGCAGAACGTCACCGCGGTGTACGACGAAGTGCTGCGACGCGCGCACGCAGCACTCGGAACGGGACGGGCGGTCATCGTCGACGGTACGTGGCGGGACCCGCGGCACCGCGACCAGGCCCGGTCCGTCGGCGCCGAATGCCATTCGCCGGTGGTCGAATTCGTTTGCACAGTCCCGATTTCCGAGGCTGTGCAGCGAATCTCGACGCGTACTGCGACCACCTCCGACGCCACCCCGGGAATCGCCACCGCGCTGAGCGAGGGTGAGCAGCGGTGGCCGGAGGCCCTACCGATCGACACGTCGGTGCCGGTCTCCGACACTGCGGCCGAGCTGGAGCGGGTGTGTCGGCTCGCCGGGTGAGGGGTACGTCCGATCGTACGCTGACCGACGATCAGCGTGTCTGCAGCTGCTCACGCATCGAAGCCACCCACGATGCGACGTGCTCCGGGTCGCGCCAGTCGCCGGCCCTGGTCTTGGCCATCGCGTGTGCGAGCAGCCCCCGAGCGCCCGGCTGCAACCTCCCCCCGAAGGTCACCTGACCGCGCGCGTCGACCAGTGCCGACAACCTGGCGATCTGCTTGGTGGGCGGAATCTGCTCGCGCGCAGCGGAATCGTCCAACGGCCCGCTGCACACCAGCCACACCGGCAGGGTTCGCAGCACGGCGGCGTTGCGGCGCACGAAGCGACTCGCGTGGCGATGCCACCGGCCGTTGTACAGCGATCCCGCGACGATCACCGCGTCGATCTCATAGAAGTCGGCCACCCCGTCGGCCGGGGAGATGATCACATCACACCCCTGGGCCTCCAGGGCATCGCCGATCATGTCCACCAAACCCGCGGTGCCACCACGACGGGACGCGAACACGATCAGCACCCGCGGCCGCGACCCGGTCACGATTGCCGGCGACGCGCCGTCACGCCCGGACCACCAGGGCCGAGGAGTGCGCATGCCGGAACACCGGATGACCGTGCGGACCGACGATCTGGGCCAGTTCGTCGGTCCCGTCGCTGCCGATCACCGCCAGCTGAACCCGCTCGTCGTGCTTTTTCAAGAAGTGCGCGATGTCGTCCTCGTCGGCGATCGGGTAGACGTGCACACCGGGGTAGCGCTGCTGCCAGGTGCTCACCTGATCGTCACCCAGCGCCAGCACCGGTGCATGACGCAGTTCGGCTTCCTGCATGGCCCGCTCCACCACGACGTGGTGTTCGGGTTGTCCGTCCAGGGTGACGACGATCCAGTCGATGTCCTGGTCTGCTTCGTCGTCCCGCGGGCGGATCACGGCGACCGGGCACTTCGCCTTCTCCGCGATCTCGGTCGCGGTGGAACCCAGGATCGAGCGCGCGTAACGGTCGATCCCGACGGTGCCGACACAGATCAACTCGGCCTGTGCAGATCGCTCAACCAGCGCCACCGCGGCCGGGCCGTCGACGAGGTCGGTCCCGACGTCCACCGCTTTCCCGGCTGCTTCGATGGCGGCACAGGCGGATTGCAGTGCTTCGCGTCCGCGATGGATGTCGGCGTCGTAGTCGTCGGTGCCCAGATGCTTCGGCTTCGTCGCATACAACAGCTGCAGAGGCAATCCCCGGGCGAGCGCCTCGTCCGCTGCCCACAACGCAGCGTTCACCGCTGCCTCGGACCCGTCGATCCCCACGATCACCGGTGATGTCGTCGTCGTCATCATCCGCTCCCCAATCCGCTTCTGTCGCGTATCCCTTCACACGCTATGACGATGGCGGGCAACGCCGTAGGGCCCTTCGTCACCTGTGGCGGCTACCCGGTCGCAGGGTTAACGCCGCTGCGGGGTTGGTGTTCACCGGCAGGTAACCGGCGGGCGTTAGGGTGCTGCGACGATGAAGGAGATCAGCGTCGGAGCATGCCCGTGACCGCATACCGCCACGCGCCTGCGCTCATGGCCGACGACACCCGCGCGGAGCTGTCGGGGTTGCTCGACGGTATCGACGGCCTGCTGCAGCGGCTGGAGCAGGCGGGTGAGACCTGGTCGCGGTGGATCGACGCCGTCGATGCGGACTACCGGACCAGCGCGCGCAACCTCGCCCACTACTGGGCCATGCGCGGCGTGGATCTGCGGGATCTGCAGCAGCGGCTGGCTGCGTTCGGGCTGTCGTCGCTGGGCCGCAGCGAGCCCCATGTGGAGGCGACACTGCGGTTGGTGCGCTCGGCGGTGGCGGCCATGATCGAGGACAGCTGGTGTCCACCGCCGCCCTGTGCGGTCGGCGCCGAGGAGAGCCGGGCGGTGCTGGACCGTCGAACGGTCGAACTGCTCGGTGCGGCGCCACCCGGTCGCTCGACCCGAATCATGGTCACGTTGCCATCCGAAGCCGCCACGAATCCACAGCTGGTTCACCGCCTCGTGGAACGGGGGATGAACGTCGCCCGGATCAACTGTGCGCACGACGACCCCGACGCCTGGCGGGCGATGGCGCAGCATGTGCGCGCGGCCGCCGAGCAGACGTCACGCAGCTGCCTGATCGCCATGGACCTCGCGGGTCCGAAGCTGCGCACCGGCCCGATTCAGCCCGGACCCCGCGTGGTCAAACTGCGGCCCCACCGCGACGACCTCGGCCACGTCGTGGCGCCCGCCCGCGCCTGGCTGACGTCCCAGTCGTCCCCGGCCCCGCCTCCCGAGACCGGAATGGTGACACTGCCGGTGCCCACGGAGTGGCTCGCGCGCCGGACGAACACGGATGTCCTCGCGCTCTACGACACCCGCGGGGCCAAGCGCACCCTGCTGACGTCGCAGCGCGGCGCCGGCGGCATCGTCGTCAGCACCGACAAGACCGCCTATGTGGCCAGCGGAACGGTGTTGCGCGTCTACGGCGCCGACGATGCCGCCGAAGTCGGTCCGCTGCCGCAACACGAGCTGAGTCTGGTGCTGCGTCCGGGTGACACCCTGCGGCTCACCCGGGACTGCTCGCCGGTCGCGCCCGAGCCTGCGGGCACCGCGAGCATCGGGTGCACGCTCGCTGCGGTGTTCGGTCACGCCCGGGTCGGGGAGAAGGTGTTCTTCGACGACGGCCGGATCGGCGGCGACATCGTCGCTGTCGATCCCGACGCGGTGGAAGTGCGAATCGGGCGGGCGGCCCCGGAGGGCGCGAAACTGCGCGCCGCCAAGGGCATCAACCTGCCCGACACCGCGCTGCCGGTGCCGGCGCTGACCGATAAGGACATCGACGATCTGCGCACCGTCGCCGAGATCGCCGACGTGGTCCAGATGTCGTTCGTCCAGCACCCGTCCGACGTGGTCCGGTTGCACGACGAGCTGGGCCGGCTCGGCGGCGACGGGGTCGGTGTCGTCCTGAAGATCGAGACGCGCCGTGCCTTCGAGCGACTTCCGCGACTGCTCCTGACCGCGATGCGCCGTCCCCGGGTCGGGGTGATGATCGCGCGCGGCGACCTGGCCGTCGAGGTCGGTTACCAGCGACTGGCCGAGGTGCAGGAGGAGACGCTGTGGTTGTGTGAGGCCGCCCATCTGCCGGTGATCTGGGCGACCCAGGTCCTCGAGCAGATGTCCAAGAGCGGTCTGCCGTCCCGGGCCGAGATCAGCGACGCCGCGATGGGGGAGCGCGCCGAGTGCGTCATGCTGAACAAGGGCCCCCACATCGACGACGCCGTCGTGGTGCTCGACGACATCCTCACCCGCATGGCCGACCACCACTACAAGAAGACCGCCCTGCTGTCTCAGCTGCACTCGTGGTACCTCGACCCAGCGGCCGCCGACGTGCCGTGACCTCGGCTCAGGGCTCCAGGCGGATCTTGAGGTGGTCGTCGGCGCGAGCCAGGGCGGCGGCGTAGGCCTGCGGGGCTGAGGCCAGCGGCATTGCGGCAGTGAAGATCCCGTCGACGCAGAGCCGGCCGGACTGCAGCAGCGGGATCAGCTCGGGCCAGGTCTGCTGCACCGGTGCGGTGGTCATCCGCAAGGTCAGACTGCGCAGCAGGCACATCAGTGCGGGCAACGGGTAGGGCGTCAGGTCGTGAACGCCGATGACCGAGACGGTGCCGCCGGTGCGGACACAGGCCAGAGCGTCGTCGAGGGAGGCGTCGGTGCCCACCGCGTCGATCACGCAGTGCGCGCCGAGCCCGTCGGTGGCCTCGAGCACGGCGTGCGCGCCAGGAGCGGCGACGGCGTGCCCACCTGCCACGGTCGCCTGCCGGCGTCGCCAGGCGACCGGGTCGACCACGAAAACGCGTGCGGCACCCAGAGCGTAGCTGCTGCGCAGCGCGCACTGACCGACCGCACCCGCTCCGATGACCGCCACCGTCCCGCCGATCGGGATGTCGGCGCGTTTGGCGCCGGCCCATCGGTGGCCAGGTTGTCGGTCAACAACAGGGCCTGCTCGACGGTGACGCCGTCGGGCATCGCCAACAGCTGGAAGTCGGCGTCGGGCACCGCGAGCAGATCCGACTGCGCGCCACCCAACAGGCCCGACCCGAATATCTGCGGACCCCGCACACAGGTCACCGGATCCTTGGTCCGACAGCCCGCACACCGGCCGCAGCCGGCGACCGACGACACCAGGACGCGGTCCCCGGCGCTGAAAGACTCGACCGCCGGGCCGGTTTCGACGACCACGCCGATCGCCTCGTGGCCCAGTGCCACCGGTTCGGTGACCGGATAGTGGCCCTCGAGGAAATGCAGGTCCGAACCGCAGATCGCGGTAGCGGTGACCTCGACGATGGCGCCGCCGGGTCCGGGGAGCACGGGGTCGGGGCGCTGCTCGACGCTGACTCGACCGGACCCGTCGACCACTACCGACCGCACGTCAGACCGTCTCGTCGGCGCGGACCTGGAATCGGGACCAGTCGGGGTTCTGCAGGAACGCACGGTACTCGCACAGTCGCCAGGGGCTGACGGTGTGGATCTCACCGTCGGCATTCTTGAAGTAGGAGTGCGCGATCGACGGGTGAGCCCACACCGTTTTGGTGATCTGCTCCTGGGTGCGGCGGTGCCACTCCTCGGTGGGCCCGGGCAGCGGCTCCATCGACCGCGCCCCAGCCCCGATCAGGTGCTCGAGACAGGAGTTGATGTAGGCCATCTGCAGTTCGGAGTGCATGATGAGGCTTCCGCCGTGCGCCAGATGGGTGCCAGGCCCGTACATCATGAACAGGTTCGGGAACTTGGGCACGGTGACGCCGAGGTACGCGTAGGGCCGCCGACCCCATTCGGAATGCAGATCGGCGCCGTCACGGCCGGTGATGGTCAGAGGTGCCAACAGTTCGGTGGCGCGAAACCCGGTGGCGTAGACGATGACGTCCGCGTCGTATGCCTCACCGTCGACGGTCACCAGCCCGCTCGGCGTGATCCGCGCGATGGGGGTGCGGACCAGACGCACGTCGGGCCGCTTGAGCGTGGTCAGCCAACTCCCGTTGTCCTGCAGCGTGCGTTTTCCGGTGGCGGGGTAGTCGGGCAGCACCCGGGCCAGCAGGTCCGCGTCGTCACCGACCTGGCTGGTGATCCACTCGGTGAACATCATCCGCGCCAGGGCATTGACCTCGCTGACCGCGTTGGCCTGGTCGGCGTAGTCCGGATCGACCCGCGCCGCGTCCAGTCCCTTGTCCGCGCCGGGCCACAGCAGCAGGAAGCGGTACCAGCGGGCGTAGAACGGGAGGTGGTCCATCGCCCACCGCGCGCCGTCGGGCACCCGGTCGTGATACATCGGGTTCGGGAACATCCACTGGGCGGTCCGCTGGAAGACGTCGAGATGGGCGACCTGTTCGGCGATCGCCGGCGCGATCTGGAAGCCGCTGGCCCCCGCCCCCACCAGGGCGACCCGTTTGCCGGTCAGGTCGACGTCGTGGTCCCAGCGGGCCGAATGAAAAGACGGCCCGCCGAACGTGTCCCGGCCGGGCAGGTCCGGCAGCTGGGGTCGGTTGAGTTGCCCGACCGCGGTGATGACCGCGTTCGCGGTCAGCGTCCGGGTCCCGCCGTCGGCGGTGCGCACCGTCAGCGTCCAGACTGCCCTGTCATCGTCCCAGACCGCCGAGACGACCTCGGTGTTCCACTGGACGTGTGACTCCAGCTCGTGACGGCGCATCACGTCGCTGAAATAGGCCGCGAGCTCGGGTTGCTCGGCGAAGAAGTGCTGCCAGTGGTTGCTGGGTTCGAAGCTGTAACAGTAGAGGTGATTGGCCACGTCGACGCGAGCACCGGGATAGCTGTTCTCCCACCATGTTCCGCCCGGGCCGCCGTTCTTCTCCAGGATCACGAACGGAATCCCGGCCTGGCGGAGACGGATCCCCGCGAGCAGGCCGGATTCGCCGCACCCGATGACGGCGACGCGGAAATCCTGCGTGTGGGCGGGGTCCAGCGCCGCGGGTCGGCGCGGGTCGGCGGCGTCGAGGTCGAGTTCTTCGAGAACCAGCGCCAGGTTGTCCTCGTCCACCGGTTCGGCGGCCGCCCAGTCCAGCATCTCCCTGACCAGCGCAGCCGGCAGCGGTTCCGGGACCGGGCAGCCGCGGTCGCGGTACTGCACGATCGCCGACAGGGCAGCCGCGCGAGCCCGGGCCTTGTCCTCCTCGCTCATGAAGCCCTGGATCTCGTTGAGGAACAGGCCGGCCTGCGCGAAGTCGCGGACGAAGCTCGGGTCGCCGGTCAGATGCACCATCGACAGCAGCAGGGTGGGAATGCTGACCTCCTCCAGTGCCGCGGCGATCTCGCTCGTCGGGGTGGAGAAGGGGCGTGCGGAGTGAAACGACCTCGTCACGGGCGACCTCTCAATATTTCGCTACGAAAAGTAGCGTAACGGGACCGGTGGTGCGGCTCAAGACCCGGACCATCGGCCCGCCCCGGGGGGACCTTTGCCCCTGTGCGTGTGACCGGAGCCCGATGAGAATCGAACTCGATCACCCGGATCGTCACCACGGTCCCGGTCCACCTGTACACGGAGTCGGCAATGCAGACCTTCACGCTCGGACTCGGCGTCTGGTTTCAGCGACTGGTCGCCCGAAACCCCCTGGTGCGCAGCAGCGACCGCGTGGAGACCATCGCTGTGCTGCTGATCGTCGCGCTGGCCGTCCTGGCCATCCCGGTGGCAGGCGCAGCCGGAACCGCGCTGCACGACGATCTGGCGCGGCAGTTCGCCGCTCAGCGCAATGAGCGCACCGAACTGCGGGCGACGGCGGTCAGCGACAGCACATCCGTCTCGCAGGCTTCCGGGACCTCCTTTCGTACCCAGATCCACTGGCAGTTCGCAGGCACCAGCCACACCGACTCGGTCCGGACCGCCGACCTGCATGCCGGCGACCCGGTCACCATCTGGGTCGACAGGGACGGGCAACGGGTGCCCGCGCCGCTGACCGACGACGAAGCGGTCAGCCAGGCGGTGGTGGCAGCGCTGACAGGGTGGTTGGCGGTGGCGGGGACCGGCGCCGGAGCCTGGGCGTTGCTGCGTCACCGACTCGACCGGGCCCGGTACGCGGAGTGGGACCGCGCGCTCGACGACCTCGCCGGCAACGACGACGGTCGAACCAACCGGGCCGGTTAGGAGAAGTGCCGTGCCGGCCTGGACATCAGTGACGCCGTCACGCGGTCCCGTCGTGGTCGGTGTCGACGGGTCGCGCTCGGCGCTCAACGCGGTGACCTGGGCAGTCGCCGAAGCCGTCGACCGTGACGTGCCGCTGCGGATCGTGCACGCGCTCGGCGCGGAGCCCGAACCCCGACCCGGGCAGAACTACGCCGTTTCACACGTCCTCGCCCGAGCCGAAGACGCCGCGCACCAGGCGGACGACTCGGTGTCCACGGAGGTGGTGACGTCTCCGGGCCGTCCCGGTGACGTGCTGGTCTGCGAGTCACGGCGGGCGTCGCTGATCTGTGTCGGGTCCCACCCCCGGCCGTGCGACGAGTCGGCACTGTTCGGTCCGACCGTGGCCCGGCTGGCGCAGCGGGCGGCCTGTCCCGTGGCGATCATTCGCAGCCGGCGGGACGGCACGCCCCAGACCGACGGTGCGATCACCGTGGTGCTGTCCGACGAGCCCGCCAACGACGACCTCGTACGGGTCGCGATGCACGAGGGCAGACTGCGCGGCGCCACCGTGCGCCAGATCGACCAGCGGACCGACAGCTGGGTTCGCCGATATCCCGACGTGCACGTCGAGATCGTCACCGACGCCGCAGGATTGCGGTCCCACCTCGACAACACCGAGTCCGACCCGCGGATCGGACTGGCGGTGGTGGGCCCGGCCGACACCGAGGCATTGGGGTCGCTGACTATCCCCAACAGCCACCCCATCCACGGATTCCCGGACTGCTCCGTGCTGGTCGTCCGAGGCTGAGCAGGTCCTTGAGCGGGTGACGAGCTGTGCGGGTCCCGACCTGTGCCGGTCTCACACGGTGCATGTCTGGACCTGAACGGGGCTCAAGCGGTGAACTCGAGCACCTCGTCGAGCGGGCGCCGCGGCGTGGCGGGCCCGGGATCATCCACACCCGGCGCGAGCCCCACCCGGATCAGCACCTGGGGGGCGGCCTGCCGGTCCACCAGCGTCGTCACGATCTGCCGGCTCGCCGGCACCTCGGTGATGTGGGTCAGCGTGCAGGTCGCCAGGCCTGCCATCGTCGCGTCGAGCAGCGTCGCGGACAGCGCCTCGCCGCAGCGGAGCATCGCCTCGCGGTTGTCATCATAGGTCGACAAGACCAGCACCTTGGCGTGGTCGGTGGTTACCTCGGCCCGCCGGTCACCGGAGGAGATCTTCGGGAAATCTCGCCGGCCGATGTCGACGCGTTCGTTCTCGGCCGCCGAGATCAGCGCGGCCACCGGAATGCCCTCGCTGACACCGACATCGGTCGTCCAGCCGACCAGCTCAGCGTGATAGGGCGAATCGTAGAGGCGAAGCTCCTCGGTCATCCGTGACGCCTCAGCCAGCTGCGGGCGGAACTCGTCGGCGATGACGTCCACGCGCACCCACGCCGAGTTCGCGGTGTCGGTCAGCCGCTGCAGGAACGACTGCCAGTCCGGCGGTGTCGCGAACGGCAACCGATCGGTGCGCCGCTGCCGGATCGCCTCGGCGCGACGACGGTGGCCGTCGGTGACGAAGTCCATCGGGCTGAAGCTCAGCGACGCCAGATGCTCGGGGTTGTTGGGGTTGGGAAATCGTTCCACATGGGCTCGCCACCCGGCGGCGGCCATCGCGACGCGGAGGTGGTCGAGGACTGCCCCGCAGCTGATCAGCGCTTCCCGTCCGGTGGTGTCCGTGTGTCGGGGCGCGCGGTCCGGATCGAAGAACAGGTGGACGGCCTGGCTATCGGCGCCGTCGACGAGGAACCGCCACGGCTGGCTGTTGTGCAGTGACGGGGCGCGGCACGCCAGTTCCACGGCATCCGAGATGACCTCGGTGTCCACGACGGCAAAACCCATGTCGACCTCCTCGAATCACTACCAGTGTGACCCGGGGCAGGAGTCGGTGACCAGGGCCAATGGTCCCCAGCGGGAGGACTTTGTGGTCCTGGATCGCTAGGCCTCGGGTGCGCCGCGGACCACCACCACCGGCGTCGGCGAGAACTCGACCACCGCCGTGGACACCGAGCCCAGCAGCATGCCGGCGATGCCGCCCCGGCCCCTACTCCCGACGACCACCAACTGCGCGTTCTTGGACTCGTCGATGAGCCAGCGCGCGGGCCGGTCGCACACCAGTTGGCGCCGGACCTCGACGTCGGGGTAGGTCTCCTGCCAGCCCGCCAGACGTTCGGCCAGGATCTCGTGGCCCTGGTCCTCATGGGCGGCCCAGTCGGCTCCGAGCGTGCCGAAGACGCCGAGATCGCACCAGGCGTGCAACGCGACCAGCGGTACCCCCCGGCGGGAGGCCGCATCGAACGCGAACGCCGTGGCCGTTTCCGACGCCGGTGAGCCGTCGACACCCAGCAGGACAGGCCGCGCGCCGTCCTCTCGGCCTCGGGCCGGACCCGCCTTGATCACCGCGACCGGGCAGTGCGCGTGCTGCAGCAGGCTTCGGCTCACCGAGCCCAGCACCGCGCCGCCGATCGGGCCCAACCCGCGGTTGCCCACCACCAGAAGCGACGAATCCGCCGACGCCGCAGCCAGTTCGGGCACGATGCCGTCGTGGCTGATATGCGCGCGGACGCGCGGCGGTTCGGCGTCACCGAGCGCGGCGTGCAGTGCCTTCTGAGCCCGCTCGATGACCAACTGGGCGTTGGTGTCCTGCCACTCGGCGTAGCCGTACTCCAGGGACTCGATGGGCCAGGTGACCACCATCGGTGAGATCACGTGCATCAGCGTGATCGCCGAGCCGCGCAGCACTGCCTCCTGCGCCGCCCACGCGACCGCGGCCAGCGACTCGTCGGAGCCGTCCACGCCGACGAGGATTCCGTGCCTGGCCGAGAGCTTCGTCGCGCTCGACGTCGTGTCCGGTGCCATGCTCAACTCCTGTGCAGCGGGGCAGGCGAACGCACCGACAGCTACGAGCGAGTCGGCAAGCGGCGGGCACCCTCCCTGGCCACACTGTATCCCGTTGACGAACCCGCAAACACAGCATTACGGGAATCTCCGGGCGAGGCCGCTCAGCGAACGGATTCGAGCAGCACCCGGCGTTCGGCGGCCGCGATGACCCGCCGGGTGGTGGCCGCCGCGTCGGGGTTCACCGACACCGACGTGATCCCCATCCGCACCAGGTGCTCGGCGAACGCGGGGTTGGTCGACGGTGCCTGACCACACAGCGACGACGTGATCCCCAGCCTGCGCGCGGTGCCGACGATCTGACCGATGGCGTCCAGCACCGCGGCGTCGGACTCGTCGAACAACTCGGCGCAGACATCGGAGTCGCGGTCGACGCCGAGAACCAGCTGGGTCAGGTCATTGCTGCCGATGGACACCCCGTCGACACCCATCCCGATGTACTCGGGCAGCCAGTGCACGACCGAGGGGACCTCGGCCATCACCCAGCGGTGCAGCCCCCGTTGTCGGCCCAACGGGCTGGCGTCGACCAGTGACAGGCACTCCTCCAACTCCCAGCGGGTGCGCACGAACGGGATCATCAAGGTCACGTTGGGCGACTGCTCCCGCACCCGCGCCAGCGCCTCGAGTTCGAGGGCGAACAGATCGGGTTCCTTGACGTACCGGTAGCACCCGCGGTACCCGATCATCGGGTTGTGTTCGACAGGTTCGTACACCTCGCCGCCCGCCAGCCCGCGGAACTCATTGCTGCGGAAGTCAGTGGCGCGGTAGACCACCGGACGCGGCGCGAAGGCCGCGGCGATCCGACCGACGGAGGCGACCATCTTGTCCACGAGCTGGCCCTGTTCACCATGGGCGATGAGGTCCCGCGGGTGGCGTCCGCCGAGCGCCTCGGTCAGCATGAACTCCGCGCGGAGCAGCCCGACGCCGTCGACATCCTGTGCCGCAACGGTTTCGGCGGTCTCAGGCATGGCCAGGTTGACGTACACCCGGGTGCCGGTGGCCGGCGAGGTCGGCGCCGCCACGAAGCCGTCCGCCGATATCGGGCCGCGCGCGGTCACCGACACCGTCGGCGTCTCGACCACGCCTGAGACCACCTCGCCCCGCGCCCCGTTCACGGTGACCACCGTGCTGTCGTGCAGGTCGCGGGTGGCGGTGCGGGCGCCCACCACGCAGGGGACCCCCAGTTCGCGGGCCACGATGGCGGCGTGGCAGGTCATCCCGCCGGTGTCGGTCACCAGTGCCGCGGCCCGCCGGATGGTCGGCAACCAGTCGGGGTTGGTCATCTGCGCAACCAGGATCTCGCCTTCCTGCAACCGATGTCCCTCCTCGGGCGATTGCAGCACCCGCACCTTGCCCGACGCCGTGCCGGGCGCGGCGGCCAGACCCCGGGCCAGCACGATGTGCTCGTCGGTGGCCGGCGGTGCGGTGTGGCCCAACGTCGTGATCGGCCGGGCCTGGACCAGGTAGGTGCGGCCCGCTGAGATCGCCCACTCGGTGTCCTGCGGGCAGCCGTTGTGCCGCTCGGCCGCGACGGCCAACTCGGCGATCGCGCGCAGTTCGGACTCGTCGAGAACACGCGAGTCGGCGGTGGCGTCGTCGAGGTCGACGTTGGCGTCGTGCCCGTCGCTACCCCGGACGATCTTGAAAGCCTTGTGGCCGATCCGGATGTCGAGCGGCGCGAGCGTTTCTTTGGCGACGATGTAGGTGTCGGGCTCGACCTCGCCGGAGACCACCACTTCGCCCAGCCCGTAGGCACCCTCGATCACCACCCGGTCGCGGGCACCGGTGCTCGGGTCGGCAGTGAAGGCGACACCGGCCTTCTCGGAGTTCACCATCTGCTGCACGACCACCGCCATCGCCGGGTCGGCAGTGAAGCCACGGGTGGCGCGGTAGGTGATGACCCTGGGGCTGAACAGCGACATCCAGCAGCGGTTCACGGCCTCGAGCAGGTTTTCCTCGCCGGCCACGTTGGTGATGGTGGCGTTCATGCCCGCGAACGACGCGTCCGCACCGTCCTCACCGGTGGCCGACGAGCGCACCGCCACGACCACCTCACCGCCGGCGGCTGCACCGAGCTCGCGGTACGCCTCGAGGACCAGGTCGCGGACCGCGTCGTCGACACCGGCTTTCTGCACCAGGCTCTGCATCTGTTCACACAGCTGATTGAGCCGGCCGGTGTCCGAACCGGTGTCGAGTGCCTCACGGTGCAGGGTGCTGAGGTCGGCGGCCACGCCACCGGAGCCCATGGAGTCCCGGTAGCAGTCCCGCAGCAACACGAACCCGGGCGGCACCGGAAGCCCGGCGGCGACGAGTTCGCCCATGTTCGCACCCTTGCCGCCGGCTTCTTCGGCGTCGTCGATCGTCAGCGCCGAGATGTCGCGGACGTAAGCGTCTTTGCTTCGAATGTCCATGGCTTCACCCTGTTCCTCGGCGTGGGTCCGGCGTACCGTCAGAGGACCACAGCGTGCCCGCCGAAGGTCCCCGTTGCCCAGGGCACAAGGTCCCTGTTCGGTGCCCGGTGGGTACGAGTGACTTCTGTCCCTTTCGTAGTCCGGCCAGCCTCGGTGGTAATGGACGGCGGAAGCAGAGGAGGACAGCGATGAAGCTGCCGGTCTTCGTGGACTCGCGCTATCACGACGCGGTGATCTTCGATGTGGAGGGTGTCGTGGCAGACACCGCAGCGCTGCACACGGCAGCGTGGAAAGCGACGCTCAACGACTTCCTGGCGCGCAGGGCCGCCGGCGGCGCGCCGCCGGTGGTGTTCACCGACGCCGACTACCACAAATACCTGGGGCACCGCTCGGAAGCCGCAGGGGTCACCGACTTCCTTGTAACACAGGGCATCTCGCTGCCGATGGGGCAGCCCGGTGATCACGCCGACGGGACCGTGTGGGCGCTGGTGAACCGGACGGCGCAGTTGTGTGCGGACATGCTCGCCGACGGGGTGCGCGTGTTCGAGTCGACGGTCGAGTTCGTGCACCAGCTGCAGGCAGCCGGTATCGCCACGGCCGTGTTCGCCTCGCGCTGCGACTGCGCCCGCATCCTCGACGCCGCCGGACTCTCGGATCTGTTCGCGGTGCGCGTGGACGGACCGGCCACACGGGGAACGTGGGTAGCGGCGCCCACCCGGACCGACACGCTGCAGCACATCCTGCACGACGCGGCGGACCGTCTGGCGGTCAGTCCGCGACGCTGCGTCGTCATCGACGACACCGCCGCGGGCGTCACCGCTGGACGCGATGGTGGGTTCGGTCTGGTCATCGGAGTGGACCGCGACGGCGATGCCGACGAACTGAGCCGCTGCGGAGCCGACGTCGTGGTCGGTGATCTGGTGGCGCTGACGGTGCGCGACAGCCATCAGCGGGTGTCGGATCTGCCTGACGCCCTCGAGTCCTACACCGACATCGCGCCGCTGGCCGAAACGCGCAGGCCGGTGGTGCTGCTGGACTTCGACGGGACGGTGTCCGACATCGTCGCCGATCCGAACGCCGCAGCGCTGTTGCCCGGCGCGGGCGACACACTGGCCGCGCTGGCCGCGCACTGTCCCGTCGCCGTGGTCAGCGGCCGCAGCCTGGCCGACATCCGGCAACGCATCGGGGTGCCCGGATTGTGGTACGCCGGCAGCCACGGCTTCGAACTGGTGTCCCCGGACGGCGCCCACCACCAGAACGAGGCCGGGCTCCAGGCCGTCGATCTTCTGCAGAGTGCCGTCGCTGCGCTGCACGAGCGACTGGACGGTATCGACGGCGTGCTGATCGAGGACAAGCGATTCTCCGTGGCGGTGCACTATCGCAACGTCGACGACGACCGCGTCGACGAGGTGATCGCCACCGTGCGCATCATCGGCCAACGTGACGGCCTGCGGGTCACCGGCGGGCGCAAGGTCGTCGAACTGCGCCCTGACGTCGACTGGGACAAAGGCAGGACCGTGAACTGGATCCTGGCTCAGATCGACGGTGCCGACTTGCAGCTCCCCATCTACCTGGGTGACGACCTGACCGACGAGGACGCCTTCGACGCGATCCGGCAGAAAGGCGTCGGGATCGCCGTGCGCAGTGTCGAATCGGGCGATCGGCGGACCGCGGCGCGGTTCGCCCTCGAGGATCCCGATGCGGTGTGCCGCTTCCTGGTGCGTCTCGCCGATCAGCTGTCCAGCGCGCAGGACAGCACCAACGATCCGTGGACGTTGATCTTCGGTGGTTATCAGCGCGACGACGAGAGGCTGCGGGAAGCGCTGTGCACCATGGGCAACGGCTACCTGGCCGTCCGGGGCGCGGCGCCCGAGTGCGCCGCCGGCGAATTCCACTACCCGGCCACCTACGTCGCCGGCGTGTACAACCGGCTGACCGATGAGATCGCCGGTGTCACCATCGACAACGAAAGCCTGGTCAACCTGCCGAACTGGCTGCCGGTGCAGTTCCGGATCGACGGCGGACCCTGGTTCGACATCGACAGCGCCGACATTTCGGCGTATCGGGCCACCGTGGATCTGCGCCGTGCGACATTCACCCGCGAATTCGTGTGGCGTGATCCGCAGGGGCGCGCCACCCTGGTCACACAGCGGCGGTTGGTCGCCATGCACCAACCGCACGTGGCTGCGCTGGAAACCACTCTGCAGGCCCAGAACTGGGCCGGCCGGGTCGAGATGCGCTCGACCGTCGACGGTGACGTGACCAACAGCGGCGTGGAACGCTACCGCCAGCTCGCGTCTCGGCATCTGAGGATTCTCGACGTGCACACCCTGTCGGACGACGCGGTGGCGCTGGCTGCCGAGACCGTCGAGTCCACGATTCAGATCGCCATGGCGGTGCGGCATACGGTTCGCCACGCCGTCCGCGGTTCCGCCGCCCCGGCCACGCAGATCACGCCGGTCGTCGAGGACCGGCGGGCGGGCCATGACGTGGTGGCCGACCTCGGCCAGGGTGGGGCGGTGACTCTGGAGAAGGTCGCGACGGTGTTCACCAGCCGCGATCACGCGATCTCGGGACCGGCGGTCGCCGCCGAACGAGAGCTGCGCCGCACCGGCGACTTCGCCGAGATCGAACGGGGACACCGGCTGGCCTGGGCGCATCTGTGGGAGCGGTTCAGCATCGACATGGGCCACGACCCCGACCTGTTGCGCCTCATCCGGCTGCACCAGCTGCACCTGCTCAACACGGTGTCCCCGCACACCGCCGACCTCGACGTGGGGGTGCCCGCCCGGGGGCTGCACGGGGAGGCCTACCGCGGCCACGTCTTCTGGGATGAGCTGTTCGTCTTCCCCGTGACGAATCTGCGGCTGCCGAAGGTGACCCGCGCGCTGTTGATGTACCGCTTCCGGAGGCTGCCGGAAGCACGGCGCGCGGCGGCCGAAGCAGGCTACGCCGGCGCCATGTATCCCTGGCAGTCAGGCAGCGACGGCCGTGAGGAAAGCCAACGCCTGCACCTGAATCCGCGGTCCGGGCGCTGGAATCCCGACGCGAGCGCACGCGCCCACCACATCGGTCTCGCGATCGCGTTCAATGTGTGGCAGCACTACCAGGTCACCGGTGACATCGGCTTCCTGATCGACTACGGCGCCGAGATGCTCGCCGACATCGCCCGGTTCTGGGTCAGCCTGGCCGAATTCGACACCACCCGCGACCGGTATGTGATCAAGGGCGTCATCGGACCCGACGAGTTCCATTCCGGCTACCCCGGCCGCGACTACGACGGCGTCGACAACAACGCCTACACCAACGTGATGGCGGTGTGGGTGATCGTGCGCGCGCTCGAGGCACTGGACCGGATGCCGATGTACTACCGCTTGGCGCTGCTGGAGTCGCTGGGAGTCGACGACGAGGAGTTGGCGCGGTGGGAAGACGTCAGCCGCCGCATGTACGTCCCGTTCCACGACGGCGTGATCAGCCAGTTCGAAGGCTATGCCGACCTCCAGGAACTCGACTGGGACGGCTACCGCGCCCGCTACGACAACCTGCAGCGGCTCGACCGGATCCTGGAGGCGGAGGACGACAGCGTCAACAGGTACAAGGCAGCCAAGCAGGCCGACGTGCTGATGCTGTTCTACCTGCTGTCGGCCGACGAGCTCTACGAACTGTTCGACCGCCTGGGGTATCGATTCACCCCCGAGCAGATCCCGAGAACCATCGACTACTACCACCGGCGAACCTCGCACGGCTCGACACTGAGCAACGTCGTGCATGCCTGGGTGATGGCCAGAGGAAACCGCCACCAAGCCATGGAGTACTTCGCGCAGGCGCTGGCATCCGACATCGTCGACATCCAGCGCGGCACAACGGCGGAAGGCATCCACCTCGCCGCGATGGCCGGCAGCATCGACCTGCTGCAGCGATGCTTCACCGGCCTGGAGATCCGCTCCGACCGCATCGTCATCGGTCCGCTGTGGCCCAAATCCCTTGGCCCGCTGGAGTTCACCTTCCGCTACCGCGGACACCGGCTGCGGCTGCAGGTGGCCGGACGCGGCGCCACGCTGCGCGCCGAGCCCGGTGACGCCGCACCGGTGACCGTGGAATGCCGCGGCGAGACCCAGGTGCTCAACGCCGGCGCGTCGGTGTCCTTCAGCGGAGCGGCCCAACAGCCCTGACTGCGCAGAAGGTGACTGCGCAGAAAGTGACCGTGCAGAAAAGGACTTTGTGCCACATCGGGTCACGTGGCCGGCGGGTTATCGTCAGCTCATGACCGATGACGTTCACCCGATCTCCATCATGTCGGAGACCGAATGCTGGAACCACATGGCCGAAGTGAGCCTGGGCCGACTCGTCACCAGTGTCGACGGGCAACCCGAGATCTTTCCGGTCAATTTCGCTGTGCAGGGGCGCAGCATCCTGTTCCGTACCGCCGAGGGCACCAAGCTGATCAGCACCGCAATCAACAACCACGTGCTGTTCGAGGTGGACGACCACACCGTCGTCACCGGCTGGAGCGTCATCGTCAAGGGTGTGGCGCGCTCGCTGCGCAGCGACGAGGACATCGCCGAGGCCGAACGCGTGCAACTGCTGCCGTGGACATCGACGGACAAACCGCATTTCGTGCGGATCAAACCGCTCAGTGTCACCGGCAGGCGGTTCGCGTTCGGCTCGGAGCCCCATCGGGCGACCAGCACGGTCTGACCTGTGCTGGCACGGGTAGGGACCTCGGTCCCTACCGGTGTCCGTCCCGGTGTAGTGCGATGAGGGAGTAAGGCGCCGCGTCGACCGGTGAACGGAGTACCTCGATGACCACAGCGAGACGGGCATCCCACACCCCGAAACGGCAGATCTACCGGAATCGCCGGGAAGCGGGCCGGGTGCTCGCCGGCCTGCTTGGCGCCTACCGCGGGCGGGAGGGCGTCATCGTTCTCGGACTGGCCCGCGGCGGCGTGCCGGTGGCCTGGGAGGTGGCCGCGGCGCTCGGCGCCCCGCTGGACGCTTTCATCGTGCGCAAACTCGGTGCACCCGGGCATGAGGAGTTCGCGGTCGGTGCGCTGGCCAGCGGCGGCCGGGTCGTCGTCAACGACGACGTGGTGCGGGCTTTGCGTGTCACGCCCCAGCAGTTGCGTGAGGCGGCCGAACGCGAGGGCCGCGAACTGCAGCGTCGCGAGGCGGCCTACCGCGGCGGACGCGCACCGCTGGAGTTGGCCGGCCGCACGGTCATCCTGGTCGACGACGGGCTCGCCACCGGCGCCAGCATGTTCGCGGCGGTGCAGGCGCTGCGCGACATGTCGCCCGCCGAGATCGTCGTGGCGGTACCCGCCGCGCCGGAGTCGACGTGCCGCGAATTCGCCGGGCTCGTCGACGATGTCGTGTGTGCGTCCATGCCCACCCCGTTCCTCGCGGTGGGGGAGTCGTTCTGGGATTTCACCCAGGTCAGCGACGACGAGGTGCGCCAGCTGCTGGCCACGCCGACGGTGGGCATCGCGACCGCGAGGCTCCGCATCGCCGAGACACCCGCCGAGGTCGTGGAGCGCTGCGCCGTCGACGCGCCCGCCGGGGTGCCGCCTGCCGAAGCACTCGAGGAGATCATCGGTGACGCGCGCGTCGTGTTGATCGGCGAGAGTTCGCATGGCACCGCCGAGTTCTACCGAGCCCGCGCAGAGATCACGAAGTGGCTGATCGAGGAGAAGGGTTTCTGCGCGGTGGCCGCCGAGGCGGACTGGCCGGACGCCTATCGGGTCAACCGCTACGTGCGAGGCCTCGGACACGACGCCTCCCCCGAGGAGGCGTTGCGCGGGTTCGAGCGCTTCCCGGCGTGGATGTGGCGCAACACGGTGGTGCGCGACTTCGTGGACTGGCTGCACGCGCACAACTCCCGGCAGCGAGGGGAGGACCGACGCCAGACGGGATTCTATGGACTCGACCTCTACAGCCTGCACCGGTCGATGCGTGAGGTGATCGACTATTTGGACACCATGGACCCGGTCGCGGCGGCGCGGGCCAGACAGCGCTACGCGTGCTTCGATCACACCAGCGCCGACGACGGTCAGGCCTACGGCTACGCAGCAGCGTTCGGTGCGGGCCTGTCCTGCGAGCGAGAAGCGATCGAGCAGTTGGTCGAGCTGCAACGCAACGCTGTGGAGTACGCCCGCCGAGACGGCCTGCTCGCCGAAGACGAGTTGTTCTACGCCCAGCAGAACGCCCAGACCGTACGCAACGCCGAGGGCTATTACCGCGCGATGTTCGGTGCCCGCGTCACGTCCTGGAATCTGCGTGACCGGCACATGGCCCAGACCCTCGACGCGCTGCTGGCTCACCTCGACCGTCATCCGGATGGCCAACCGGCGCGAATTGTGGTGTGGGCGCACAACTCCCACGTCGGAGACGCTCGAGCGACCGAGGTGGGTGCCGACGGCCAGCTCACACTGGGGCAACTCGCCCGCGAGCAACACGGTTCGGCGGTCCGGCTGATCGGTTTCACGACCTATACGGGCACGGTGACAGCCGCGAGCCGGTGGGGCGGGATCGCCGAACGCAAGGTCGTGCGTCCTGCGCTCAACGGCAGCGTCGAGGAATTGTTCCACGAGGTCGAGCGGCCGGAGTTCCTCATCTCGCCCATGCTCAGCCGCGCCGCCGCCGAACCGCTCGACATGGTGCGGCTGGGCCGCGCGATCGGGGTCATCTACCTCCCCGGCACCGAAAGGCAGAGCCACTACTACCACGTTCGCCCCAGCGAGCAGTTCGACGCGCTCATCCATCTGGACCGGACGACGGCACTGGAGCCGCTGGAAGCCGGCAGCGTGTGGATCGCCGGAGAAACTCCCGAGACCTATCCGACCGGCCTGTGACAGACATGCGCAAGCGAAACGAGGTCTCATGAGCCGGTCTCCGCTGACCGTCCGCGCGTCGATCGTCACGCTGACGATGAATCCGGCTCTGGACGTCACCGCCGACGCCGAGGAGGTGCACCACACCAGCAAGATCCGTTGCGGCGACGAGCGCTACGACGCGGGTGGGGGCGGGGTCAACGTCGCGCGCTTCGTGCACGCACTGGGCGGGTCGGTGGCGGCCGTGTTCTCGGCGGGCGGATTGACCGGCTCACGCCTGATCGATCTGGTCGACGAGGCCGGTGTGCCCAACATCCCGGTGCCCGTTGCCGGGTCGACGCGGGAGAGCTTCACGGTCAACGAGCGCAGCACCGGCAAGCAGTACAGATTCGTGCTGCCGGGTCCCCGGCTGACCGCCGAGGAGCAGAGACGTTGCCTGGATGTGCTACGCGCGACGGCCGCCACCGCGCAGTACATCGTGGCCAGTGGCAGTCTGCCGCCAGGGGTGGCCCCCGACTTCTATGCGCGTGTCGCCGACGTCTGTGCCGAATCGGGTTGTCGGTTGATCCTGGACACCTCCGGCGGAGGGCTCAGCCACGTCACGTCCGGGGTGTATCTGCTCAAGCCCAGTGTGCGCGAGCTACGCGAGTGCATGGATCGGGCGCTGTCGACCGAAGGCGATCAGGTGGCCGCCGCTCGGGAACTCGTCCAGCGCGGCCTCGCCCACGCGGTGGTCGTATCGCTGGGTCCGGACGGTGCGCTGCTGGTGACCGATGACGACAGCCACCGGTTCTCGGCGCTGCCGGTGCAGGTGGTCAGCGGCGTGGGCGCCGGTGATGCGATGGTCGCCGGCATCACCGTGGCGCTGAGCCGGGGATGGTCGCTGACCGAGGCGGTGCGGTACGGCATCGCCGCGTCGGCCGCGAAACTGTTGACGCCGGGCACGTCGTGCTTCACCGCGGCCGATGTCGACCGGCTCTTCGGACGCGTGGCGGGACCCGCCAGTGTCGTACGCGCGACGGCGCTGGCCGACTGAAGGACGAACAGCGCCGGCCGAAAAGACAGCGCCGACCGAAAAGACAGCGCCGACGGAAAGGCAGCGCCGATCGAAAAGACAGCGCCGATCGAAAAGACAGCGCCGACGGAAAGGCGGCCCGAAAGCGGTGAAGCCGGCAGCCCGGACGGGCCACCGGCTTCGGTGTGGGCTCGCTACGTCAGCGATGAAGGTCCTCGTGGCGCTGTGCGATCGCCAGCAGCTCGTCGCGAACCGTGGATTCCGGCAGGGCGTAGATCCGCGCGTAGAGCCGTCGCCGGTTCACGGCGCGCTTCACGTCTGCGCGAAACTGACCGAAGGACATGTCTTTTCACTCCTGTGCTGGTTTCCGGATAGCGGAAACGTGTTTGCTGTATGGCGTCCCCACGTCAGGGATCACCCAACAGAGGAACGCCAAGATCGTCCTTGTTAATTCTGCGTAAATCAACTTTGTAGGTGTGATTTTGGCGACAGCGCATCCCTGAGCTGCGCCTCGAGCGGCGGGCCGACACCGTCGCTGTGATCCGGGCGACACCGCCGGTTGCGCGCCTGATGGAGTTTGCTGACGGGTGCGACTTCGCCGCGTGCGGCCACCGTGAGTGCAGATCTGCAGATCGTCTCGGCCCTCCGGCTGAGGTCCACCGCGACGGCCGGGCCCCAGCTTGACTGCGCCGTGACGAAAGAGGGGCGATGAGCCGTTCGTGCCGCGGTGCTGCGGTACGCTCACGCTATGGAGGTACTACGGTCTGTAGTTGTCCTGTTGCACATCGTCGGTTTCGCGATCACCTTCGGCGCGTGGGTCGCCGAAGCCGCGGCGGGCAGATTCCGCACCACCAGGGTGATGGACTACGGCCTGCTCGCGTCGTTGCTCACCGGGCTCGCGCTGGCAGCCCCGTGGCCGGCCGGAGTCGACCTGAACTACCCGAAGATCGGGGTCAAGCTGGTGATACTGGTGGTCATCGGCGGATTGCTGGGCATGGGCAACGCCAGGCAGCGGCGCACCGGCGAGGCGGTGCCTCGCGGGTTGTTCGCCGCCGTCGGGGTGTTGACGTTCGCGGCGGCCGCTGTCGCGGTGCTGTGGTGATCACTGTTCGCCCAACCCCAGGAGTTCAGTGACCTGGTGGTCGCGTCCGGCCGTGTAGCCGCCGTCGACCGCGATGGCCTGGCCGCTGACGAAACTCGCGTCCCCCGACACCAGGAATGCCGCCACCGCGGCGACCTCCTCGGGTCGGCCGAACCGCCGCAGCTTGTGTTCGTGCCGTAGGCCGTTGCGTGGCCCGTCCATCCCGGGCAGGCCCATCACCGAATCGAACAGCGGCGTCTCGATGAAGCCGGGGCAGATCGCGTTGACCCGGATTCCGCTGGGGCCGTAGTCGATCGCGGCGTTCTTCGTCAGCAACACGACGCCGCCCTTGGATGCGTTGTAGGCGCTGCCGCCGGCAGTGCCCTCGAGTCCCTCGACACTGGACAGCGTGACGATCGAGCCACGCTCGCCGTCGACCCTGCTCTGGTTCACCATCTGCGCGAGGGCCGCCCGCATCACCACGAATGTGCCCTTCAGGTTGATGTCGACGACCCGGTCCCACTCGTTGTCGCCCAGCAGGTGCACCGGTCCGCCTCCGCCCACCCCGGCCGAATGGACGACGGCGTCGAGGCGGCCGGCGGCGTCGACCACCGCGCGTACCGCATCCTCGACCGTGGCGGCGTCGAGGACATCGCCGCGCCGGTAGCGTCCGTCGCGGAGGTCCGGCGGCGCCTCGCCGGCCAGATCGACGCCGATGACGTCGGCGCCCTCGGCGGTGAGCCGGGCCACGGTGGCCGCGCCGATACCCGAGGCCGCGCCGGTCACGAGCACGCCCTTGCCGCGAAGTCCGTTCACGCCTCGCAGTATGGCCCACCCGACCATCGGGTGCGGGCGGGTTCATACCATCCAGAGATGGCGCCTCCACCGTCTCTGCCGTCGCCGCACGTGCCGTTCACGACCCACGGGCACGGGGGTGTGCGCATCGCCGCCGACCGGCACGGTGACCCGGACGCCCGTGCGGTGGTGTTCCTGCACGGGGGAGGCCAGACCCGGCGGTCCTGGGGCCGGGCGGCCGGCGCGGTGGCCGAACGCGGATGGCAGGCCGTCACCGTCGACCTGCGCGGACACGGCGAGTCGGACTGGGCCGCCGACGGCGACTATCGGGTGGCCAGTTTCGCCGCCGACGTCCGGGAGATCCTCGAGCAGTTGCCGCCGGACCCCGTCCTGGTCGGCGCGTCCCTCGGTGGGCTGACCTCGATGCTGTTGGCCGGTGAACTCTGCCGCGGAATCGCCTCGGCCGTGGTGCTGGTCGACATCGTGCCCGACATGGATCCCTCGGGCGCGGAACGGATCCATGCGTTCATGGCCGACAAGATGGTCGACGGTTTCGGGTCGCTCGACGAAGTGGCCGACATGATCGCCCAGTTCAACCCCCACCGGCCGCGGCCGACCGACCTCGACGGCCTGCGAAAAAACCTGCGCCGGCGGGGCGGTCGCTGGTATTGGCATTGGGATCCACGGTTCATCGACGGCACGGCGGCGCATCCGCCTCTCGAGGTGGAGGACACCGACCGCCTGCACGCCGCGGTGGCGGCGATCCTGGCCGACGCGGTGCCGGTGCTTCTGGTGCGCGGGCAGGTCAGCGATCTCGTCAGCCGAGATCGCGCCGACGCCTTCCTGGTCCGGTTTCCGCAGGTCGAGTTCGTCGACGTGGAAGGCGCCGGACACATGGTGGCGGGGGATCGCAACGACTTGTTCGCCGATGCCGTGCTGGCCTTCCTCGACCGTCACCGTCCACCGGGCGACTGATCTGCGGCGACGCTGCGGCGCTAGGGTGTGACCGGAGCCACACCCGCGGCCGCATCGAACAGGCCGCCACGACAGGAGGATTGATGACTGCACGGTTGGCCGGCAAGGTCGCTCTCGTCAGCGGCGCCGCCCGAGGGATGGGGGCTTCGCATGCCCGCGAGATGGTCGCGCACGGCGCGCGCGTGGTCTGCGGTGACATCCTCGACGCCGAAGGCGAACGGGTCGCCGAGGACCTGGGCGATGCAGCCCGCTATGTCCACCTCGACGTCACCAGCCCCCACGACTGGGAACGCGCGGTGGCCGTCGCCCTCGCCGAGTTCGGCGGCATCGACATCCTGGTGAACAACGCCGGCATTCTCAACATCGGCACCGTGGAGGACTTCCCGCTCTCGGAATGGCAGCGCATCCTCGACATCAATCTGACCGGTGTCTTCCTCGGCATTCGCGCCGTCACGCCGGCCATGAAGGCCGCAGGCCGAGGCTCGATCATCAACATCTCGTCCATCGAGGGGATGGCGGGCACGGTGGCGTGTCACGGCTACACCGCCACCAAGTTCGCCGTGCGCGGGCTCACCAAATCGACCGCTCTGGAGTTGGGCGCATTCGGGATCCGGGTCAACTCGGTGCATCCCGGCCTGGTGAAAACGCCCATGGCCGATTGGGTTCCGGAGGACATCTTCTCCAGCGCGCTGGGCCGCATCGCCCAGCCGCGCGAGGTCAGCAACCTGGTGGTGTACCTGGCCAGTGACGACTCGAGCTATTCGACCGGCTCCGAGTTCGTCGTCGACGGGGGCACCATCGCGGGCCTGCCCCACAAGGACTTCTCGGCCGTCGACGTCGATCAGCAACCGGAATGGATCACCTAAGCAGAGTCGTTGCCGCCCTGGTCCATCCGCCTGCCCAGCTCCGCGCGCGAACTGATCTGGAGCTTGCGGTAGATCTTGGTCAGGTTGTGCTCCACCGTCTTGGCGCTGATGAACATCGCTGCGGCGATGTCCTTGTTGGTCGACCCTGACGCCGCCATCTCGGCGACCCGCTGCTCGGACGGCGTCAATTGGCTCAGATCCTCCGACGGCGCCACCACGGTACGCGCCAGCTCGGCCTCGGCGCGGCGCGCCCACAACGGTGTGCCCAGCCGCTCGAACACCTCGCGCGCCTCGGCCAGATTGGTTGCCGCCGTGTTCTTCTGGCGTAGCCTGCGCTGCAGCTGACCCAGGATCAGCTGCGTCCTGGCCCGCTCGAACGGCATCGGCAACGACTCGTGCTCGGCCAACGCGCGGTGTGCGGTCTCCTCGGCGGCGGTCACATCGCCACGCGCCGCCAGCAGCATCGCCCGGCACCGCGCCCCGACCGACTTCATCCAGGCACGGTCGTGCCGCGCCCCGTTCTGTTCCAGCGCGCGGGTGAACGTCTCGGCATCGTCGAGCCGGCCCACTCCCACCATCGCCTCGATCACGTCGGGCAAATGCCAGGCATACATCTGCTCGGTGCAGGGCATCTGGTCCGCCAGGAAAGCCGGATCCAGCGCGTCGAGCGCCTCGCGGTGGTTGCCCAGCGACTCCTCGAGGAAACACAGCGTCATGCCCGGCCAGTCGGCGATATGCGACGAGCTGCGATTCCTCATCGCGGTCAGCACCCAGCGGGCGTCGGCGCGGGCGGCATCCTCACGGCCGGCGTAGGCGGCCACCGCAGCGCGCACCGTCATCGGGATGATCAGCACGTCGTCGCCGCCGAGCTGCTCGGCCCGCTCCACCGCCTCCGCCGCCTCGACGGCGGCCTCAGCGACCTGCCCACGCCAGATGTGGTTGATCGCCAGAAACCCTGCGATGGCCATCATGTCGCTCTCGGCGCCGCGCTCGATGCAGACGCTGCGGACCGCGGTCAACTCGTCGTGCGCCTGCTCGAGCCGGCCAGTCCAGGACAGGGCCAGCGCGTGGACGAACGGCGCCCGGAAGATGATAGGCACATCCAGCGCGCTGTCGTAGGACTGCATCGCCCGGTCCAGCGAGTCCTCGTCCAGGCCGCGGCCGCACTGAAAGTTCACATGCACCGACCAGGCCAACGCGGCGCTGGTGATCGCCGGCACGCCGAGCTCCTCGGCCAGCTTGACCGCATCACGGACGTGCCGACGCGCATCGTCGAGCTCGCCGATGCTGTTCAACGCGAACGACAATCGCAGCAGCACCTGCACCATGATCGCCGGGATCCCCGCGGCGTCGTCGAGGGCGCTGCGCAGCAGTTCGACCGCCTCGGCGTGTTCGTTCTCGTACATCCGCACGGTGGCCAGCAGGCTCGTCGCCATGGCGCGCAGCATGCCCGGTTCCATCGTCGCAGCGTCGGCGAGCAGGGCCCCGGCCCTGGCGGTGTTGCCGGCCAGAAAGTGGTTCTCCGCAGACTTCATTCGGCGCAGCACCGTGTCACCACCGAGCCCCAGAGCCAGATCGACGAGCTCAGCGGCCGCTGCCGGCGCCCCGCGCGACCGTGCGGAGTCCGCAGCCTGGTCGAGCGCCGTGAGGATCTCCTCATCGCCGTGCGCCGCCGCCAGCGCCAGGTGACGGGCTCTGAGCTCGGGCTGGGTTTCCAGCGCGGCCAGCCTACGGTGCATCGCGCGGCGTGCCGGAGGCCCGGCGTCGCTGTAGACGCCACTGGCCAACAGCGGGTGGGTGAACCGCACCCGGTGACCGTCGAGGCCGAGGATGCCCGCCGCCTCGGCGCGCTCCACGCGGCGCGCGAGCTCGTCGACATCGACGGCGTTGGCCTTCGCCAGCAACTCGATCGTCGGGTCGGCGAGGCAGGCCACGCTCAGCAACAGCGCGCGCTCGGCGTCGTCGAGCGCCGCAATGCGCCGCCGCACCAGATCGGTGAGGGTGGCGGGGAGCGGCTGCTCGGGGCCGGCCTGGTCGTCCTGCAGCGCGCGCGCCAGTTCCAGGGCGAAAAACGGGTTGCCGCCGGAGATCTCGGCGATCCGCAACACCGTCGGACGGGAGAACGTGCGGCCCAGACGATCGGAGATCACCGCGTGCAACTCCCGGGTGTCCATCGGCTGCACCGTCACCCGGCCCAGACGGTCGGGCCGGTCGAGCTGCAGCCAGCGTGCGACCTGGCCGTCCCCGGGGGTGCACCGCTCGGTCATCAGCACACCGAAGGCGCCGTTGAGCCGGCGTGCCGCGAACTCGACGGCGGTACGGCTGGAGCTGTCCAGCCACTGCGCGTCGTCGATTGCCAGCAGCACCGGGGTCCGGTCGTCGGACTGGTGCATGTGATCGAGGACGGAGACGAACGCTGCGGCCACCACCCGCTGATCGGTCGGGGGGCCTTCGGCGCCTGCGCGCAACAGCACCCGGTCCAAGGCCAGGCGCTGCAGTGCCGGCAGCGTCGCAAAGTGCTCGGCGTCCACCTCGCTGAGCAGGTCGGCCAGCGCGGCGAAGGCCATCACCGTTTCGGCCTGGCCGACCCGGGCGGTCAACACGCGGAAGCCGCGGGCGCGCGCCTGGCGCAGCAGCGACAGCCACAGGGTGGTCTTCCCGATGCCGGCCTCGCCCTCGATCACCAGCGCGGTGGGCCTGTCCGTCACCGCATCCAGGAATCCAGCAACCTGGGGATTCTCGACCGGACGCAGGCTAGCGGTGGGCACGGCACTCATCATCGCAGCCGGCAAAGACCCGTGCATCCAATCGGACATTCTGCGGGCGCAGCCCGATCCGCTCAGCGCAGCGAGACGACAACTTTGCCCCTGGCTGTCCGGTCCTCCAGCGAGGCGATCGCCGCCGCGGCGTCCTCGAGCGGGAACACCACCGGTTCCGGGGCCCTGACCCGACCGGACGCCAGCAGCGGGAGCAGTTCGGCCCACTGCTGCTGCAGGTAGCCGGGATGGCGCATGGTCCAGGCGCCCCACCCGACGCCGACCACGTCGACGTTGTTCAGCAGCAACCGGTTCACCTTCACCGTGGGGATGTCCCCGCCGGTGAACCCGACCACCAGGAGACGTCCGCCCGGCGACAGCGAACGCAACGAGTCGGTGAAACGGTCACCGCCCACCGGGTCGACCACGATGTCCACCCCGCGCCCGTCGGTCAACTCCTTGACCGCGTCCTTGAACCCGTCGGCCAGCACGACGTCGGAGGCGCCGGCCGCCCGGGCGACATCGGCCTTCTCCTCGCTGCTGACCACTGCGATGGTGCGCGCCGCGCCGAACGCCGGCGCGAGCCGCAGCGTCGACGTGCCGATCCCACCGGCGGCACCATGCACCAGCACCGTGTCGCCGTTGCTCAATCGGCCGCGGGTCCGAAGCGCGAAGTGCACCGTCAGGTCGTTGAACAGGACCCCGGCGCCGGCCTCGAACGACACCGAGTCCGGCAGCCTGAACAGGCGCTCCGGCGGCAGGGTCACGACTTCGGCCATCGCGCCGCACAGCATCGTCAGCCCCGCGACCCGGTCGCCGGGGCGGACGTGCGCCTCCTCGGGTGCGCTGCGCACCACCCCGGCGATCTCGGCACCAGGGATGTAGGGCATCTCGGGCTTGTACTGGTAGAGGCCGCGGGACTGCAGGGCGTCGGGGTAGGCCACCCCGGCGGCGTGCACGTCGACGACGACCACATCGTCACCGCCGGCGGGTTCGTCGATCTCGACGACGTGGGCGGCCTGCGGTCCGTCGAGCCGGGCTATCTGTATCGCACGCATCCGACCATTTAACGCCCCCGTGGCTCACCGTCGGCGACGGTGTCCGCCGGTACAGTCTGGTCCACCGACGCCACCGGCCGGCCTCACTGACCGCACCGGGTCGCCCCATCGAGACCGGCGGCGCGGGGCACGGCAACGTTGCTGGAACCGAGGAGCATGCGCATGGCACGAGGCAGCACCAGGGTGCGCGGCGGTGGTTTCGCCGCCGACGGGCTTCCCCCCGGACGGTTCGTCGATGTGCGATCGGTCGACGGCGTGCGGCTGCACACCGAGGTCTTCGGCCCCAAGGACGGCTATCCGGTCGTGTTGGCGCACGGCATCACCTGCGCCCTGCGGGTGTGGGCGCACCAGATCTCCGAGCTGGCCCGGCACCATCGGGTCATCGCCTTCGACCATCGCGGTCACGGACGCAGCGGGGTGCCACCGCGGCGGGGCGGCTACAGCCTCGACCACCTCGCCGCGGACCTGGACGCGGTACTGGCCGCCACGCTGCAGCCCGGCGAGCGCGCGGTGGTTGCCGGGCACTCGATGGGCGGCATCGCCATCACCTCATGGGCCGAGCGTCACCCGGAGCGCGTGTCCGAGCGTGCCGACGCCGTCGCGCTGATCAACACCACGACCGGTGACCTGCTGCGCAACGTCAACCTCCTGCCGGTGCCCGCGCAGTTCTCCGAAGCCCGGGTGCGCGCGGCCGGCACCCTGCTCAAAGCGTTCGGCGGTGCGCCGCTGGTCCGCGCGGCCGACCGGCCAAGCCGCCGGTTCGTGTCCTCGATCGCCGTCGGCCGCGACGCCGACCCCGCGGTCACGGATCTCGTCTACCAGTTGTTCAACGCCACCCCGGCGGCCGGGCGCGGCGGCTGGGCCCGGGTGCTGGTCGACCATCTCGGCCCGCGGCACATCGGCCTGAAGAACCTGACGGTGCCGACGCTGGTGATCGGCAGCACCCAAGATCGGCTGTTGCCGATGGTGTCGTCCCGACGGATCGCCGCGACCGCACCGAACCTGGCGCGGTTCGTCGAGCTCGACGGCGGCCACTGCGCGATCCTGGAACGTCCCGCCGACGTCAATGCGCAACTGCAGTGGCTGATCGACTCCGTCCGTCAGGAAGGCCGCGCCAACTCCTGATGCGCCTCGGCGGCCGCGCGCAGACCCGAACGCACCGCCCCGTCCAGGAATCCCGTCCAGACGTCGGCGGTCTCGGTGCCGGCCCAGAAGATGCCGTCGCAGGCGCGCCGCAACCACGGGCCGTGCGCCGTCCACGCCCCGGGCGGGACCGCCGCGGTTGGCCCGCCCGGCGCGAAGGCCTCGGCGCTCCAGCAGTGATCGAGATAGTCGACCGGCCGGGTCGCGGCCGGGCCGAACAGCGATGCGAAACCCGCGAGCGCGACCTCACGCCGATCCGCCGGCGGCAGCGGGTCGAAGCTGCGCGCGTCGGTGAACCCCAGCAGGATGCCCGGGCCCGCGTCGCCGATGTCGGGGCTGACGTCGAAGGTGATGAAGACCGGCCCCTCGTCGGAGAGCGCCTCACCCGAGTAGCCGTCGGCCCGCCAGAACGGGGTCTCGTACGCGGCGTAGGCCTTGCTCAGGTTGCCCTGCGGCCAGTTCCGGATCAGTGCGGCGTGCTCGGGCGGCAGCGGCGGGTCGAACGCGATGCCGCCGCGATGCGCGGGCGGGACGGCGACGACGACGGCGCGCGCGGTGATCTCGCCGCCCGGGCAACTGACGGTCAGCGTCGCGTCGGGGTTACGCGCGATACGCCCAACCGGCGCGTGAAGCCTCACCCGCTCGCCGAGCGCATCGGCCATCCGCACGGCGATCTGCTGAGTGCCGCCCGGATACCGGTCCTGCTGCGCTCCGCCCTCGACGTCGAGCATCCGGTTCAGTCCACCCGCGGCCTTGACGTAGCGCACCGCGTGCAACATCGACACCGCGTCGGGTTCGGCGCCCCAGGTCACCCGCGACATGATCGCCATCAGGTCCCGCGTCGACGCGCCCGCGTGCACCGAGCGCAGCCACTGCTCCAGCGACACCCGGTCGAGTTCGTCGGCGACGGGGGAAGCCCACGGCTCGGCGACACTCACCCTGCGGCTGATGCGGTCGAACCTCCACTGGATGCGCGAGACGTCGAGCAACTCGAGGATGGACAGCCGGGGGATCGTGCTCCGGTAGGAACGCACCTTGCCGCGCCAACGGATCAGGTTCTTGCCGCGTCCGTAAGTGGGCACCGCGTCACAGCCCAGCTCGGCGGCCAGGGCCAGCACGGCCTCCTGCGTGGGCCCGACGAACGTCGCCCCCAGGTCGACCGGGGCGCCGGCCAGCGTCGCCGTGTAGGAGCGGCCCCCGACCCGGTCACGGCCTTCCAGGACGAGCACGTCGTGTCCCAGCCGGCTCAGCTCCCGCGCGGCCGTCAGCCCGGCGAAGCCCGCCCCGACGACGACGACATCCACGACCTCACCCGCGCCTGCATCCACGTCCCCATCCTCGCGTATCCGAGGCGGCCGTCGGGGCAGAGCGTCGAACTCTCGCTCGATTCATTGAGCCGGATTGTCGACGCGTGCGGGCCCGGACCCATATCGTGGTACGTGGCGGGACCAAAGGAGGTTGCGGGTGCATCAGGTCAGTCCGGCGGCAGACGACTTCTCCGACGTCTTGATCATCGGAGCGGGCATCTCCGGGATCGGTGCGGCGTACCGGATCCAGGAGCGCAACCCGCAACTGAGTTACACCATCCTGGAGCGACGGTCGGCCATCGGGGGCACCTGGGACCTGCACCGCTATCCCGGTATCCGCTCCGACAGCGACATCTTCACGCTGTCGTTCCCGTGGGAGCCGTGGACCCGGCCGGAGAACGTCGCCGACGGCGAGGACATCCGCACCTATCTGGTCGACGCCGCGCACAAGCACGACATCGATCGCCACATCCAGTTCGACACCCGGGTGCTCTCGGCGGATTGGGATTCGTCGACCGACATGTGGACAGTGCAGACCACCCATGACGGTGCGGCTCGCACGTACCGGGCGCGCTTCCTGTTCTTCGGCACCGGCTACTACGACTACGACGAGCCCTACCGGCCGGACTTCGCCGGTATCGAGAACTTCGCCGGGCCGGTGGTGCATCCCCAGCTGTGGCCCGAGTCGTTGGATTACACCGGCAAACGGGTCGTGGTGATCGGCAGCGGCGCGACCGCGATCAGCATGATCCCCGCGGTGGCGCGCAAAGCCGGCCATGTGACCATGCTGCAGCGCTCGCCGACCTATCTGCTGTCGGGGCAACGGATCAACCCCGTGGTCAACCTGCTGCGCAGGGTGCCCCCGCGCAGACTCGGTTACCGCCTCGCCTGGTTGTACAACGTGCTGTTCATCGTCGCCGTCTACGGCATCGCGCGCAAAGCTCCAGGATTCAGCCGCAAGGCGATCCGCGCGGTCGCCAAGCACTACCTGCCCGAGAACTATCCGGTGGACACGCATTTCAAGCCCACCTACGATCCGTGGGACCAGCGGCTGTGTCTCATCCTGTCCGGTGATTTCTACGACGCGATCGGCGCAGGGCGAGCCGAGGTGGTGACCGACGAGATCGACCACATCGACGAGTCCGGCGTGGTGTGCAAGTCCGGCACGCGGATCGACGCCGACGTGCTCGTCACCGCCACCGGGCTGCGGTTGCAGGCACTCGGTGGGGTCGCGCTCAGCGTCGACGGGGAAGAGGTCAAGCCCGCTGACCGGTTCGTCTACAAAGAACATCTGCTCGAGGACGTTCCCAATCTCGCCTGGTGCGTCGGGTACATCAACGCCTCGTGGACGCTGCGGGCCGACCTGACCGCCCGGGCGGTGGCGAAACTGTTGGCCTACATGGACTCCCACGGCTACACACACGCCTATCCGCATCTGGGCGCCACGCCGATGGAGGAGAAACCGGCGTGGGACATCAACGCCGGCTATGTACGGCGCGCCGTGCACGTACTGCCCAAGTCGGGCACACACCGGCCCTGGAACGTGCGGCACAACTATGTTCTGGACGCGATCGACCACCGCCTGGACCGGGTCGAGGAATCGATGGTGTTCGGCCGAGCCGCGGTGCGGGCGGTCAAGACTGCCTAGGGGGTAGGCCATGGTCGGCAGCGACGCCACCAGCAGGGACGGCGGGCTCGACGCCGGGCGCCTCGTTGCCGACCGACTCGTTGCCGACCGACTCGACGCTGAACATGCCGACGTCATCATCATCGGTGCCGGAATCTCCGGAATCGACGCCGCGTACCGCATCCGGGAGAAGAACCCGGACCTGACCTACCTCATCCTGGAGCGGCGCGAACGGCTCGGCGGGACCTGGGACCTGTTTCAGTATCCCGGAATCCGTTCCGACAGCGACATCTTCACCTTGTCGTTTCCGTGGGAGCCCTGGAAACGCGAGGAGATGATCGCCGACGGCGGGCAGATCTGGCAGTACCTGGCCGACACCGCGCACAAGCACGGCATCGACGACCACATCCGGTTCAACACCCTTGTCCAGTCAGCGGATTGGGACTGGACCACGCACACGTGGACTCTTCGCGCCGACCGGGGCGGGACCACCACGGTGTAACGACCGGATTCGTGGTGTTCGCCAGCGGCTATTACGACTACGACGAGCCGTACGTGCCGAGCTTCGCGGGCATGGAGGATTTCACCGGCGAGGTCATCCACCCGCAACACTGGCCGCGCGGATTGGACTACGCCGGCAAGCGCGTGGTGGTCATCGGCAGCGGCGCCACCGCCGTCAGCATGATCCCGGCGCTCACCGAACGGGCCGCCCACGTGACGATGCTGCAGCGCACCCCGTCGTACATGTTCTCGGTCAGCCGGGTGGTCCCGCCGATCAACGCGATCCGGCGGTTGTTGCCGGCGCGCGCGGGGGCCTGGGTGGCCCGGTGGATTCTGGCCCTGTTCGGATCGCTGATCTGGCTCGTCTCACGTACCGCGCCGGGCCTGGCCAAGCGGCTGCTGCGTCGCACCGCATCCCGGGCGCTTCCGCCGGGATATGCCGTCGACACGCACTTCAAGCCGCCCTACAACCCGTGGGACCAACGGCTGTGTTTCATCCTGGACTCCGATCTGTACAAGGCAGTGGCCGCCGGGGACGTCGAGGTGGTGACCGATCACATCGACCATTTCGACCGCGACGGCATCGTGCTGGCGTCAGGGAGGCGAGTCGACGCCGACGTCGTCGTCACCGCGACCGGCCTACAGTTGCAGGCGCTGGGCGGCGTCGCGGTCAGCGTCGACGGCGAGAAGGTGGCGCCCAACGAGCGGTTCATCTACCGGCGGCACATGCTCGAGGACGTGCCGAACGCGGCGTGGTCGCTGGGTTACACGAACGCCTCGTGGACGCTGGGCGCCGACCTGACCGCGCGGTCGGTGGCGAACCTGTTGGCCTACATGCGGTCCCGTGGTTACACCTACGCCTATCCGCACCTGGGCGATGCGCACATGCCGGAGCAGCCGGCATTCAACCTGCAGGCCGGATACGTGCTGCGCGGCGCCGACGCGCTGCCGAGATCGGGCACCCGCAGGCCATGGATGCTGACCCACAGCTACGTGCGGGACGTGCTGAGCCACCGGCTCGGCGACTCCGACCGGTCGTTGGTGTTCGGGCGTGCCGGCACATCGCAGTCCAGGAGCGCGTGACCCGGCTCGAACGTCACGGCGCGACGGACAGCCAGTCGGCGAACCCCGACGGATCGTGGCGGCCGAGGGCGCCGTGCTCGAACAGACCCCACCCTTCACGCTCGACACCGTCGGCGTCGCGGCACACCGCCCGGCCGACGTGGTCGATGACCCCGAAGCCCGCCCGCCCGATGACGGCGGGATCGGTCATGTCGTAGGTGAGGCGTTCGGTGAACGCCTCACCCTTCCACATTCCGTGCAGCCAGTCGGAGTCGCCGCCGTATCCGCCACCGACATGGATCGGCACGGCCAGCTTCGACTCGACGTCGAAGTGCACCGGGCTGCCGTCGAACGCGGTGGCGTCGATGGACGCGCCGGTGGGAATGCGGGTCCCCGAGCGGTAGCTGATCCTCACTCTGGGCCAGCCCAGCTGTTCGACGCGGCCGTCCTTCCAGATGCGGGTGCAGTCGTTGAGCGAGCGAAACCCGTGCGGATCCTCCTGGATGATCAGCACGATGCCGAAGTCGTCGAACGCCATCGGTACGTAGAGCCACCACATGCCTTCGAACGGCGGATCGTCGGGCCGACCGGCGGGCTCGGCCTCGCCGACCGGGCGGATGCCCCACGACCGGTCACGGGTGCCGATCCAGCGGGTCGGGTCGACCTCGATCTCCTGGCCGTCGACCATCAGCCGGCCGCTCCAGGTGCCGGCCTGGGCGAACCGCTGGGCGTCGAGCGTGATGCGGTTGCCGCGCCGCATGATGTGCGGCTGCTCCTGCACCGCATCGAACAGGCCCTCCCAGGTCAGGTCCGCGGCGATGCCGTCGGTCTCTTCGAGCACGATGCGAAGCTTGCGCAGCGGTTCGATGACCTCGACGCGGTAGGCGCCCACATGCTGGTTGAGGCGGTCCTGGTCGATCGCGTCGGACAGGTGTACCGCGGTCTGGGTGTCACCGCTTCCGCCGTATTTGCCGCTGCCGCGCCGTGACACCAACAGGAACGCGTCCTTGACCCCCAGGTTGGGGTAGTAACCGATGCCGGTGACGACGAAGATGTCGCCGCTGCGGTCGTGGGCGTTGAAGTAGGAGCGGTCGTAGAAGTTGCGGTCCGAGGAGCCCGGCCACGCGATGGGCTGGGGGAGTTGGTGGACCGGGTATTCGTCCATGGGTCCGAGCATCAGCCGGCCTCTCCGATCATGCGCTTGAGCAACGGCGCGTGGTAGAACAGCGTCTCGATGTCGTCGGGTTTCTCGATCTCCCCGAAATGCACCCGGCGCGCTCCGGTGCGCATGAACACACAGGCCCACACCACCCCGGAATACACGTAGAACCAGTCGAGGTCGCCGACGTCGACACCGGTCAGGTCCCGGTATGTGGCCCGGACATCCTCCTCACGCAGGAAGTCCGGCATTCCCGGCAGTCCCGCGAGGCCGGTGAGTTCCTGAAAGACCATGTGCGCGTAGCTGATCCAGGCCAGGTCGAACTCGCGTGGGCCGACCGTCGCCATTTCCCAGTCGAGCACCGCGACCGGGGTGAAGTCGCGGTACATCACGTTGCCGATCCGTGAATCGCCCCAGACCAGCACGGGTTCCTGCGCCGCCACGTCGGCCGGGAAATGCGCCTCCAGCCAGGTCAGCGCGCGCTCCACGAGGGGTGAGCGGCCGATGTCCGGGACGCTGAACGCATACCAGTTCTTCAGCCACCCGAAGTGACGGTGCAGCGCCGTCTCGCCGGGCGGGTCGACGTCCTGGAGGAAGCCGAACACCTGACGGGCGTTGGGGATCGAATGCAAGGTGGCCAGGATCTCGACGGTGTTGTCCTGCAACCGACGTTGCTGCTCGGGGCTGGCGTCGTAGAGCCAGTTGTCCCCGAATGTGTACGGCATGACGTCCGGGGGAACCTCACCGTCGATGCGGTCCATCAGGAAGAACGGCCGGCCCAGCACCGTGCCGGTGTCTTCGAGCCAGCGCACCGGTGGCACCGCCACGTCGGTCAATTCGCCGACCAGGCGCATCACTTCGTGCTGATGGTCGAGGCGGTAGTGGTCGAAGACCGGCACGTCGGCCTCGGTGGGCGCGACGCGGGCAACCCAGCGCTGCTCGACTGGTCGCCCGCCGTGCGTCCAGCGCCCCGACAGTAAGATGGTCTCGGAGGACATGCCGTTGGAGTCCACGCCGCTTTCCACGGTGATCTCGGGGGTGGTGTTCGGTAGTACAGTGGACAACCACTGCGAAAGAGCCGCAGGGACATTCGTCATGTCACGACTGGACCGCTGGAGCCGTTCGACGTCCTCAACGGCTGGATCACTGGGCACAGACCGGTCCTTCCGCCACAGTTACGATACCGGGGGTAGCGATATGAAAGCAGACCCGTTGTCGGCTGGCAAGCCCCCGGGTGCAGGCCGTCCCCGCGACCCTCGTATCGACGCTGCCATATTGCGCGCCACCGCGGATCTACTTGTCGAAATCGGCTATTCCAACGTCACCATGGCCGCCGTCGCCGATCGGGCCGGAACCACCAAGACCGCGCTGTATCGCCGGTGGTCGAGCAAAGCCGAACTGGTACACGAGGCGGCGTTCCCGGTGACCCCGTCGGCGATGCAGGCCCCGCCCGGTGACATCGCCGCCGACCTGCGCGCGATGATCGAGGCTGCCCGCGACGTGTTCACCAGCCCGGTGGTGCGGGCGGCGCTGCCCGGGCTCATCACCGACATGACCGCCGACGCCGCGCTCAGCGGGCGGGTCAGCGCCCGCTTCACCGAACTGTTCGCCGCGGTGCGGGATCGGCTCCGCGATGCCGTCGACCGCGGTGAGGTCCGCGCTGAGATCGACCCCGACCGCCTCGTCGACCTGATCGGCGGCGCCACGCTGCTGGCGGTGATCCAGTCGCCGGACACCCTGCCCTCCGCGCGGTGGGTCGACGACGTCACCTCGATCCTGCTGCACGGGGTGCTGGCCGCACCCGCTACGTGACCGCTTTGCAGCCGGTCCCGAGGGCCGGCGGACCGCCCTGGTGCTGGTAGCGCACCCGGACGATCCGCTCGGCGCCCATTCGGGCTCTCCCGGTCACAGCAGCCACTGAGCCAGCGGGTGGACCAGGTAGCGCAGCGAGAACGCTTCGTACACCGCGCCGATGACGAGCAGGACGGCGGCGAGCACAGCAAGCCGGCCGAGTTGTCGCAGCCCGTAGAGGTAGCCGCCGCGTCGGTTGTCCGCACCGGCGGTGCCGGGCCGGATCCAGTTCCTGCCGAGCAGGTACACGCCCAGCAGCAGCACCAGGTACGCCTGGAACTCGACGATCAGCGTCAGGGAGTGGGGGATGAGTGCCACCCATCCCAGGTCGCTGGCCGGAACCAGCGTGATCCCCGTGGTGAAGGCCCAATAGGCGAACAGTGCGATACCCGCGAACGGCACGACCAAGGACGGCAGGACGATGGTCAACACGCTCATCCTGATGACGTTCACGCCGAGAATGGTCACGGCGAACAGCCAGGGACGGTCGATCAGCGACTGCACCAGATCTGTGGTGCCGTTGTCGTCGAGGCGGGTCACCTGCGCTCGGCTGAGTTGCGGGAAGGTCAGGCCGACGATGAAGCCGGCCAGGAACAACCCGTACATGGCCACATTCAGAGCCAGGTAAGCCCGGGCGTTGTCCACCACGATGGCGACGGCCCGCCACCGCAGGAGCTGCCGGGTGACCCGCTGGTCAGATGTCATCGCGTGCCTTTCGATTTCCGTGGTCGACTTCCGCGCGGCGGTGCCGTTCGTGGCCCAGCCGGACGAGGATACGATCACTGGTACGCCGTGTTAGCCCGACACTAACACAGTGTGTTAGCACAGCCGGATCGGTCGGTACCAGCAAAGGAATTGCCCTTGCACACGCGGGAGAAGATCCTCAAAGCGGCGGCAGAGATGATCGCCGAAGACGTCACGACGACACTCAGTGTCCGGGCGGTGGCGGCGCGAGCCGGAGTGAGCACCGGATCGTTGCGGTTTCACTTCCCGACCCAGCGAGCGCTGCAGGACGAGGTGCTGACGCGGATCTATGAGCACTTCATCCCCGGCGACCCGATCCGGGACCCGTCCCGCCCCGCGCGCGACCGGTTGGTGGAGTGCCTGCGCCAGGTGCTCGCTCCCGCCGGGGTCGGGACGGAGGCGCGACAAGCCTGGGCGACCATGTATCAGAACTTCATTGCAGCGGAGCCGACCGAGCAGGTCCGCGCGGCGTATCAAGCCTTCGATCGCACGTCGGCACGACGTGTCGAATACTGGTTGAGTGTGCTCGCCGACGAAGGGGTGCTTCGCGCCGGGGACCGCACCCTGCAGGCGCGATTCCTGATGACCGTTCTCAACGGCCTGGCTCTGGAGCGGGCACTGCCGAGCGGCCATTCGGTCTTGCACGCCGAAACCGAGACGCTCTACACCGCTGTGGATGCCGTACTCGAGCCGGGTGCGCCGTGACCGTGTGACGCCGACAAGTGGGTGTCAGCCGGGGTCCATCTGTTCCTTGTTGCGCTGTGTCACCGCGCGGAACGTCCCCTCGAGAGCGTCGAAGTCGCGGTGCTGGGCGACCGCGATCGCTTCTTCGGCCGCCAGCGCGGGGTCGGTCACCGCGGCTGAGCCAGTGGTGTAGATCCTCTTGAGGCTGCGCATCGTCGAACGGGGTACGTCGGCGATCTGGGTGGCCAGCTCGACAGCGCGGTGCAGCAGCCTTTCGTGGGGGACCACTTCGGTGACCAGGCCGATCCGTTCGGCCCGCACGGCATCGACGACTTCGCCGGTCATCGACAACCGCCGGGCCATCGCAGCGCCCACCAGCTGCGGCAGCCGCGCGGTCATCCCACCACCGGGCAGGATGCCGACCCGGGCATGGGTGTCGGCGAACACGGCGCGCTCGGAAGCGACGAGAAAGTCGCAGCCCAGGGCGATCTCGAGTCCGCCGGTGAACGTGGCGCCGTTGATGGCGCCCACGACCGGTGTGTGCATCGCCGCCACCGCCGCGATGCAACTGTGTGACTGGAATTCCTCAAAATAGCGCAAGCCGTCACGGGCGGCCTCTTTCAGGTCGACACCGGCGCAGAACGCCGGGTCGGTGCCGGTCAGCACCACCGCGGACACCGCTTCGTCGGCGTCGGCGTCGGTCAGCGCGGCATAGAGGGCGCGGTTCAGAGCGCCGCTGAGCGCGTTGCGGGCCGCGGGTCGGTTGAGGGTGATGACTCGCACGGGGCCACGGTCCGCGGTGCGGACAATCTGGCCTGGGTCCGCGGTGCGGACGATTTGGCCTGGGTCCGCGGCGGGGACGGTGTGGTCCTCGGTCATATCGCAGTCGTATCAGAGGAAGCGGTCAGCAGCATTGGCCAGGTCGAGCAGCGGTTGGGGCAGCGCGCCGAGAAGGAACGTGACGGCGGCCGTGACGGCGATGACGCCACTGGTCAACACGCTGGGCACCACGACCTCCGGCGCGTCATCCGGACGCTCGGTGAAGAACATCAGCACGATGATGCGCACGTAGAAGTAAGCGGCGATGGCACTGGCGATCACGCCGACGACCACCAGTGCGATGACGCCACTCTCACCCGCCGCCTTGAACACCGCGAACTTGCTGACGAAGCCACTGGTCAACGGGATTCCGGCGAAGGCCAGCAAGAACAACGAGAACACGAGTCCGGCCACGGGATAACGTCTTCCCAGCCCGGCCCACCGGGAGATGTCGGTGTCCTCCTCGCCCATGCGGTCGCGGACGAGACCGACCACCGCGAACGCGCCGATGGTGGAAAAGCCGTAGGCGAAAAGATAGAACAGCGTCGAAGACAACCCGGCCGGGGTGCCTGCGACCACGCCGGTGAGGATGAACCCGGTATGTGCGACTGCCGAATACGCCAGGATCCGTTTCACGTCGGCCTGGGTGACGGCGGTGATCGTGCCGACCAGCATCGTCAGGATCGCCACGGCCCACAACACCGGCTGCCAGTCGTCACGCAGCTCTGGCAGCGCCACGTAGAACACCCGCAGCAGCGCTCCGAACGCGGCGATCTTGGTGGCCGCCGCCATGAACGCGGTGATCGGGGTCGGCGCCCCCTGGTACACGTCGGGGATCCACGAATGAAAGGGCACCGCACCGACTTTGAACAACACCCCGACTAACACCAGGCCGGCCCCGATGAGTGCCAGCGCGGGCTTTCCCGTGCCCTGCGTCACCGCATCGGCGATTCCGTCGAAGCGCAGCGTACCCGCGTAGCCGTACAGCATTGCCGAGCCGTAGAGGAAGAATGCCGACGCGAACGCGCCCAGCAGGAAGTACTTCATGGCCGCTTCCTGCGACAGCAGGCGTCGGCGGCGGGCCAGACCGCAGAGCAGATACAGCGGCAGCGACAACACCTCCAGCGCCACGAACATCGTCAGCAGGTCGTTGGCGGCGGGGAACAACAGCATTCCGCCGACCGCGAACAGTGTCAGCGGAAACACCTCGGTCTGGATCAGTCCCGCACGGGTGTCGTGTTTCTCGGCGACGCCGCCGGGGACCACCGAGGCTTGCGGGGTGAACGCATCCAAGCCGCCCGACTGCCCGTCGGCGGGATCGGAATCGCCAGAACGGATCCGGCGCTCCCCGATGAGCAGTATTCCGAGCATGCCGACCAGCAGAATGGTGCCCTGCAGCAGCAGGGCCGGCCGGTCGACGGCCACCGCCCCCAGCATCGCCGTAGCGCCGTTGCCGTCACCGAGGTGGCCCGCCAACACGACGACGGCGACCAACGCGGCGAGGAGGGCCGCCAGGCTGACCCCGATCTGCACCTGATACCGCAGGCGGCGCGGCACGAACGCCTCGATCAGCACACCGAGCACCGCCGAACCCAGCACGATCAGCATCGGGGACAGCAGGCCGTACTCGATCGACGGCGTAGGGATGGTCATCTCGGGAACCCCTCTGCGATCGCAGGACTCGGGTCTCGCTGATCGATCGAGGTCAGCGTGTGAGTCACCGCCGGATCGATCACGTCGAGCGCAGGTTTGGGATAGACCCCGAGCACCAGCAGCAACGCGATCAGCGGTGCGACCACGACGATCTCGCGAGGCACCAGATCGGGAAGTCTCGACTCACCGTCGGCGATGTCACGGGGCAGGGGACCCGTCATCATCCGCTGGTACATCCACAGGATGTAGATCGCCGAGAGCACCAGAGCGGTGGCGGCGAGCACACCGAACACCGGATAGCGGGTGAACGTGCCGATGAGCACCAGGAACTCACTGATGAACGGCGCCAACCCGGGCAGCGACAGCGTCGCCAACCCGGCCACCAGGAACGTGCCCGCCAGGACGGGCGCGACCTTCTGCACGCCCCCGTACGCGCTGATGAGACGCGAACCGCGGCGCGACACCAGGAACCCGGCGATCAGGAACAGAGCGGCGGTCGAGATTCCGTGGTTGACCATGTACAGCGTCGAGCCAGTCTGCCCCTGGCTGGTCATCACGAAGATGCCCAGGATGATGAACCCGAAGTGTGAGATCGAGGTGTACGCGATCAGGCGCATGACGTCGGTCTGGCCGATCGCGACCACGGCGCCGTAGATGATCCCGATCACCGACAGCGTGATGATCACCGGTGCGAACAGTGCAGCCGAGTCGCCGAACAACGGCAGACAGTAACGGATCATGCCGAACGTGCCGACCTTGTCCATGATCGCCATCATCAGCACCGCGCTGGCCGGGGTGGCCTGTACCGCGGAGTCGGGCAACCACCGGTGCAACGGCCACAGCGGCGCTTTGATCGCGAACGCGAACATGAAGCCACCGAACAGCAGATGCATGACCATCGGGTTCAGGGCGAACTCGCCGTCAGCGATCGCGGCGACGATCGCGCGGAAATCGAACGTGCCGCCCTCGAACGCGTCGCTACCCGCGGTCGCAACGTAGAGGCCGACCACGGCGGCGAGCATGATCAGCCCACCGAACAGGTTGTACAGCAGGAACTTCACCGCCGCGGCGCTGCGTTGCGCACCCCCGAACCCGCCGATCAGGAAGTACATCGGGATCAGCATCGCCTCGAAGAACACGTAGAACAGCAGAATGTCCAACGCCACCAACGAGATCAGGACCATGCCTTCCACGGCCAGCATCAGCGCGAAGTACACGTGCACCGACCGGCCGCCCCAACTGATGTAGTCGCGGGTGTCGTTCCATCCGGCGACGATCAGGATCGGCATCAGCACGGCGGTGAGCACCACCAGGGCCAACGCGATCCCGTCGACACCGAGTTGGTAACCGGTGCCGAACGACGGTATCCAGCGGTGGGATTCGACGAACTGGAACTGCGCCCCGGCCGGGTCGAAGCCGACGGCCACGACCACCGTGACGGCCAGCACCGTCAGCGAGACCCCCAACGCCACCCACTTGACCAGCTGCCGCTGCGCGGCGGGCAGCACCATCACCGCGACCGCGCCGATCATCGGGACGGCCCACAACACCGTCAGCCAGGGAATCGAGCTCACCACAGGTTCACCGCCAGAATCGTCGCGACCACCAGCGTGGCGCCCACCAGCATCGACAACGCATACGATCGGGCGAAGCCGGTCTGCGTGTTCCGCAACCCTCGGGATATCCGCGACACCCCGCCCGCCAGGCCTCCGGCCACGCCGTCTACCACTTCGTCGTCGATCTCGACCAGTTCCTCGGTGAAGACCCGGCCCGGTCGCATCAGCACTTTCTCGTTAAACGCGTCGCCGTAGAGATCCTGGCGCGCGGCGGCGGTCAGCGCCGAACCGGCGGGCGGCTGCTCGGCGACCGCACGAGAGCCGTACATCCGGTAGGCGATCACGATGCCGACTGCGACCACTGACAACACGATCACGGTGACCACCCACACCGGCAGCACGTGGTGGACTTCATGAGCGCCCACCACCGGCTCCAACCAGTGCTCCAGCGTGCCCCCGATGGCGAGCGCCGCGCCCGCAGTCACCGACCCGACCGCCAGCAGGATCATCGGCCAGGTCATCACCGACGGCGCCTCGTGCGGATGCGATGTCTCGGCCCAGCGTTTCTCGCCGAAGAACGTCATCAGCATCACCCGTGTCATGTAGAAGGCCGTGATGCCGGCGCCGAGGATGGTCACAGCGCCCAGCACGACCCCCTTGACGCCGCCGGCGCCCAGCGCGGCCTCGATGATGCCGTCTTTGGAGAAGAAGCCCGCCAGCGGCGGGATGCCGATGATCGCCAGGTAACCCAGTCCGAACGTCACGAACGTCACCGGAAGGGCGGTGCGCAGCCCGCCGTAGCGGCGCATGTTCACCTCGTCGTCCATCGCATGCATCACCGACCCGGCGCCGAGGAACAGACCCGCTTTGAAGAATCCGTGAGTCAACAGGTGCATGATCGCGACCGCGTAGCCGACCGGCCCGAGTCCGGCCGCCAGCACCATGTAGCCGATCTGGCTCATCGTCGATGCGGCCAGCGCCTTCTTGATGTCATCCTTCGCGCAGCCGATCACCGCACCGAACAGCAACGTCACCGCGCCGACGACCACCACCGCGGTCTGGGCGTGCGGCGCGAGGTCGAACACCGGGCCCGAGCGCACGATCAGGTAGACGCCGGCGGTGACCATCGTCGCGGCGTGGATGAGCGCCGACACCGGCGTGGGGCCTTCCATGGCGTCACCGAGCCACGACTGCAACGGCACCTGGGCGGACTTGCCGCAGGCGGCCAACAGCAGCATCAACCCGATCAGCGTCAGCATGGCCTCGCTCAACTGCGGCGCCGCGTCGAACACGCCGGTGAACGACACCGACCCGACCGCGGCGAACATCAGCATCAACGCCACCGCCAACCCGATGTCACCGACCCGGTTGACGACGAACGCCTTCTTGGCCGCCGTCGCCGCCGACGGCTTGTGCGACCAGAACCCGATCAGCAGATACGACGCCAGGCCCACGCCCTCCCAGCCCATGTACAGACCGAGGTAGTTGTCGGCGAGCACCAGCAGCAGCATCGCCGCGAGGAACAGGTTGAGATAACCGAAGAACTTCCTGCGCTCGGGATCCTCGGCCATGTAGCCGATGGAGTAGATGTGGATCAGCGACCCGACCCCGGTGATCAGCAGCACGAAGCACATCGACAGCTGGTCGAGGTGCAGGCCGAAGTCCACCTGCAGCTCTCCGACGGGAACCCAGGAGAACAGCGTCTGCGTGATGCGGCGGTCCTCGGCGGGCCGGCTGACCATGTCGACGAACAACACTGCGGCGCAGACGAACGAGGCCAGCGAGGCGGCGGTACCCACCAGATGGCCCCACGGGTTGCTCCGCCGGCCGGACAGCAACAACATCATCGCCCCGCCGAGGGGGAGCGCGATCAGCAGCCACACGGGTACGGTCATCGGCGCCTCAGTGTTTTTTCTTCTTCGCGCAAGCGCTCGTCAGGTGCTCTCTCTTCTTCGCGCAAGCGCTCATCAGTGCCTTCTGTTCTTCGCGCAAGCGCTCATCAGGGTTGTCTCTTCTTCGCGCAAGCGGCTCATCAGTGCCTTCTGTTCTTCGCGCAAGCGCTCATCAGGGTTGTCTCTTCTTCGCGCAAGCGCTCACTGGTGCACCATTTGTGTGTCGGTGATCTTGGATGGGTTGCCGATGCACCCGAGGTGCCGTCGAGTTACCGCCACAAGCGCTTGACGCATCGATGTCCACGATGAGTTTCGCGGGACTCGACGGTTACCCGGGGTGTGCCGACCGTCGACAGGGCTGCGCGCCACCGAGCGCCGATCAGTGAGCGAAGCGGCAGCCACACCTCGGCACCGAAGTTTGGGTGCCTCCCCACTGGGTCTAGCAGCGAGGAGGCTGTGATGGATTATGCCCCTACTGCCGTCTTGGCGGCAGAACCGGCCAACGGAGTGACCGCTGGCCTGGACTGGTCTCGTGACGATCAGGCGGTATCGGTAGTCGATTCTCGAGGCGCCGAAGTGTTGCGCGAGCTCACTGACCACAGCGCTAGGGGACTGCGCACACTGGTCGACACGCTGACCCGTGCCGGGGTCAGCGAAGTCGCTATCGAACGTCCCGACGGGCCCGTCGTCGACACATTGCTCGAGGCCGGGTTCACCGTCGTGGTGATCAGTCCCAACCAGCTCAAGAACCTGCGGGGCCGCTACGGCTCGGCCGGCAACAAAGACGACCGCTTCGACGCCTTCGTCCTGGCTGACACCTTGCGCACCGACCGCACCCGACTGCGGCCACTGGTCCCCGACAGCCCCGCCACCGTAGCGCTGCGCAGCACGTGCCGAGCCCGCAAAGAACTCATCAGACACCGCGTCGCGGTAACCAACCAGCTGCGCGAACACCTCAACCGCGTGTTTCCCGGCGCCGTAGGACTGTTCGCCGACCTCGATTCCCCAATCAGCCTGACCTTCCTGGCCCGCTTCGACTGCCAAGACCGTGCCGACTGGTTGACCCCCGCACGAATGGCGAACTGGCTGGCCTCGGTGGGCTACACCGGCCGCACCGACCCCGCCGTGCTGCACACCCGCCTCATCACTGCACCCCGCGGCGCCACCGGCCACGAAGGCGCCACGCACGCCCGGATCACCCACGCCCTGCTGGCCACCCTCACCACTCTGGTCAAACAAATCACCAGCCTGTCCGACCAGATCGCCGAACAACTCGCCGCGCACTGCGACGCACACATCTTCACCAGCCTGCCCAGATCCGGAAAGATCAGAGCCGCCAAACTTCTCGCTGAAATCGGCGACTGCCGAGGACGATTCCCCACCCCCGAGTCCCTGACCTGCCTGGCCGGCGTGGCCCCCTCGACCCGCCAATCGGGAACCATGCGCACCGTCGGATTCCGCTGGTCGTGCGACAAACACCTGCGCGACGCCGTCACCGACTTCGCCGCCGACTCCCGCCGCGCTAACCCCTGGGCCGACAACCTCTACCGCCAAGCCCGATCCCGCGGACGCGACCACCAACATGCCGTACGCATCCTGGCCCGCGCCTGGCTCTACGTCATCTGGCACTGCTGGCAAGACAACACCGCCTACGACCCCCACCGCCACGGCGCACTCCAAGCCCATCTGCGAGCTCAACAACCCGCTGCTTGACACAGGGCTACTCATCAGGTGCTCTCTCTTCTTCGCGCAAGCGCTCATCAGTGCTTCAGCAGGTTCGCCGCGTCGACATTGGCAGAGCGCCGCGACCGGAAGATGGTCATGATGATCGCCAGCCCGATCACGACTTCACAGGCAGCGACGACCATCGTGAAGAAGGCGACCACCTGTCCGTCCAGATGGCCGTGCATCCGCGAGAACGTGACGAAGGCGAGGTTGGCGGCGTTGAGCATCAACTCGACACACATGAACACGACGATGGCATTGCGACGCAACAACACTCCCGCGGCGCCGATGGTGAACAACAGCGCCGACAGATACAGGTAGTAGTCGGGACTCATCGATCACGTCCGCTCGAGTTGTCGTCCTCGCCCTCGCTGGGCACCCGCCGCACCTGCAGGATCGCGCTGACCGACAACAAGGATGCCGAGCCGTCGGGCAGACGGGCCGGAACGTCGACCGCGTTGTGGCGGGCGTAGACGCCCGGGTTGGGCAGCGTGGTCGGATAACCGCCAGGGGCGAAACGTTCGATCGCCAGCTCGCGCTGCGTTTTACGGCGCTCGGTGCGTTCACGGTGGGCCAGCAGCATCGCGCCGAGCGTCGCGGTGATCAGCAGCGCGCCGGTCAACTCGAACGCCCACAGGTACTGCGTGAAGATCAGTGCGGCCAGGCCCTCGACGTTGCCGTTCTGGTTCGCGGCGTCAAGGCCCACGAAGCCGGCGACTGCGACGTTGCCGATCCCGGCGATCAGCAGGACGCCGAAACCGATACCGATGCAGATCGCCGCGAGCCGTTGTCCACGAAGGGTTTCCACCAGCGACTCCGAGGAATCCACCCCGATCAGCATGAGCACGAACAGGAACAGCATCATGACCGCTCCGGTGTAGACGACCACCTGAACCACCCCCAGAAACGGGGCATCCTGCGCAATGTAGATCACCGCGAGCGCGATCATCGTGGTGGCCAGCGAGATCGCCGAATACACCGCCTTGGGGGCCGCGACCACCCCGATCGCCCCCACCACGGCGACCAGGGCCAGCACCCAGAACAGTACGGTTTCACCCATTGGTGCTCCTTACGTGCGCGACGCCATTGTTGTCCGTTACGTGTGCGACGCCATTGTTGTCCGTTACGTGCGCGGCGCCGTTGTTGTCGGTGACGTGTGGGGCGTCGTCGCTGTCCCGTCGGTGCGCGCTGCTCTGGCGGGTGATGTTGCCCAGGTAGTAATCCTCGTCGGTGCTGCCCGGGGCCATCGGGTGCGGCGGTTGGTGCATCCCCGGCTCGAGCGGCGCCAACAACTTGTCCTTGCCGTAGATCAGGTCCGCACGGTTGTCATCGGCCATCTCGTAGTCGTTGGTCATCGTCAGCGCCCGGGTGGGACAGGCCTCGATGCACAGGCCGCAGCCGATGCACCGCAAGTAGTTGATCTGGTACACGCGCCCGTAACGCTCGCCGGGGGAATACCGTTCGGCGTCGGTGTTGTCGGCGCCCTCGACGTAGATGGCGTCTGCCGGACAGGCCCAGGCGCAGAGTTCGCAGCCGATACACTTCTCCAGGCCGTCGGCGTAGCGGTTGAGTTGGTGCCGTCCGTGATAGCGCCGGGCCACCCGCCCGGGCTTCTCCGGATACTCCTCGGTGATCGGCTTCTTGAACATCGACCCGAACGTGACGGCGAATCCTGCGAGCGCATCGAGGAATTTAGGCATGTGATTGCTCCTTGGTCGTGTGCGCAGCCGGCAGGGGAGGCACCGGGAAGGCGCCGGCCTGCACATCGGCGGCCGGGGTTGCGGGCGCCGGGGGCGGACCCCCGATCCGCGGGTTTCTGCGGGCGTTGAGGAGCACCGCCATGACGGCCAGACCGGCGACCCCCACCAGCGCGGTCACCCAGTCCCGTACGCCGGGGTCGACCAGCGTATGAATGACGGCGACGATCATGATCCAACCCAGCGCCACCGGAATGAGTAATTTCCAACCCAGGACCATGAATTGGTCGTAACGCAGGCGGGGCAGCGTCGCTCGCAGCCACATGAAGATGAACAGGAACAGCCATACCTTTGCGGTGAACCACAACAGTGGCCACCACCCGGCGTTCGCCCCTTCCCAGATGCTCAGCGGCCAGGGTGCCCGCCACCCGCCGAGGAAGAGGGTGGTGGCCAGCGCGGATACCGTGGTCATGTTGACGTACTCGGCCAACATGAACATCGCGAACTTCAGCGACGAGTACTCGGTGTGAAATCCGCCGACCAGCTCACCTTCGGCTTCGGGCAGATCGAAAGGTGCCCGGTTGGTCTCGCCGACCATCGAGGTCAGATAAACCACGAACGAGGGAAGCAGCAGGAAGGCGAACCAGGTGCGCTCCTGCGCCGCCACGATGCCAGAGGTGGACATCGTGCCCGAGTAGATGAACACGGTCGCGAAGGACAGCGCCATCGCGATCTCGTAGGAGACCACCTGCGCGGATGACCGCAGTCCGCCGAGCAGTGGATACACCGAGCCGGATGCCCAGCCTGCCAGCACGATTCCGTACACCCCGATGGACGTCACCGCCAGGATGTAGAGCACCGCGACCGGCAGGTCGGTCAACTGCAAGGCGGTGCGGTGACCGAATATCGACACCTCACCGCCCAACGGGATCACCGCGAACGCCATGAAAGCCGGGATCACCGAGATGACCGGCGCGGCAAGATAGATCCACTTGTCCACCCCGGCGGGTACGAGTCCCTCCTTCAGGGCGAGCTTGATCCCGTCGGCCAGCGACTGCAGCAACCCGTGCGGACCGACCCGGTTGGGCCCGAACCTCATCTGCATGCGGCCGAGAAGTTTGCGCTCGATCAAGATTGCCGACAACACCGTCAGCACCAGGAACGCGAACACGCCGAGCGCCTTGGCCAGGATCAACCACCAGGGATCGTGACCGAACAGGGCCGGATCCGGATATGTCGCCGGGTCGGGATATGTCGTCGCGTTCGGATAGATCATTGCACCCCCCGCGCGATCGCCACCGGTTGGCCGACGGTCACCCCGAGCGTGGCGTGCACGGCGCTGCCAGTGGAGTTCAGCGGCAGCCACACCACCCCATCGACCATGTCGGTGATCTCGACGGGAAGCGTCACCGCGCCACGCTCGGTGCTGACGGCCACCAGCTCACCGGCGGCGACGCCCACGTCGCCGGCCGTCGCGGCGGACAGTCGTGCCACAGCCGGTCGGGCTGTGCCCGCGAGGTGCGGCTCACCGTCCTGCAGACGACCGGCATCGAGCAGCATCCGCCAGCCGGCCAACACCACCTGACCCGCACGCGGGCGAACCGGTTCGGGGGAGATCTGCGGTGCCGCCACCCGCTGGCCGGACCACAGACCCAGCCGGGCCCGATCGGCGTCGGCGGCTTCGGCAGTGGGCAGTCCGAGGTCGACTCCGAACTCGTCGGCCAGGAAGTTCAGCACCCGCGAGTCGGGGATCGCGTTGGTGCGCAGCGCCGCCTCGAAGCGACGCTGGCGGCCCTCCCAGTTGACGAACGAGCCGGCCTTTTCCACGGCCGGCGCGACGGGGAACACCACGTCGGCGCGCCGCGTGACGTCGCTTTCCCGTAGTTCCAGGCTGACGACGAACGGTGCGGACTCCACCGCGGCCAGCGCCGCCGCGGGATCGGGTAGGTCGGCGAGTTCGACACCGCCGACCAACAGCGCCTGAAGCTCGCCGACGCGCGCGGCGGCCAGAATGGCTTCGGTGTCGCGCCCCACGGTGTCGGGCAGACGGTCGACGCCCCACGCCGCTGCTGTGGCGGCGCGGGCTCGCTCATCGGCCACGGGTCGCCCCCCTGGCAACAGGTTCGGCAGCGCGCCGGCTTCCAGTGCGCCGCGCTCCCCGGCGCGACGCGGCACCCAGGCCAGCCGCGCGCCGGTGGACGCAGCGAGCCGGCCGGCCGCGGACAGGGCGCCCGGTGATGTGGCGAGGCGTTCGCCGACCAGGATCAGCGCTCCGGGCATCGAGAGCAGCTCGTGGCGCTCGAGCTCGGACAACGCGCCCGCTTCGTCGCCGGGACGTGCGCTGATCAAGGTTCCGGCGAGCTTCTCGAGGCCCCGGGACGCGAACGGGGCGATGGACAACACCCGCAGAGCGCTGCGCCGCACGGCTTTCCGCAGCCGCAGGAACACGATCGGTGACTCCTCTTCCGGCTCGAACCCGGCGAGGAGCACGGCGGGGGCCTTCTCGACATCGGAGTAGGTGACCGTCATCGGCGCCCCGGCGACGTGGTGGGCCAGGAACTCTGTCTCCTCGTCGCTGTGCGGTCGCGCCCGGAAGTCGATATCGTTGCTGTTCAGCACGATACGGCTGAACTTGGCGTAGGCGTAGGCGTCCTCGACGGTGGTTCTGCCGCCGACGAGGGTGCCGGTTCGTCCCCGCGCCGACGTCAGCCCTGCGGCAGCGACACCGAGCGCCTCGGACCAGGACGCAGCCCGAAGTTCGCCGCCGTCGCGCACCAGTGGAGTGGTGAGGCGATCGCCCACACCGGTGTAGGTGAACGCCCACCGGCCCTTGTCGCAGTTCCACTCCTCGTTGACCTCGGGGTCGTCGCCGGCCAGTCGGCGCAGCACCGAGCCGCGCCGGTGGTCGGTGCGCTGGGCGCAGCCCGAGGAACAGTGTTCGCACACACTCGGGCTGGACACCAGGTCGAACGGCCGGGCCCGGAACCGGTAGGCGGTCCCGGTCAGTGCGCCCACCGGGCAGATCTGCACGGTGTTGCCCGAAAAGTACGACTGGAACGGCTCGCCGGGGGCGATACCGACCTGTTGTTGCGCACCGCGCTCGAGCAGGTCGATGAAGCGGTCACCGGCGATCTGGTCGGAGAAACGCGTGCACCGGGCGCACAGCACGCACCGCTCGCGGTCCAGCAGCACCTGTGACGAGATCGCGATCGGCTTCGGGAACGTCCGTTTGACGTCCTCGAACCGGGTTTCCGCGCGGCCGTTGGACATCGCCTGGTTCTGCAGCGGGCACTCACCACCCTTGTCGCAGACCGGACAGTCCAGGGGGTGGTTGATCAGCAGCAGCTCCATCACACCCTGCTGCGCCCGGTCGGCGGCCTCGGACGTGAACTGGGTGCGCACCACCATGTCGGGGGCGACTGTGGTGGTGCACGACGCCAGCGGCTTTCGCTGACCCTCCACGTCCACCAGACACTGACGGCAGGCGCCGACCGGTTCGAGCAGGGGATGGTCGCAGAACCTCGGGATCTGTACCCCCATGAGTTCGGCGGCCCGGATCACCAACGTGCCCTTGGGCACGCTGACTTCGGTGCCGTCGATCGTCAACGTCACCATCTCGACCGGCGGTGCGTCGTGGCTGTGTTCGGCGAGCGTCATACACCGACCCCTTCCGGCGCGGACAGCATGGAGGCGTGCGGATCGAAGGGACAACCGCCGTCGAGATGGGTCTCGTACTCGGCGCGAAAATACTTCAGCGACGAGATGATCGGGCTGGCCGCACCGTCTCCGAGCGCGCAGAACGACTTGCCCAGGATGGCGTCGGAGATGTCGAGGAGCTTGTCCAGGTCGGCTTCGGTGCCGGCGCCTTCCTCGAGGCGCTGGTAGATCTGTGCCAACCAGAAGGTGCCTTCGCGGCACGGGGTGCACTTGCCGCAGGACTCGTGGGCGTAGAACTGGGTCCAGCGGCGCACCGCGCGCACCACGCACGTGGTCTCGTCGAAGATCTGCAGCGCTTTGGTGCCCAGCATCGACCCGGCGCCGGCCATCCCCTCGTAATCCAGTGGGACGTCGAGATGTTCGTCGGTCAGCAGCGGTGTCGACGACCCGCCCGGGGTCCAGAACTTCAACTCGTGTCCGGCACGCACACCGCCGGCGTAGTCGAGCAGTTCGCGCAGCGTGATACCCAGTGGCGCCTCGTACTGCCCGGGGTTGGTCACATGCCCCGACAGCGAATAGAGCGTGAAACCGGGTGACTTGTCCGAGCCCATCGACCGGAACCAGTCGACACCGTGGAGCAGAATCGGCGGCACGCTGGCGATGGATTCGACGTTGTTGACCACCGTCGGACAGGCGTACAGGCCGGCCACCGCGGGAAACGGTGGCCGTAGGCGAGGTTGCCCGCGGCGCCCTTCGAGCGAGTCCAGGAGCGCGGTCTCCTCACCACAGATGTAGGCCCCCGCGCCGGCGTGCACGATGAGTTCCAGGTCGAACCCCGAACCGTGGATATCGGTGCCCAGGTGACCGGCGGTATAGGCCTCGGCCACCGCCTCCTGCAGGCGTCGCAGCACCGGCACCACCTCGCCGCGCACATAGATGAACGCGTGGTGTGCCCGGATCGCATACGCCGCGATGATGGCACCCTCGATGAGGAAGTGCGGGGTGGTCAACATCAGCGGAATGTCTTTGCAGGTGCCAGGTTCGGATTCGTCGGCATTGATCACCAGATAGTGCGGCTTGGCGGCGGCGTCCTGCTGGCCCGGGGCCTTCTGGTCGCTCCCCGGGCTGCGCACCTGGGGGATGAACGACCACTTGGTGCCGGTGGGAAACCCGGCGCCGCCACGGCCGCGCAGGCCGGCGTCTTTGACGGTGGTGATGACGTCGTCGGGGGCCATCGCCATGGCGCGCTGCAGCGCCTGGTAGCCGCCGTGGCGCAGATAGGTCTGCAGCGACCACGGTTCGGGGTCATCCCAGAACCGGCTCAGTACGGGCGTCAGTGGGGTGTGGGCAGTCACTGCGAGTCGGCCGCCTTCGGATCTGTCTCGGGCGTGGCCGGTCGGGCGGGCACATCGGCCGACGGCGCCGGCGCGGGCTGATCCCGGACCGCTTCGGCGGCTTCGGCTTGTTCATTTCCGGGGTCGCCGGACACGCTGTCGGTGGCCGGCGGTTCGGGCGGCGGTGCAGCCATCCCGCGTTCGTGAGCGCAGCGCAGGCCGGCCAGGGTGGCCGCCCCGGCGGGCGCAGCGCGGTCCGGTCGATCGGAGTGGGGCAGGCCCGCAAGAGTTCTCGCGGTTTCGCGAAACGTGCACAGTGCCGAGCTGCGCGAGGGCACGGGCGGGTGACCCGAGCGCAGGGCGTCGACGAGGTCACGTGCGGACGACGGGGTCTGGTTGTCGAAGAACTCCCAGTTGACCATCACCACGGGCGCGTAGTCGCACGCCGCGTTGCACTCGACGTGCTCGAGGGTGACGACGCCGTCGTCGGTGGTCTCGCCGGGGCGGACGCCGAGGTGGTCGGTGAGTGTCTCCAGGATCGCGTCGCCACCCATGATGGCGCACAGCGTGTTGGTGCACACCCCGACCAGGTAGTCGCCGGTGGGGGTGCGCCGGTACATCGAGTAGAACGTCGCCACCGCGGTGACCTCGGCGTCGGTCAGCCCCAGTTCGGCGGCGCAGAACGCGATTCCGGCCGGGGTCAGGCAACCGTCCTCGGCCTGCACCAGATGCAGCAGCGGCAGCAGGGCCGAGCGTGGATGCGGGTAGCGGTCGATCACCGTCGCCGCGTCTGAGCGCAGCCGAGTGGTCACCTCGTCCGGGTAGCGGGCCGGTCCGTGGATCGGCGGGCCGGGTTCGTCAGGCTGCTGGCCGAGTTCGAGAAAGATGGTCACCTGTCCACGCCTCCCATCACCGGGTCGATCGACGCCACCGCCGAGATCGCGTCGGCCACCAGCCCGCCCTCGCACATCGCCGCCACCGCCTGGAGATTGGTGAACGAGGGATCCCGGTAGTGCACCCGGTACGGTCGGGTGCCACCGTCGGAAACCATGTGCACACCGAGTTCGCCGCGCGGTGATTCCACCGCGACGTAGACCTGACCCGCCGGCACCCGTATGCCCTCGGTGACGATCTTGAAATGGTGGATCAGTCCTTCCATGGAGTGACCCATTATCTTGGCGATGTGCTCGGCGGAGTTGCCCAACCCGTCCGGGCCGAGTTTGAGGTCGGCGGGCCACGCGAGCTTCTTGTCGGTGATCATCACCGGTGCACCGCTGCTCTGTTCGAGTCGCTGGATGCATTGTTCGACGATGCGCAGCGACTCGCGCATCTCCTTGACCCGGATCAGGTACCGCCCGTAGGCGTCACAGCGATCATCGGTGATAACGTCGAAATCGTATGTCTCGTAACCACAATAGGGTTGCGACTTACGCAGGTCATGGGGTAGGCCGGTGGAGCGCAGCACCGGGCCGGTCACCCCCAGCGCCATACAGCCGGTCAGGTCGAGGTAGCCGACGCCCTGGGTGCGGGCCTTCCAGATGTAGTTCTCGTTGAGCAGGTCCTCGAGATCGCGCAGGCGCCTGGGCAGCAGGTCCATCAGTTCGTGCAGCTGCGGCAGCGCCTCGACCGGAAGATCGACCGCCACCCCACCGGGACGGATGTAGGCGTGGTTCATCCGCAGCCCGGTGATCGTCTCGAAGATCGCCAGGACGAGCTCGCGCTCGCGGAACCCGAGAAACATCGCGGTCATGGCGCCCAGCTCCATGCCGCCGGTGGCCAGCGCCACCAGGTGGCTGGAGATCCGGTTCAGCTCCATCATCATGACGCGGATCACCGAAGCGCGCTCCGGGATCGCGTCGGTGATGCCCAGCAGCGCCTCCACCCCCAGGCAGTAGGCGGTCTCGTTGAAAAACGGTGACAGGTAGTCCATTCGGGTCACGAACGTCACGCCCTGGGTCCAGGTGCGGTACTCCAGGTTCTTCTCGATCCCGGTGTGCAGATACCCGATCCCGCATCGGGCCTCGACGATCGTCTCACCCTCGATCTCCAGGATCAGGCGCAGCACGCCGTGTGTCGACGGATGCTGCGGCCCCATGTTGACGACCAGACGCTCGCCCGCGTGCTCCCCGGCGTTCTGCCTCGCCGCGGTGACGACCTGATCCCAATCTTGACCGCCGACGACGACCACCCGTTCGGGTGGATTCTTCGATGTGGTCATCAGTTGTAAGCCCTCCGCTCGTCGGGCGGGGGAATCTCGGCTCCGTGGTACTCCACCGGAATACCGCCCAGCGGGTAGTCCTTGCGTTGGGGGTGCCCCACCCAGTCGTCGGGCATCTCGATGCGCGTCAACGACGGATGGCCGTCGAAGATGACGCCGAAGAAGTCATAGGTCTCGCGCTCGTGCCAGTCGGTGGTCGGATACACCCCGTACAGCGACGGGATGTGCGGGTCGGAGTCGGGTGCGGCCACCTCGAGGCAGATCTGGCGGTTGTGCGTGATGGAGCGCAACGGGTAGACGGCATGCAGCTCACGTCCCTCGTCGTCGGGGTAGTGCACGCCGCTGACACCCAGGCACAGCTCGAAGCGAAGGTCGGGATGGTCGCGAAGCAGCTGGGCCACCGTGACGAGGTGCTCGCGACGGATCTCCAAGGTCAGCTGGTCGCGGTGGACAACCACCCGCTCGACGGCACCGGACAGCGGTACCGTCGCCTCCAACGCTGCGCCCAGCGTGTCGACGACGTCGTCGAAGTAGCCCCCGTAGGGACGCGGGGAGCCGCCGGGCAGGGCCACGGGACGCACCAGCCGTCCATAACCCGACGTGTCGCCGCTTCCTCGAGCCCCGAACATGCCGCGGCGGACCCCGATTACCTCCGGGCGGTTTTCGCCGCTGTCCTCGCCGCTCACCTGAGCAGCCCCTTCAGCTCGATGGTCGGCGGTATCGCCAGCGCGGTCTGCTCGGCTTCCCGGATCGCCTCCTCGCGATTGACGCCCAGCGGCATCTGCTGGATCTTGTCGTGGAGTTTCAGAATGGCGTGCAACAGCATCTCCGGCCGCGGTGGGCACCCGGGCAGATAGATGTCGACCGGAACCACATGATCGACCCCCTGGACGACCGCGTAGTTGTTGAACATTCCGCCCGAAGACGCGCAGACACCCATGGCCAGCACCCATTTGGGTTCGGCCATCTGGTCGTAGATCTGGCGCAGCACCGGCGCCATCTTCTGGCTGACCCGCCCGGCCACGATCATCAGATCGGCCTGCCTCGGCGTCGCCGAGAAGCGTTCCATGCCGAACCGGGAGATGTCGAAGCGCGGCCCGGCGGTGGCCATCATCTCGATTGCGCAGCAAGCCAGCCCGAATGTCGCCGGCCACAGCGACCCTTTGCGGACGTATCCGGCGACTTTCTCCACGGTCGACAGCAGGATGCCGCCGGGCAGTTGTTCCTCTAGTCCCATACCAGCCCTCCGCGCCGCCACTCGTAGGCGTACGCCACCGAGACGTTGAACAGAAAAAGGCCCACCGCGACGACGCCGAAGGCGCCCAGGTCGTCGAACGCCACCGCCCACGGGTAGAGGAACACGATCTCGATGTCGAAGATGATGAACAACATCGCGGTCAGGTAGTACTTGATCGGCATCTTCTGCTGGGTGGCTCCGCCGGCGCCGCTCCGCAGTTGGCCGGCCGCCGCAGGCGAGGACGTCGCCATCGGCTCGATGCCGCACTCGTACGCCTCGAGCTTCGCGCGGTTGTACCGCTTGGGTCCGATGAGCAGGGCGATGCCCACCGACCCCACGGCGAAGACAGCGGCTATCGCACCAAGCACCAGGATCGGCGTGTACAGGCTCATACGGCGCAGGCGCTCCTCGGGGGCTGTCGATGTGAGCTAGCCCACAGCGTAGCCCTGTTTCGGATGCCTGCCACTCATTTTGGTTAGTATCGCTATTGGCGCCCTTCGGCGATGCCCCCTTGCCTCGAATGGGTAAGGGGGGCAGTCGGTTTCATGTTCGGCGCGCGGTCGGTTCCCGGATTCGGCGCGGCTGGGCCGCAAGTTCCACGGACGGCTGGGCCGCAAGTTCCACGGACGGCTGGACCGCGGTTTGTGCGCGGGCTAGGCCGCGGTCCGCAGTAGCGCTGCCACCGCGTCACCCAACCGGATCGGGTCGATGGGGTGCGGGACGGCTGCTTCGGCGCGCGACCACCGGGCCAGCCAGGCGTCGTCGGGCCGGCCTGTGAGCACCAGCACCGGCGGGCAGTCGGCCAGTTCGTCCTTGAGTTGCTTGGCGATGCCCATCCCGCCGACCGGGGTGGCCTCCCCGTCCAGGATGGCGAGGTCGATGCCGCCGGCGTCCATCTGTCGGACCACCATCGGGCCGGTGGCGACATCGAGATACGTCAGCTCGGGCAGTTCAGGGTGTATGCGTTTGCCGAGTGCGAGGCGAACCTGCTCCCGGATCCGCGGGTTGTCGCTGTAGACCAGAATCCGCAGCGGCGGCCCGGAGGGCCCGCGGGACGGCACTGCCATGCGCGTGATGTTAGCCGTGGGTGAGCACGGCGTCTGCCGAAACGGCCGCCCGACCGCTGAGCACGCCCGGAAGGTCGTTCTCAGGACGAATCCCGTACCAGCGGCGCAAGCTCGGCCGGATCGAAATATTCGTCGATGCGGCTGATCAGGCCGCCGCTGTCGATCTTGATGACGATGCACACCCGCATCGCGAGGACGCCGCCACGACCGGTGGTGGCGTGCAGGATGTGCTGCTGGACGAAGCCACCGGGGAACAGATGGCGGTCGAGGATCTGATAGCGCCGCTCGACGGTGCTGTCGATGAACCACCCGATGATCCGCAGCGAGCGGTCGCGGTCGTTGTCCCGACGGTCACCGCTCTTCCACACCCTGACGTCGGGACCGAACAGCTGCGCCACCGCCGCGACGTCGCTGCGTTCGATGGCGCCGAACAGCTGCTCGGCGAGGTGCGGGACGGCGCGTTCCCCGGTGGCTGACATGACGCTTGACCTCAACTCCCGTTCAGGTTGGACACTGGCAGGCATGGATCAGAGCCCCACACTGTCCCGTTTCGACGAGTTCTACAAGCACCGAACACCACCGTGGGTGATCGGCGAACCGCAACCAGCCGTCGTCGCCCTCGTCGACGCCGGGCAGATCACCGGGCGGGTGCTCGACATCGGATGCGGAACCGGCGAGCACACCATCCTGCTGGCCGGCGCCGGACATGACGTGGTCGGCCTCGACGGCGCGCCCACAGCGGTGGATCAAGCCAGACGCAACGCGGCAGCCAAGGGCGTGCCCGCGCGGTTCGAAGTGGCCGACGCGCTGGACCTCGGCAGTGAGACCACCTATGACACCGTCATCGACTCGGCGTTGTTCCACGTGTTCGACGACGCCGACCGAGCCCGCTACGTCACGAGCCTGCACGCGGTGACCCGACCGGGGTCGGTCGTTCACCTTCTGGCACTGTCCGACGCCGGGCGCGGGTTCGGCCCCCAGGTCGCAGAATCGACGATCCGCGATGCCTTCCGTGACGGCTGGGTGGTCGAAGAGCTCAGCAGCACCAGCTACCGAGGCGTCGTGACCGACCTTCATGCCGACCTGCTGGATCTGCCCGTCGGCAGCACGGTCAACGAACCGGCATGGCTGGCACGCATCCGGCGCCTGTGATCGAATCAGTCCGCCTCGGCGTAGCCGGGGTGATCGACCGACAGGCGGTGGCGAACCAGCAACTGCAGAACGGCGACCACGTCGTCACCGCGTTCGTCCATCTGCCCCGCCCGGATCGCCTCCGCCAGCGCCGCCTCATCGGTGAAGCCCAGTTCTGCCAGCGCATCACGCACCGGCGCGGCGTTCTCGTCACTGAGCTCCCTTTGCACGGTGCGCAGGACGTTCACCGCCACCCGGACGTGGAAGCCCACCGACCCCGAGCAGGCGTCGCGCACCTCGGCGTCGAGAAAGTCCGCGACGGCGGAGACCAGTTCCGCGGCGGTGGGCCGCCCTGACAGTGACGCGCTCATCGCGGACCCCCTCCGGTCAACAGGTCGAGCAGGTCCCATTCGGTTTCGCTGACCCGACGGCCGATGGCGGCGAGCTCCACCGATTTCGTCTCTCCGGACAGGTGCCGCTCGGCCTGGTAACGGCAGATCACACCCCAGCGCAACGTGGCCACTGTCAGCCACCACCGGAACGCGTTCCGGTCCACCGCGATGCCCGCGGCTTCTTCGTAGGACACCAGGAACGCCTCGACGCCGCCGAGCCCGCCGGCGCCGAGGGACGAGGGCGCACCGAACCGCCACGCCCGCACACAGAACCAGGCCAGATCTTCGTAGACCTCGCCGAGGTGCGTCAGCTCCCAATCCAGCACCGCCGCAAGACCCGAGTCGTCGACGATGAGATTGCCCATCCGGAAGTCTCCGTGCACCAACCGCGTCGGCGAGGGGGAGGGCCGGCTCTTCTCGAGTTGTCGGAACGTCCATTCGAACGTCGCGGTCGTGTCGCCGATCTCGTCGAGTCGTTGACGCCAGTCGGTGAGTTCATCGACCCGGCTCAGCCCGATACCGTCGAAGTCCGCGCGGTGAACGGCGGCCAGCGCCTCGGCGCACTGCCGCAGCAGTCGTGCGCGGCCCTCGTCGTCGAGGCCGCGGTAGATGCGGCGCACGATCGTCTCCCCGGCGACGGCTGCACAGATCAGATACGGGTTGCCCAGCGCGGCAGCAGAATTGTCGGTGGCCAAGATGCGCGGGACCGGTGCGCCGGCTGCGGCGGCGCGCTGCTGGACCGCTGCTTCCAGTTCCATCGAGGCGTGCACGTCGTCGGGAGGGCCGGTCCGCAGGATGAGTGCGGGGGCGTCGGCGGAACTGGTCGAGAACGCCCACGTCGTTCGGCTGGCGCCACCGGTGAGCCGCTGCAGATCTGTGACCTCGACCTCACCGAGCACAGGGGCGAGGACCCGCTCCAGACCTCGGGCCAGCTCGTCACTCACCTGGTTCCCCGCCCGAAGCCGAAGAGCCGCTGCGCCACCCGGCGAATCTGGATCTCCTCGGCGCCCTCGGTGATCCGGTAGCGGCGGTGGTGGCGATAGATGTGCTCGAACGGCTCGTGACGGCTGTAACCCACCCCGCCGAACACCTGCATGGCTCGATCGGCGGCTTCACACACGAGACGGTTGGCCCGGTAGTTCGCCATCGACACCTTGTCGGACACCTCCATGTGGTGGTTCCCGTCAAGGTGGCTGGCGGCGTAGTAGACGAGCAACCGCACCATCTGCGCCTCGGTCTGTAGTTCGACCAGCGGCCACTGCACGGCTTGGTTGACCGCCAGCGGTTTGCCGAAGACCGAGCGTTCACCGGCATAGGCGACGGCACGGTCGATGCAGTACTGGGCCGCCCCCAGGCTGCTGGCGGCCTGCCGGATCCTGTTCTCGTGCAGAAACGTCTGACCGACCTCGAGGCCGCGGTCGAGTTCGCCGAGAACCGCGTCGGCGGGGACTCGGACGTTGTCGAGTTCGACCTCTCCGTGGTCGGTGGGCATGTTGAACGTCCACCAGTAGTAGGGCACCGAGAAGCCTGGGGCGTCGGTCGGCACCAGGAAGGCGGTGATGCCCCGGGCCTGACCGGGCTCGCCCGAGGTGCGTGCGAACACCAGGTCATGGGTGGCGCGGTGCACGCCGGTGTTGAAGCGCTTGGTCCCGTTGATGATCCAGTCGTCACCGTCGCGCTCGGCGCGGGTCTCCAGCCATGTGGCATCCGAGCCGTGGTTCGGCTCGGTCAGGCCGAACGCCATCGAACGCTCACCGGTGATCAGCGCTTCGGTCCACTCCTTCCTCTGCGCGTCGGTGCCGAACCGGTCCATCATGATGACCTGGGGGAAGTTGCCGACGATCGAGGACTCGTCCTGCAGGTCGTTGTGCAGCCCGAGGCCCTTGTGGGCCAGATGCTCGCGGATGACCGCCATGTCGATGTTGCTGCCGTCGCGCCCACCGAATTGCGACGGGAGCCCGTAGCGCAGCCAGCCGGCAGCATCGGCTCGGCGGCGCATCTCGCCGAGCAGCTCCTCCCACTCCCGCCGGGGAACCCCGCCGTTGTCCCAATCGGTGCGGGCGTGCTCTCGGCGGTGGTCGAAGTACTGGATGTGTTCGCGTTCCAGCGGTTTGATCTCCACCTCGATGAACTCGTCCATGTCGGCGAGAACGCCGGGCAGATGGTCGGGAAGGCTGAAATCCACGTCTACTCCTCAATACCCTTGCAATTCAATACCCGTACAGTGTCTTCTTCCAGATGCGCGACAGCGTCGCGATGGCGTTTTCGTCGTCGATGCCCAGCCCCAGCTCCGAGTTGCCGGCGACCACGGTGGTGAAGTTCTCGAACAGCAGGGCGATCGCCGCGGCGGTCCACTCGGGATTCAGCTCCGCGCCGTAGCCCTGCTCTTGGGCGCGCCGCACCGAAGCCGCGATGATGTCCATTCCGAAACGGCGGAACTCGTTCTGCACCTCGGCGAAACGTGACTGCGTGGCCGCGAGCTGCGCGACGGCGATCATGATGCCGATGTTCTGGGTGAACATCGTCCAGTATCCCGACACCACCGTGGTGAAGAACGCGTCGTCGTCGGCTGAGGTGGGCAACGCGAGGCGCAACCCCGACGGTGTGACGACGTCGTGCAGGAACGACTCGGCCAGCGCGGCGAGCAGATCCTCCTTGTCGGTGTAATACCGGTAGAACGCTGCCGGCGATCTGCCGGCCGCCGAGGTGATGTCGCTGAGAGTGGTCCCGTGGAAACCGCGTTCGGCGAACAGCGTGCGGGCCGCCTGCGCGATCGCCTCCCGGGTCTGGCGCCCCTTCGCGCTGAGGTTCCCCGGGTCGGGCACCGTGCTCAGTCCCGGATCCGGTCGCCGGCTCGCAGCAGTGCGCTCGGCAGGTCGTGGCCGACTGCACGCTGCGCTACCTGAGCGGCCGCGATCGCCGCCCCGAGGTCCACGTCGACGTGAACACCGCTGTCGCGCAACAGGTACACCAGGTCTTCGGTGGCGATGTTGCCGCTGGCACCCGGGGCGAACGGGCATCCGCCGAGGCCACCGATCGAGGCGTCGAGCCGTGTGACACCGGCGCTGACGGCGGCGTACGCGCAGGCCAGACCCGCGCCGCGGGTGTTGTGGAAGTGCGCACCCAGCGGGACATCGGCGATGCGTGGCCGCAGCCGATCGATCAGGTCGGCGACCCGGCGGGGCGTGGCCGTGCCGATCGTGTCGGCGATCGCCAGGCGGTCGGCGCCGGCGTCGACCGCCGCAGAGACGACGTCGAGTACCCGCTGAGGGGATGTCGGACCGTCGAAGGGGCAGTCCCAGGCGGTGGCGATGATGACCTCGACGGTGACGTCGCTGTCGTGGGCGATCGCGACGATCTCGGGGATCTGCGCGGTCGCCTCCGCCGATGAGCGGCCCACGTTGGCGCGGCTGTGGCCGTCGGCCGCGGAGACGACGTACTCGACGGAGCGCAACCCGGCCGCGATCGCCCGCTTGGCCCCGTTGGGGCTGGCCACCAGAGCAGAGAATTCGATGTCGGCGAACTGCGGCAGCTCAGCAGCGAGCTCGGCGGCATCCGCCAGAGCGGGCACCTTCGACGGGGAGACGAACGCCGTCGCCTCCATCTCCCGCACCCCGGTGGCCGCCACCGCGGCGAGCAGTTCGAGCTTGGCGGACAGCGGGATCGGCCGTTCGATCTGCAGGCCGTCGCGCAGGGACACATCGCGGATGTCGACGTGGGCAGGTAACTCCGGCCGTTGACTCACAGCACGCCCTCCGTTCGCAGCTGGTGCAACTCCGCCTCGGTGTGGCCGAGCAGAGCACCGATGATCTCGTCGTTGTGCTGGCCGGGATGAGCCGAGCCGGCTCGGCGGATCGTGCCGGGCGTCTCGGTCAACACCGGTATGACGCCGGGACCCTTGACGTTCCGACCGATGCGTTCGTCCCAGTGGTCGGCGATCATGCCGCGGGCCTGCAGTTGGGGATCTTCGACCACCTCAGCGACGGTGTTGATCGGTCCGGCGATCACGCCGGCCTCCGACAGCGTGGCGATGATGTCGCCCGGTTCCCGGCTGCCGGCCCAGGCGCCGATGATCTTGTCCAGTTCGTCCTGGTTGCGCCCGCGCGCGACATGGTCGGCGAACCGCTCGTCGGTGGCGAGCTCGGGCTGTCCCATCGCCTGGCACAGGCGGCGGAAGACGGTGTCCTGGTTGGCGGCGATCACCACCCAGCTACCGTCCGCGGTGGGGTAGATGTTCGACGGGGCGATACCTTCCAGCCGCGTGCCCGACGGTCCCCGCACGACGCCGCCGACGTCGTAATCGGGGATGGTCGATTCCTGCACGGCCAGGCATGCTTCGGTCAAAGCCGCGTCGACCACCTGCCCGTGGCCGGTCACCGTGCGCCGGTACAACGCCGCCAAAGCGCCCTGCGCAGCGAACATTCCGGCGAGACTGTCACCCAGGGACAGTGCCAGCCGTGGCGGCGGCCCGCCGGGGAAGCCGTTCATGTGGCGCAAGCCGCTGGCCGCCTCGGCGACCGAGGCGTAGCCGGCCTTGTGCGCGTCGGGTCCGGTCTGGCCGTACCCGGACACCCGGACCAGGATGATGCCGCCGTTGCGTTCGCGCAGCACGTCGTAACCCAGGCCCCATTTCTCCAGCGTTCCCGGCCGGAAGTTCTCGACGACGATGTCGGATTTCTCGACCAGTTCGAGGAACAGCTCCCGGCCGCGGGGGACCCGAAGGTCGAGCGTGACCGCCTTCTTGTTGCGCGCGTGCACAGTCCAGAAGAAATGATGACCGTTCAGTTCGGCCTGACCCCAGGTGCGCAACGGATCCGGCGCCCCCGGCGGCTCGATCTTGATGACCTCGGCGCCCATGTCGCCGAGCAGGCGGCCGGCGAACGGTCCCGAGATCAGGGTGCCGACCTCGAGGACCCGGATCCCGTCGAGCGGACCGGCCGGCGGCGACGCCATGCTCACTGCGGCCTCGCGAACTGGTGGCGCACCAGCCAGTCGGTGACGATGCCGACCGCTTCGCGCAGCTTGTCGCGCTGGTCGGCGCCGGCGTAATAGTGGTTCGCGCCGGGGATCTCGAACATCTCCTTGTCGGCGTGGCCGATCGCCTCGAAGATCCGGCGGGTGTGGCTGGGTGTGCAGGCATCGTCGGCGAGGTTGCCGATCACCAGCGCCGGAACGGAGATGTCGGGGCCGCACTTGACGGCGTCGCCGTGGGCGTCGTCGTAGCTCCACTGCGAGAGCCAACTACGCAACGTGCAGAATCTGGCGAGGCCGACCGGACTCATGTTCACCACTCGAGGATCGCCCAGATAGCAGGTCCCCGGTGTGCGTTCGTTGGGATCGACCAGCGGATCCAGCCAGCGGGGATCAGCCATCGTGCCGTGCACGACGAACGCGAACTCGTCCTGCGGGCGGCCGGCTGCCCGCAGCTCGGCCAGTTTGTCCTTCACCCACCGGGTGATCCGCCGGTTGCGCGCGATCTGGGCGGAGCGGTAGCGCTCCAGGAACTCCGCCGTGTAGGGCGGCTGGTTGGGGTTGGCCGGGTCGTACAGGTCCAGCTCCGGGTCGCGCCTGGTGGGATCGGACTCGTCGAGGATCGACGCATCCAACCACTCGGTCATGGTTCCGTGTCTGCTGATGTGCGCGGCGAGCAGCATGATCCCGTCGGCGGGGATGAGACCGAGTTGCGTCAGGTCGGGGCCGTCGCCCGACGGGCTGGCCGTGACGGTGGGCCGCTGTGCCTGCTGCTGGTAGAACGCCGACAGCGAGCCGCCGCCGCTCCACCCGGCGAGAACGACCTTGGTGTAGCCCAGGCGTTCCTTGGCGTCCCTGATGCATTCGCCGAGGTCTTCGACCACTTTCTCCATCAGCAACGCGGAGTCGGTGCCCCGGAACCGGCTGTTGCAGTAGATGACGTGGTGTCCGGCGCGGGCGAGCGCGTTGATCATGGGCAGGTACGCGCCGCCTCCGATCGGGTGCATGAACACCAGCACGGTGTCCGACGCGCGGTGCCGGGGTTTGAGCAGATAGCTCTCCAGCACCACCAGCTCGGCGATGCCGCCGTAGACGTCGCGTACCGCTGAGTTGTTCTGATAGGCAACCAGATACGGGATCCGGTCGTAATCGTGTTTGGCCGGAGCGGGACGCTCGGTGGTGGTGGCGCCCATCAGGATCCTCGCTTCTTCGCGCAAGCGCTCATCAGGATCCTCGCTTCTTCGCGCAAGCGCTCATGCGTGCTGCCCCAGGTCGTTGGCCAGGATCTCCGCTGACGGGATCAGGCGGCGACGGGTGTCGATGGCGATCACCTGCCAATCCACGGAGTCGAACTCGTCGAACTTGCGGCGGGCCCGTTCCCGCGCCTTCTCCGGGGCGCCGTGGTGGACGCCCTGCGGGGCATGGGACACCAGTCCCGGTGGCATCGGGATGCCGTAGAGCGAGCCGCCGTGGAAGAACGCGATCTCGTCGAAATCCACGTTGCGGTGATACCACGGAGTGCGCTCGGTGCCGGGCACACCTTCGGCGGGTTTGGGCAGGAAGTTCATCACGTACACACCGGTGGCCTGCATGAACAGGTGCACCGTCGGCGGCAGGTGCACGCTGTCGGAGGTCACGACGTTGTAGTCGTCGATGTTGAACGTGAACGCGAAGTTGTCGCCCCGCCATCCTTCGACGTCGAGGGGATGGTGCCGGTAGTACAGCGTCGTCGTGTCCACACCGTCGACGGGGGAGTGCCTCAGCCGGACTTCGTACTCGCCGTCGACATGCGGTCCGTCGCCGTCCTCGCAGGGGCGCGGCTCGGGTAGAACCGCCTGGGACGGGTCGAAGGGGAAGTGGCGTCCGAGGTGTCCGGGGGGCGGCACCCGGAACTCGTCAGTCGCCTGGATCATCAGCCACGTCGAGGGTTCGGCGGGAACGTGACGCCAGGTGCACGCCTTGGGCAGGTAGATCCAGTCGCCCTTGCGGTAGTCCAGCGGTCCGAACTCCGTCTCGAGGCGACCGGTGCCCTCGTGGACGAAGGTCAGCAGGTCGCCGTCGATGTGACGGACGAAGAACGGCATGGCTTCGGAGCGCCGCGACAGCAGCACCTGACAGTCGGCGTTGGAGAACATCAGCAGGGGCGCGCCGTGCGCGTCGGTGGCGTCGGAGGGCTTCAGCTCACTGGACAGCACGTCGAGTGGTCGCAGCGGCCCCACGGTGCGGTACGCGGTCGGATCATGGCGGCGGTACAGGTTGGCGGTGCGTCCGGTGAAGCCACCGCGGCCGAGTTCGTCGTCCTTGAGACCGTCGAGGTCGGCGTGCAGGCGCCGGGGTGTCTTCCCCTTGCGCAGGTGAACGAACGATTCCATGACCCTCCTCTGCCAAAGTAAAATTGAATTTACTTTTATTTCTGCTGCGGGTCAACGGGTATGCGCGGCTCCGTCAGTCCACGAGGTCGACGCGGACGGTGAGGTGGTTGGTGCCGAAGGTGCGCACCCCGATGCTGTTGAACTGCGGCAACTCACGCAGGCGCGCTTCGGTGTCGTCGTCGGGCAGCAGGTGTGCCGTGCCGCGGTGCCAGCGCCCGTTGATCCGCACCCGCACCCTGGGGTCGGCCATGATGTTGCGGACGTAATGCGATTTCTCGCCGAATTCGGAGACGAACCAGAAGGAATCGTCGACGCGCCGTCCGCCGACCGGAGTCCTGCGCGGCTCGCCGGATTTGCGCCCCGTCGTCTCGAGCAGTGTCTGGAACGGCATTCGCCTCATCACCCGATTGGCGACGTTCTTCTGGAAGAACCGGGTGATGCGGTCCCGGGCGGTGTCGGCCATGCAAGGCCTCCTTCCTTGTCGGGTCGGCTGGTGTTCAGACCATGGCAGTACGTGCAATCGGCACACCCAGCGCCAACGCCCCGGCAAGCTCTCGGCTGGTGTCATAGTCGAAAACCACGTGCCCGGCGATCACGTCGACGTCGCGTTTGATGCGCTGCAACGGATTGTCCAGGAAATGAGCGCTCGCCCCGGACGCTCCGAGAAGATCGGCGATCACGGACCGTGATTCGTGCACCACGTGGGCCGCCGCGAGCCTGGCCTCGCCACGCACCGCACGTGCGACCGGCTCGCCCGCGTCGACGAGCTCGTCGATACGCGCGACGGTGTCGGTGACGAGCGCGCGCAACGCTCGCAGCCGCACCTGCGCCTGCCCGAGATGGGTGGCGGCGATCGGCTTTTCCTTCTGCATGACGCCCTCATAGGCCAGGAACCGTTCGGCGAGACGTTCGGCATAGATCTCGGCGGCGCGCTCGGCGCTGCCCAGTGCGGGCATCGCGGCCAGCAGGGCCAGCGCCGGCACCATGGGCCAGCGGTAGGTCGGGCAGTCGTGTACCGCGGCCCCGGGGGCCGCGCCGGAGTAGATGTCGGCCACCGAGACGACGCGGTGTTCGGGCACGAATGCGTCGTCGATCACGACGTCGTTCGAGCCCGTCGCTCGCATGCCGTCGGTGTGCCAGACATCCTCGATGCGCGCGTCGGCCATCGGCAGCAGTGCCAGGACAGGCCGGACGCCGTCGGAGTGCTCGCGCAGCACGCCCACCATGATCCAGTTGCCGTCCATAACACCCGTCGCCCACGACCACCGCCCGGTCAACCGGATGCCGCCATCGCACGCGGTACCGCGACCGGTCGGGGCCAGCGGGGCGGGTGCGAGGAACGGCCGTGTCGCGAAGGCCTCCGCCTGCGCCTGCTCGCTGAACAGGGCCAGCATCCAGTTGTGCAGGGCATAGAACCCGATCGTCCATGCGCTCGAGGCGCACCCGTGTGCCATCTGGCGGACGGGTTCCAGGATCTCCCGAAACGGCGCTTGGGCGCCCCCGTAGCGCGCGGGAACCAGGAGCTCGACGAAGGCGGTGACAGCGGGGTCGGACACCGTGCCGGGCGGCAGTCGCCGAAGCCGTTCGCCCTCAGCGGCCCGTTCGGCCAGGCGGGTGACGAAATCCGGGGTGATGGGAGCGCACGTGAGCGACGCGAACATCGGCAGAACGTACCATACTGTTTGGTATGGAAAGCCTCATTGCGTGAGCATCAGGTTCAGAAAGCGCTGCCGTTGATCGGTGAGCCGCTCGTCGGGCGGGGCGGCGAAGATGTGCAGAAACCCGATCCCGGCCGCGAACGTCGCGTTGGCCCGCAGGTCGGCATCCGCGGCGGAGAAGCCGGCGTCGACGAAGGCTTGCCGCACCGCCGTCAGCACCCGCTGGTCAGCGGCATGGACGCTGTCGGCGGCCGCCCGGTCGGTCCGCGCCCATTCGCGCATGGCCCGTTCGAGGTTCCACTGCCGCACGCCGGTCAGCGAGGCCATCATCCTGCTCAACCGCTCGCGGGGGGCCAGATCAGCCAGCGCGCCGAAATCGCTGCGATCCCGATCGCGAAGCTCGGCCCACGCCTGCACGACGGCGGCGCGATAACTGGCCATGTCTTTGAAATGCCAATAAAAGCTGCCCTTCGTGACGCCCAGTCGGGCGCACAACCGGTCGATCTTGAGCGCCTCGAGACCCTCCTCGGCCAAAATGGAGAAACCCGCCTGAATCCAGTCGTCGACGGACAATCTGCCGGAGTTGGAGGGGCTGCTCGCCATCAGCGGAGCCTACTGAACGAGCGAGGGCCGGACCGGCGTCACCGTTTCGTCAGTCCGCCGCACGGCAGCCTTTCGACCGGTCCATTTGCCCGATCGTAAAATTAGCTTCATGCATCGGAATTGCAGCGTTGGGCGTGGCCGGGCTTTATCCCGTCCAATTCTCATGTTTTACTGCAATCGCGACAACTGAAGATTCTCGACCCCTCCGCACGCTATTCGGCAGATTCGGAGTGGTCAGACGGCGCGGTGAACCCATTGCTGTACCGTCGGCGACCAGGTCGGGATCCCAGGACAACCCGCTCCAGGCGGTACCGGAAGATGGATGGATTGACGGTATGAGACTTCTTGACAGGATTGCTGGGCGCTGGGCGCGCCGGCTCGGTGTGGCGGCCATGGCCGCGGCCCTGCTGCCCGGCTTGGTCGGCGTGGTCGGCGGTTCGGCCACCGCCGGGGCGTTCTCCCGGCCGGGACTGCCGGTGGAGTACCTGATGGTGCCGTCGCCCTCGATGGGGCGCGACATCAAGGTGCAGTTCCAGAGCGGCGGCCCGAACTCGCCCGCGCTCTACCTGCTCGACGGCCTCCGCGCGCAGGACGACTTCAACGGTTGGGACATCAACACCCAGGCGTTCGAGTGGTACCTCGACTCCGGAATCTCGGTCGTGATGCCGGTGGGCGGGCAGTCCAGCTTCTACTCGAACTGGTACAAGCCGGCCTGCGGCAACAACGGCTGCCTGACCTACAACTGGGAGACGTTCCTGACCCAGGAGCTGCCGGGCTGGCTGCAGGCCAACCGGGAGGTCAAGCCCACCGGTACCGCCGCCGTCGGTCTGTCGATGGCAGGCAGCTCCGCTCTCGTGCTGGCCGCTCATCACCCGGACCAGTTCACCTACGCCGGCTCGATGTCCGGCTTCCTGAACCCGTCCGAGGGCTGGTGGCCCTTCCTGATCAACATCTCGATGGGTGACGCCGGCGGCTACAGCTCCGACGACATGTGGGGCCCGGCCGAGACAGACCCGGCCTGGCAGTACAACGACCCGATGGTGCAGATCCCGCGGCTGGTCGCCAACAACACCCGCATCTGGGTGTACTGCGGCAACGGCCAGCCCAACGAGCTCGGCGGCGGCGACCTGCCCGCCACGTTCCTCGAGGGACTGACGATCCGCACGAATGAGACCTTCCGCGACAACTACATCGCGGCGGGCGGCAACAACGGCGTGTTCAACTTCCCGAACAGTGGCACCCACAACTGGGCGTACTGGGGAGCGGAGCTGCAGGCCATGAAGCCGGACCTGCAGGCTCATCTGCTCTGATCCCAGCGACGAACAGAAGCCCCCGGCCCCACCGCCGGGGGCTTCTTTCGTGCGGGGCTACTGTGGCCGTCATGGCGGAATTCAACGCGATGGTGGCTCATGAGGATGCCGAGGGCGGCATCGTGCTGCGCGCGGAGGTGCTCGACGAATCCTTCCTGCCCGACGGTGACGTCGAGATCGCGGTGGAGTACTCGTCGGTCAACTACAAGGACGCCCTGGCCGTCACGCCCAAGGGCGGCGTGGCGCGGTCGTATCCGCTGATCCCGGGCATCGACCTCGCGGGAACGGTGAGCGCGAGTTCCTCGCCGGACTTCGCGGTGGGGGACCGGATCGTCGCTCACGGCTACGACATCGGCACCGCCCGGCACGGCGGCTACGCCGAGAAGGCCCGGCTGCCCGCCGATCACGTGGTGCGCCTCGATGCGCTGAGCACCGCGGACGCCGCGGCTATCGGTACCGCCGGATTCACTGCTGCGATGAGCGTCAACGCGCTGCGCACCGGGGGTGTCTCACCGGCCGACGGTCCCGTGCTGGTCACCGGCGCCACCGGCGGGGTGGGCAGCGTCAGCGTGGACCTGTTGGCCGGGCTCGGCTACGAGGTGGTGGCCTCGACCGGCAAGACCGACGCCCATGACTGGCTGATGGAACTGGGTGCCACTGAGGTGATCGGGAGGCTGCCCGAGGAGGGGGAGAAGGTCCGCCCGCTGGGCAAGTCCCGCTGGGCCGGGGTGGTGGACAGCGTCGGCGGTGACACCCTGGCTTACGCGCTGAGCACGCTCAATTACGGCGGCGTAGCGGCGATCTCGGGCCTGGCGCGCTCGGCCGACCTGCCGACGACGGTCATGCCGTTCATCCTGCGTGGAGTGACGCTCGCCGGCATCGACTCGGTGCAGCTGCCGATGGCCGCGCGCAGGCAGGTGTGGGGCCAGCTCGAGGGTGAGCTCAAGCCGCGCCATCTCGACCGGCTCACCACGGACATCTCAATCCGTGATCTTCCCGATGTGCTCTCGACCTTCATCGGGGGCAGCGTCACCGGCCGCACCCGCGTCATCGTCAAGGGCGAATTGGGCTAGGGCGCAGGCTACTTCAGTTGCGCCGAGGTCAGGTTGAGCAGCCGGCGCGCGACCACCAGCTGCTGAATCTGCTGGGTGCCTTCGAAGATGTCGAGGATCTTCGAATCGCGGGCCCATTTCTCGAGTAGCGCCTGCTCGGAATAGCCTGTGGTGCCGGCCATCTCGACCGCCTTGAGGGTGATGTCACTGCCCACGCGCGCGGCCTTGGCCTTGCCCATGGAGGCTTCCTTCGAGTTGGGGATCTTGTTGTCGGCCTGCCACGCCGAACGCACCGTCAACAGGTAGCCGGCCTCCCAGTCGGCCTCCATCCGCAGGAATTCCGCCGCCGGTGCGCTCTGGGCATGGGCCGGTTTGTCGTAGGAGATTTCGATGCCGGCGTCGGTGAGGATCTTGCGGAGCTCCTCCAGCGCGGCACGCGCCACACCGACGGCCATCGCGGCGACGATCGGGCGGGTGTTGTCGAAGGTCTCCATGACGCCGGCGAAGCCCTTCTCGACATTGATGTCGGGGCTGCCCAGCAGGTTGTCCTTCGGGATGCGCACGTTGTCGAATCGGATGGCCGCGGTGTCGGAAGCCTTGATACCGAGCTTGTTCTCGAGTCGCTCGACGGTGACGCCGGGGTAGTCGCGGGGCACGATGAACGACTTGATCGCGGCCCGGCCCTTGGTCTTGTCCAGCGTCGCCCACACCACGATGTGGCTGGCCCGAGAACCTGCGGTGACGTAGATCTTCTCGCCGTTGATGACGTAGTCATCGCCGTCGAGGACAGCGGTGGTGCTCACCGCGGCCGAGTCCGAGCCGAAGCCCGGCTCGGTGATCGCCATCGCCGCCCACACGTCCTTGCCGAGCTTCTCCAGCTGTTCGGGGGTGGCCACCGAGGAGATCGCCGCGTTGCCCAGGCCCTGGCGCGGCACCGACAGCAGCAACGCCACGTCCCCCCAACTCACTTCGAGCGCATTGAGCAACGCGGACATGTTGGCGCCGTTGATGTTCCCCTTCGGCCCGTCTGCGTCGCGGAACGCATCGGTGCCGGCGAACGAGATGGTCTTGGCCTCGGAGATGCCTTCGAACAGGTCCGCCAGCGTGTCGAGCTCGACGGGGTAGGCGTGTTCTTTGAGGTCGTACTTGCGCGAGATCGGCCGCAGCATCTCCGCCGCGCCCTGGTGGCCCTTTTCGATGACCGCCTGCAGTTTTTTCGGCATCTCCAGATTGATGGCCATGTCAGGTCTCCTTACAGACTGCCGGGGTGGAAGATCACTGTCGTCGATGAACGCTGTCGTCGATTAACGCTGTTGTTGGTGGATGCTCTTGTCGGAGAACGTTGTCAGAGAACGCCGTCGTCAGAGAATGTCGTCGTCACAGATCGTGGTCGCAAGAACGTGGTCGTCACAGAACGCCGTCGTCACAGAACGAGGACGCCTTCGGCGACGCCGATGGCCCGCAGGTCGCGGTACCAGCGTTCGACCGGGTGCTCCTTGGTGTAGCCGTGGCCACCGAGCAGCTGGACACCGTCGAGGCCGATCTGCATGCCCTTGTCGGTGCCGAGTTTCTTGGCCAGTGCCGCCTCGCGGGCGAAAGACAGACCCTGTTCGGCGCGGGCGGCGCCGCGCCAAGTGATGAGGCGCAGCCCGTCGAGTTCGATCGCGATGTTGGCGCACATGAATGCGACCGACTGGCGGTGCGCGATCGGCTCGCCGAAGGCTTCGCGCTCCTTGACGTAGGGGACGACGTAGTCGAGCACGGCGTGCGAGGTGCCGACGGCCAACGCCGCCCAGCCGAGCCGGGAGAGCGCGATCGCCTCCGAATAGATCCGCGCGGAGTCGTCGGCACTGGCGTCGTCCTCGCCGAGGCGTGCGCTCAGCGGAACCACGACCTTGTCGAGCTTCACGCGTCCGAGCGCGGCCGCCCGGATGCCCATGCTCGGATCGGCCTGCACGGTGAGTCCGTCGGTGTCGGCCTCGACGATGAACAGCGTCGGCTTGCCGTTGAGTTGTGCGGCGACGATGAAGATCTCGGCGTCGGCGGCCGCGGGGACCAGCGACTTCTCCCCGTCGAGGCGGTAACCGCTGGGGGTGCGCACCGCGGTGGTCTTCAGCGAGGTCGGGTCGAAGAGGGGATGGGGCTCGGCGATCGCCACACAGGCCTGCGGGACGTTCTCGCCGGCGAACTCCTGCAGATAGGTGGCCTGCTGGTCGGCGCTGCCCCAGTGCGTCAGCGCGGATGCCACGCCGCCGGGCGCCAGGATCGGCAGTGCCAGACCCATGTCGCCGTAGGCGAGGGCTTCGGCGACGAGGGCATTGGTGACCGTGCTGCGGTGTTCGGCGATTCCCTCGAAGTCCTCGGGGACGTTGATGGCCGTGATGCCGAGTTCGGCGGCTTTCGCGATGAGGTCGGGCGGGTACGCGGCCGCCTCGTCGGCGTCGTGTGCGGCGGGCCGCAGGATCTCCTCGGCGAACTCGTTGACCGTCTCGACGATCATCTTCTGGTCGTCGTCGGGTGTCAGGTCGAAATAGTCGGAACCGCTCGCGGGCCGCGGTGCGCCGAGCCGGGTCGGCGGCTTCGCGAGGCCCTGAACACGTTTGAACTGCCGCGTCGACGCGCCGGCTGCGGAGAACGCGGTTCGCACTCCGTACCGAAGGCCGCGGTTGAGTGGATCGCGCAGGTTGTACTTGTCCAGGAACTCCTGCCCCAGCAGCGGAGTGATCAGGGCCAATCCGATGTCGGTGGCGGAGCGCTTGTGCTTCTGCAGGCCCACGGCGCTCTCGGGGCCGGTCCGTTTGGACGGGAGGGTGTTCGTCATGGTCAGCTGCCCTCGTGTGGTGGTCCGCGCTGCGCGGTCTGCGCAACTGACTCCAGAGTAAGGTACGCGATCTGACCGTCCAGTAAGTTGAGTGCAGGTGTAATGCACTTCACAGTGATGTCCCGCTGTTCGGATAGGTCCGAGCGTGCGTTCCCGGAGGTCGGCGCGACCGTCACCGGGAACGCACCTTCGCGGCCGCCCGCTGCGGCGCTGTCAGCGCGTCAACGCCGCCAGCACCGCCTCGTGCAAGGCGCCGTTGGTGGCCACCGCGCTGCCGCCGTGCGGGCCCGGCCGCCCCGCCAGATCCGTGAACGCGCCCCCGGCCTCGCGGACCAGGATGTCGAGCGGCGCGAGATCCCACAGCTTGACCTCCGGTTCCACCGCGACATCCACGGCGCCCTCGGCGACCAGGCAGTATGACCAGAAATCCCCGTAGCCGCGGACTCGCCACACTGCGTCGGTGAGTTCGACGAACCGTGATCGGGTGTCCTCCCACCCGGTGGTCAGGTCCGAGTAGGACAGGCTGGCCGCGTCGAGAGAGTCCACCTCCGACACCGACAGCCGCCGCGTCGAGTCGCCGAACGACGCAAACGCGCCGTGACCGTGGGCGGACCACCAGCGCCGCCCCAGGGCCGGGGCGCTGATGACACCGACCGTCGGCACGCCGTCGACGAGCAGCGCGATCAGCGTCGCCCACACCGGCACCCCGCGGACGAAGTTCTTCGTGCCGTCGATCGGGTCGACGACCCACTGTCTGCCGTGGAACTCGCGTGTGCCGCCGAACTCCTCACCGAACACCGAGTCGTCCGGCCGGCGCTCGGCGAGCCGGGCACGGAGCAGCTTCTCGGCGTCCAGGTCGGCGTCGGTCGCCGGCGTCATGTCCGGTTTGGTCTGCACGCGCAGGTCCACCGCGCCGAATCGCTGCATCGTCAACGCGTCGGCCTCGGCGGCCAGGTCGAGAGCGAGCGTCAGGTCGTCGGGCGGGGAGCTCTCGGGGGTCGGGGAAGTCTCGGGTGTCGGGGACGTCATAGCAGTGGTCCTACCATGTCGGGTGTGGTGGAAATCGCGGTCATGCTGCTCATCATCGGTGCCATCGCGCTCCTGGCGGCCCCCTGGATCATGCGGCGCCGCGGCGCGGGCAGCGACTGGGTTCCCGGCACGCTGCTGGTCACCGGCGTCAGCCCGCGCCCTGACGGGGTGACCGGCGAGCAGTACGTCACCATCACCGGAGTCATCAACGGTCCGACGGTCGACGAGTACGTGGTCTACGCCCGACTGGCCGTCGACGTGAACCAGTGGCCGACCATGGGCGCATTGATGGACGTCATGTACTCGCCGAAGAATCCGGAGAAGTGGGGTTTCGGCCGGCCGCCAGAGCCGCTGCCGCCGAACGAGCCGAACGAGCCGCGCGGGCCCGAAAGCTGATGGTCGTGGCGGCGTCGTCAGCCATGCCCGATCCGTAACAGCTCCGCCAGACTCGTCAACTTGACCCGCGGGCGGCCGGTCGGTTCACCGGCCGAGCGCTCGTGGGCATCGATGAGCTGCCAGTGGTCGTCGGTGACGAGCTTGGGCTGGCGCTGCAGCAGCCACCGCTCGAGCTGTTCGGCGTGGTCGTCGGGACGTTCGACCGGTTGGCCGGCCCGCAGATCGGCGACCAGGGTGTCGACGGTGTCCTGGGAGTCCTTCTTGTTGCTCCCGATCACGCCGGAGGGTCCGCGCTTGATCCATCCCACGACGTACTCGTTGCGGCTGCCCTGCACCCGGCCGTCCTCGTGCGGGATCGTGCCGGAGCGCTCGTCGAACGGCAGCCCCGGGGTGGGCAGGCCCCGGTATCCGACCGCGCGCACGACCAGCTGTGCGGGCACCTCCTCGCGCTCACCGGTGTCCTTCGCGGTCACCCGGCCGTCGGCGCCGCTGATCAGCTCGTTGCGGCCCAACACGATCGAGGCCACCCGCGGTTCGGGCCCGTCGCCGGCCTTGATCTCGATCGGTGAGGTGCGGAAGCGGAACACGATGCGGCGCTTGGCTCCCCGCGGACCCCGCTCGGCGTAACCCCGCAGCACCTTGACGTTGTTGCGGACCGTCTTCCCGGCGGCCTCGAGATCCTCCTCGGTGATGTCGGCCAGGTCCGCCGGGTCGACCACGACGTCGACGTCGCCCAGCGCGTCCATCTGATCCAGTTCGCGGAGCTCCATCGTGGTGAACGGAGCCTGCAGCGGGCCGCGTCGACCGACCACGAGGACCTCTTCGACACCCCGGTCGTGCAGCGAATCGAGTGCATGGTCGGCGATGTCGGTGGCCGCCAGCATGTCCGGGTCACTGACCAGGATGCGGGCCACGTCGAGGGCCACGTTGCCGTTGCCGACCACCACCGCGCGCCCACTGGACAGATCGGGGGTGATCTCACCGAAGTGCGGATGGGCGTTGTACCACCCGACGAAGTCGACGGCGGCCACGCTTCCCGGCAGATCCTCACCGGGAATGCCGAGCAGGCGGTCGGACTGCGCGCCGACGGCATAGATGACGCCGTCGTACCGTTCGGCGAGTTCGCTCGGCTGCACGTGCTCGCCGACCTTCACGTTGCCGAAGAACCGGAAGCGCGGGTCGGCGCTCGTCTTGTCGAACTGCGCGCTGATCGACTTGATCTTCGGATGGTCGGGGGCCACCCCGGAGCGCACCAGACCCCACGGCGTGGGCAGCATCTCCAGCATGTCGACGCGCACATCACGCTCCGACTCGGGCGCCGAGCCGAACCTCAGCAGGGACGCCGCGGCGAAATAACCCGAGGGTCCGGAGCCGACGATCGCCACATGGTAGGGGCGCAGTGAGGGCATTGGGGCTGCCTTCCGTCGCTGCCCGACCGCGGCGCAAGGGGCTGTCGCGACGCTGCCGGACGTGGTTCAGCTCCGATGCTAGATCGCACCCCACGCTGTTGACGGCGGTCACGGAGAATCCGGCGCGTCTCCGGGCGGGCAGCGGGGGCGGCGCGGGCTGCATGAGTGAGTACGCTGAATTCCCGTGGATCCAGACCGCCAAGCCGACATCGCTGCCCTCGACTCCACGCTCACCACCGTGGAGCGTGTGCTCGACGTCGAGGGTCTTCGCGGTCGCATCGAGAAACTCGAACACGAAGCGTCCGACCCCAGCCTGTGGGACGACCAGGCCCGGGGGCAGAGCGTCACCAGCGAGCTGTCCCACGCGCAGAACGAACTCCGCCGCGTCGAGGACCTGCGTCGACGTCTCGAGGACCTGCCGGTGCTCTACGAGCTCGCGGCCGAGGAAGGCGGCGCGGACGAACTCGCCGAGGCCGACTCCGAGCGGGCGCAGCTGCGTGAGGACATCGCCGCGATGGAGGTGCGCACACTGCTGTCCGGCGAATACGACGAGCGCGAGGCGCTGGTCAGTATCCGCTCCGGCGCGGGCGGCGTCGACGCCGCCGACTGGGCCGAGATGCTGATGCGGATGTACATCCGATGGGCCGAGCAGCACGACTATCCCGTCGAGGTGTTCGACACCTCCTACGCCGAAGAAGCCGGCATCAAATCCGCCACCTTCGCCGTGCACGCCCCGTTCGCCTACGGCACGCTCTCGGTGGAGCAGGGCACCCATCGGCTGGTGCGGATCAGCCCGTTCGACAACCAGGGCCGCCGGCAGACCTCGTTCGCCGAGGTCGAGGTGCTGCCCGTCACCGAAACCACCGACCACATCGACATTCCCGAAGGCGATGTGCGCGTCGACGTCTACCGCTCCAGCGGTCCCGGCGGTCAGTCGGTGAACACCACCGACTCGGCGGTCCGTTTGACCCACATCCCCACGGGCATCGTGGTGACATGCCAGAACGAGAAGTCGCAGCTGCAGAACAAGATCTCGGCGATGCGCGTTCTGCAGGCCAAGCTGCTGGAACGCAAGCGTCAGGAAGAACGCGCCGAGATGGACGCCCTCAAGAGCGACGGCGGCAGCTCGTGGGGCAACCAGATGCGTTCCTACGTCCTGCACCCCTACCAGATGGTCAAGGACCTGCGCACCGAGTTCGAGGTCGGCAATCCGGGCGCGGTGCTCGACGGAGACATCGACGGTTTCCTGGAGGCCGGTATCCGGTGGCGCAACCGCCGCGATGACGACTGACCGCGATGACGACTGACACGGTGGTCGCGCTCGGGTTCGCCGAGGCCTGGCGCGGTTTCTGGGCCGGCGACACCGGCCTGTGGATTCTCGGCCGCGGAGTGCCGATCGCGCTGCTCCTGATCGGTGGCCTGCTGGCCGCCCGGTTCATCAACTGGACCGCCCAGCGGGTCACCCGGCGCATCGACGCGCAGTATCAGGAAAGCGACCAGCTCGTCCGCACCGAGAGCGCCAAGCACCGTCAGGCCGTGGCGTCGGTGATCTCGTGGGTCTCGGTGGCGTTGCTGTTCGTCATGGTCGGCGTCCAGATCACCGACATCCTGGCCATTCCGATCAGCTCGCTCGTCGCGCCGGCCGCGGTGATCGGTGCCGCACTCGGCTTCGGCGCCCAGAAACTGGTGCAGGATCTGCTGGCCGGGTTCTTCATCATCACCGAGCGCCAATACGGATTCGGTGACCTGGTCCAGGTCAACATGCTCGGCGCACCCAACGAGGCCGAGGGCACCGTCGAGGAGGTCACGCTGCGCGTGACCAAGCTCCGCACCAGCGAAGGTGAGGTGTGGACCGTGCCCAACGGCAACATCGTGCGCTCGCTGAACATGTCGAAGGACTGGGCGCGCGCGGTCGTCGACATCCCGGTGCCGACCACCGCCGACCTCAATCACGTCAACGAGGTGTTGCACGGGGTGGGGGAGCGCGCGATGGAGGACGACGAACTGCGGGCCCTGCTGCTGGACACACCTCAGCTGATGGGCGTGGAAAGCATCGAGCTCGACACGGTCAACCTGCGCATGGTCGCGCGGACACTGCCGGGCAAGCAGTTCGAGGTGGGTCGCCGGTTGCGGATCCTGATCATCGCGGCCCTGGCCACCGCCGGTATCGCGACCAAGGACCACACTCCGACGGTGAGCAACATCAGTCCCACCGGCGAGGAAACCGCCGTCGACGGCGGTGCTTCCGAGCGTGCGGAGCAGAAATCGTGAAACCGCCCGCGTTCCTGACCAAACTGGTGAAACGGTCCGACCGTCACTCACACGCCCACCTCATCGGCGGCCGGGTCCGGATCTCGACCGTCGGGCTGATCATCGCGTTCGTCGCGTTGTTCTGGGTGTACGACAACTACTCGGCGCCGTTGCAGACGCCGGCCGAGCCGACCAACCAGGTGGTGCCGCCCGGGTTCGTGCCCGACCCCGAATACACCTGGGTGCCGCGCACCAACGTCGCGCCCAGAACCACCGAACCCACCACGACGACCACCACGACGACGACCACCACGACCACGACGACGCCGTCGGAGGAGACCACCGGTCCGGGCGACACCACGTCGCCGACATCGCCCACGTCGCCCGAGGGGCCGACTCCGGCCGGGCCGGCGACCACGGTCATCGATCCCGACGGACCCGGGCCGTCGGATGCCCAGACGTTCACGCAGTTGCCGCCGGAGACGCCGACACCGGCGCCGACGACGCAGCCGACGCCGTAGCTCCAGGTTGTTCTGATGCCACCCCGCTACACTGGCGTGCCGTGATGATCACCCTCGACCGTGTGTCAAAGCAGTACAAGTCGTCCGCCCGCCCAGCGCTCGACAACGTCTCGGTCAAGATCGACAAGGGTGAGTTCGTGTTCCTCATCGGGCCGTCCGGGTCGGGCAAATCGACGTTCATGCGTCTGCTGCTGGCCGAGGACCAGCCCTCGTCGGGCGACATCCAGGTGTCGAAGTTCCACGTGAACAAACTGTCCGGGCGCCACGTCCCCGGGTTGCGGCAGGTGATCGGCGTGGTGTTCCAGGACTTCCGGTTGCTGCAGCAGAAGACCGTGTTCGAAAACGTGGCGTTCGCCCTCGAGGTGATCGGCAAACGCTCCGACACGATCAACCGGGTGGTGCCCGACGTGCTGGAGATGGTCGGCCTGTCTGGCAAGGCCAACCGGATGCCGGCGGAGTTGTCCGGGGGTGAGCAGCAGCGCGTCGCGATCGCCCGGGCGTTCGTCAACCGGCCGCTGGTGCTGCTGGCCGACGAACCGACCGGCAACCTCGACCCGGAAACCAGCAAGGACATCATGGATCTGCTGGAGCGGATCAACCGCACAGGAACCACGGTGGTGATGGCCACCCATGACCATCACATCGTCGACTCGATGCGCCAGCGCGTCGTCGAACTCGAACTCGGCCGGCTGATTCGCGACGAGCAGCGCGGCGTCTACGGAATGGATCGTTAAGTGCGCTTCGGCTTTCTCATCAACGAGGTCGTCACCGGCCTTCGTCGCAACGTGACGATGACGGTCGCGATGATCCTCACCACCGCGATCTCCATCGGCCTGTTCGGCGGCGGTCTGCTGGTGGTGCGGCTGGCCGACCAGTCACGCGAGATCTATCTCGACCGGGTGGAGAGTCAGGTCTTCCTCACCAACGATGTGTCGGCCAACGACCCGACCTGCGACGCCGACCCGTGCAAGGCGTTGCGCTCGCAGATCGAGGCGCGCGACGACGTGCGGTCGGTCCGGTTCCTCAACCAGGAGCAGGCCTACGAGGACGCCATCGCGAAGTTCCCGCAGTACAAGGACGTCGCCGGCAAGGACGCCTTTCCCGCGTCGTTCGTCGTCAAGCTCGAGAACCCCGAGCAGCACCAGCAATTCGACGAGGCGATGGTCGGCCAGCCCGGGGTGCTCAACGTGCTGAACCAGAAGGAGCTGATCGATCGTCTGTTCGCGGTGCTCGACGGCATCAGCAGCGCGGCGTTCGCGGTGGCACTGGTCCAAGCCATCGGTGCGGTGTTGTTGATCGCCAACATGGTCCAGGTCGCCGCGTACACCCGAAGAACCGAGATCGGCATCATGCGACTGGTCGGTGCGACGCGCTGGTACACGCAGCTGCCGTTCCTGGTGGAGGCCATGCTGGCCGCGTTCATCGGCGTGGTGATCGCGATCGTCGGGTTGATCGCGGTGCGGGCTCTGTTCCTGGAGAACGCGCTCGACCAGTTCTATCAGGCCAACCTGATCGCCAAGATCGACTACGCCGACGTGCTCTACTACAGCGCACCGTGGATGTTGTTCCTGGGGTTGGCAATGTCGGGCATCACCGCTTACGTCACGCTACGGCTGTACGTGCGAAGGTAGCCGATGGCGAAAAAAGCCAAGTCCGTCAAGGACAGCAACAATCAAGTGGTGGCGACCAACCGCAGGGCGCGGCACAACTACGCGATCCTGGAGACGTTCGAAGCCGGGGTGGCGTTGATGGGCACCGAGGTCAAGAGCCTGCGCGAGGGACAGGCCTCGTTGGCCGACGCGTTCGCCACCGTCGACGACGGCGAGATCTGGCTGCGCAATTTGCACATCCCCGAATATCACCACGGCACGTGGACCAATCACGCGCCGCGACGCAACCGAAAGCTGCTGCTGCACCGGAGGCAGATCGACACCCTCGTCGGCAGGATCCGCGACGGCAACCTGACGCTGGTGCCGTTGTCGCTGTACTTCACCGGCGGCAAGGTGAAGGTCGAGTTGGCGCTGGCGCGCGGCAAGCAAGCCCACGACAAACGTCAGGACATCGCGCGCCGCGACGCCGAGCGTGAGATCACCCGTGAGATGGGGCGCCGCGCCAAGGGCATGACCTGATCGGCGTCGTCGCCGCGCTCATCGCCGCCATGAGCTACGGCGTCAGCGACTTCGTCGGTGGCATTGCGTCACGCCGGGTCGCCGCGCTGCGGGTGGTCATCATCTCCTATCCGGTGGCGCTGGTGGTTCTGGTTGCTGCGGCCGCGCCGCTCGGCGGCACCATGAGCACTCCGGCCGTGGTGTGGGGTCTGCTGTCGGGTGTCGGGCAGGCATTCGGGGTGTGGTGGTTCTACGCCGCACTCGGTTCGGGCCCCATCTCGGTGGTGTCGCCGTTGACAGCGATCCTGGTGGCCGGGCTGCCCGTCGGGGTGGGTCTGGCGTTGGGGGAGCGGCCCAGCGCGCTGGCCGGGGTCGGAGTGGTGCTGGCTCTGATCGCGGTGGTGTTGGTCAGCCGGGAGGCCCCGATGAGCCGCTTGCGCGAAGAGAATTCGGCCCCGATGAGCCGCTTGCGCGAAGAGAATTCGGCCCCGATGAGCCGCTTGCGCGAAGAGAATTCGGCCCCGATGAGCCGCTTGAGCGAAGAGAATTCGGCCCCGATGAGCCGCTTGCGCGAAGAGAATTCGGCCCCGATGAGCCGCTTGCGCGAAGAGAATTCGGCCCCGATGAGCCGCTTGAGCGAAGAGAATTCGGCCCCGATGAGGACGTCCGGCCCCACCGCTTCACCATGAAGGTGGCGTGGCTGACCGTGGGTGCCGGGGTCGCCTTCGGCATGAACTTCGTGATCCTGGACCAGATCCCCACCGAGGCGAAACTGTGGCCGCTGGTGCTGGGCCGGGTCGCAGCGACGGTGATCGTGCTGGCCGCCGCACTGGCCACCGCCAATCTCGCGCGGATCCGGGGTGTGCCGCTGCGGTTGGCGCTGCTGGCGGGCGTGCTGGACGCGGTGGCGACGGTGACGTCGTTGCTGGCCCTGCAGGCGTCCCTGTTGTCCCTGGCGGGGGTGCTGATCGCGCTGTATCCCGCGGCGACCGTCCTGTTGGCGATCGTGGTGCTGCGCGAGCGGGTCACGTCGTGGCAGGCCATCGGCATGGTGCTCGCCCTGTCGGCTGTCGCGCTGATCACCGCCGGTTAGCTACCGTCTCTGATGCGGGGCATCACCGAGGGGAGTCGGTGGCTGCAACGGAGGAGGTGGGGTCGTCACGGGCTACCGAGCACGGGGTGCACTGGTCGTCATCGCGGTTACGTTGGTGGTGGCCAACGTGCTCGTGTTCGGGGACAGCGAGACCGGGCGCTGGATTGCGGTGGGGATGCGGTCGGCGGCGAGCGCCGCCGCGATCGGCTACGGGGTGATCGTCGCTCGCCGGGTGACCGGTGTGAACCGGTGGTGGCGGTTGCTTGCGGTCGCGGCCGTCGCCAGCCTGTGGCTCGGTGAACTCGAATGGCTGCTGGACGGTGGCCGGTCCAGTTGGTGGGCGGCGGTCGCCTACTTCGCTTTCTTGGCGTTCGCCCTGGCAGCGGTTCTGGCCGTCGCCCACGGCTGCGGTGACGTGATCCGGCGGTGGGTGCGCACCGATGCCTCCACCATCGTCACAACAGTGCTCGACGGTCTGGTGGCAGCCATCTCGTTCACGGTTTTGGTGCTGCTCGGAAACCTCGGCGCGCAGTCGAGCGCGTCGCTGCCGAGATCGGGCTCCCCCGGGATCGAGGCGGTGTACGCCATCCTCGAACTCGCCGTGGTGGTCATCGCCGCCGTCATCGGAATGGTCTACGAGCCCGATCGGCCCTGCCGGTCGAACTACCTGCTGCTGGGCTCCGGGGTGGTGCTGATCGGCTCGGCCGATCGCATCGTGGCCTACTTCGCCGACACGGATCCGTCCCGCGGCGCTATCAGCGCGGGACTCGGATTCGTGCTGGGACCGCTGCTCATCGCCTACTCCCTGCGTGACGGCCAGGACGAGCGGCCGGGTGCCTCCGAGCTGCGGCCGATGGACTGGGCTCAGCTGACCCTGCCTTACGCCGGGTTCCTCGGCGTGACGGTGTTGCTCGCCGCCCATCTGCTCACCGGCCATCAACTGAGTCCAGGCGAAATCGCTGCCACCGTGACGATGGTCATCTTCGTGGCCGTCCGACAGGTTCTCGTCACCGGCGCTCAGCGGGTGCTCACCCGTCGTCTCTACGAAGCCCAGCACACCCTCGCCCATCAGGTGCTGCACGACCCGCTGACCGGTCTGCCCAACCGGTTGTTCTTCGCCCAACGGCTCGATGAGGCGATGCGCGAGCGCCGCTTCGTGCTGATCTTCGTCGATCTCGACGACTTCAAGGAGGTCAACGACCGCTTCGGGCATGCGGCAGGTGACGACCTGCTGTGCGCGGTCGGCGAGCGGCTGGCGCGCTGCGTCGGGCACGGCGACATGCTGGCCCGGATCGGTGGCGACGAGTTCGCGATCCTGATCGGCGGGGAGTCGGAGTCCCCCGACGTGGTCGCCGAACGGCTACGGCTGGCATTGCGCGAACCTTTCCCGGTGCACGGGTCGTCGGTGCGGGTGCGGGCCAGCATGGGACTGGTCCGCCCCGGGCTGGACGGGGCGCCGCAGACCTCGGACGACCTGCTGCGCCAGGCTGACGTTTCGATGTACGCGGGCAAGCGGCTCGGCAAGGACACCGCCATCGTCTATCAACCGTCGGCGGGGGTCCACGCCGACTTCCCGACTGCCCTTCGCGCGGCGTCCGGTGGGGTACCGACCGGCTTCAGCCTCGCCTACCAGCCGATCGTGTCGGTGCCCGACCAAGTTGTGGTCGCCGTCGAGGCGCTTGCCCGGTGGACCGCCCCCAACGGCATCCACATCCCGCCACAGACGTTCGTCGCGGTCGCCGAGTCCGCGGGTCTGGGAGCGGTACTCGACGCCCTCGTGCTCGACCTCGCTTGTCGTGAGGTGCAGGCGGCCGGTCTGGGCGCCGACATCCACGTCAACATCGGCGCGGCTCGGCTGGGCAACATCGACTTCGAGCGGCGGCTGCGGCACACACTGGACCGGTACCGGGTGGCGCCCGAACGGTTGGTCGTCGAGATCACCGAGACGGTGCCGATCGTGGACCTGCCGGATGCCGCAGCCCAGATCGCCCGGCTGCACGCGGCCGGTGTGCGCGTCGCCCTGGACGATTTCGGCGCCGGCTACAACTCGCTGACCTATCTGCACGCGTTACCCGTCCACGTCGTCAAGCTGGACCGCAGCCTGGCCGTGGTCGCCGATCGCGCGCGCGATCTGGCGCTGTACCGATCGGTCATCGGTCTGTGCGCCGACCTGGGCATCGACGTCGTCGCCGAGGGCATCGAGTCGACCGAGCAACTCGCGACCATCGCCACCGCCGGGTGCCGGCTGGCCCAGGGACGGCTGTTCGGGTGGCCGGCGCCGATCACCCAACTCGCCGCGCAATGGCAGGGCCCGCCGACCGGCAGCGGAGCCGATTTGCCGGCGATCTCGCGTGAAGGGGACTAAGTTTCGGGCCGTGAACAGCACAGACCGCCCCGTCACCGTCCTGCCCAAAGCCGAGGTGCTCTCGGGCCTCTTCGCCGTCTGGGAAGATCTCGAGAAGCTGCTCGCCGACCTGTCGGACGGCCAATGGAAGACGGCGACGGCGTTGCCGGGGTGGTCCGTGCAGGACGTGGTCTCCCACATCATCGGGACCGAGTCGTTCCTGCAGGGGCTGCCCGCACCGGACATCGACATCGACGTCTCCGCCCTCGGGCACGTTCGCAACGAGATCGGTGCGATGAACGAATCCTGGGTTCACTCGATGCGTGCGCACAGCCCCGAACAGATGCGGGAGGAATTGAAGGCCATTCTGCACGCACGGCGCACGGCGCTCGAGGACATGAGCGAACAAGTCTGGAACGAGGTCACGTTCACCCCGGCCGGGCCCGACAGCTACGGCCGGTTCATGCGGATACGCATATTCGACTGTTGGATGCACGAGCACGACATCCGCGAGGCGGTCGATGCCCCTGCCTCCGACCGCGAACTGGCCACCACCACCGCGCGGCTGTCTCTCGACGAGATGGCAGGCAGCATGGGCTTCGTGGTCGGCAAGCGCGCGGGCGCCCCCGACGGGTCGCGGGTGGCGATCGAGTTGACCGGGCCGCTGCAGCGCACGATCAAGGTGCAGGTCGACGGGCGCGCCAAGGTCGTCGAGGACTTCGGCGGGGCGGATCCGACCACGACGATCACGATCGACGGCTTGCTGTTCACCAGACTGGCCGGGGGCCGAACACCGTTGGCGGAGCACGAGTCCGACATCGGATTCAGCGGCGACCACACTGTCGGCCGGCGAGTCGTCGAGAACCTGAACTACGTGATCTGAGCGGGTCGGTCCGCGCCGCTCCCCGGTCGAGTGGGGGCGTCATGCTTGAAGGTGCCTGGTATCCGTGGGCTGCGTGCGGCCCTCGATCAATGTGCGTGATTCCGCAGTCCGCGCGTTCTGACTGGGGTGGGCCGCACGGGGGTAAGCCGCGAGTGCGGCTCAGTTCGGGGTGGCCGCGAGGTGGTCGAGGAGCCAATGCTGGGAGTAGTCCAGCCACTGGCGGTAGTGGCCCATGGCGCAGTGGTCGTCGTCTGGGTACAGGAGCAGGGTGGCGTCGGCGGCTGCGTCGGCGAGGTCCATGCTGTCCTGGGTGCTCATCAGAGTGTCGTGCTCGCCGTTGATCACCAGCAGCGGAATGGTGATGTGCTGGTAGAGATTTCGGATGGACAGCGCTTTGAGCTTGGCCACAAGGTCGATCGGGTGGGACGCGCCGAGGGTGTTCGCCAATGCGTGCAGGATGATCTGCGGTGTGCCCAGCGCGCCGCCGTGGAAGGAGCGGTCGGTGGGGGCTCCGCACGCGATGGCGCACGCGAGCTGGTTGTTGGTGGCGGCCATGCGGGCGGTCCAGTAGCCGCCGAAACTCACCCCGACCATGGCGATGCGGCCGCCGTCGAGCCGTTCGTCGGCGGCGAGATGGTCGATCACCTGGTGGTAGACCGCCTCGGATTGCGGGCGCATGGGATGGGTGTAGGCGTAGCTGCCGGGCATTTCCATCACATACATCGCCATGCCTGAATTGCGGTAGCGCAGTTGGGGTATTGCCAACTCTTGCACGGTGCCCTCCAGACCGTTTGTGGTCAGCACCACTGGGTGCGGCCCGGGCTTGGGCGGCACGACGAGGTACCCGCGGACGACGTCACCGCCGCCCACCGGAATCTCGACGTGGTCCACGGTGAGGCCCAGTGTGGGCGCCAACGCGTTGATCAGGGCGTCGAAGAGGTGCCGTGAACGCCAGTAGGCGTGCATGCGGTGAGGGTCGTGCCCAGGGAAGGCGCTGATCTGGTAGTAGGTGATCGCCTTGACCCACGCATCAATTGCCCGGTAGGCCAGCGCTATTCGTGGACGGTCACCGGCGAGTGCGTGCTCATCCACAATCGCGGCGAGCGTGCGGCTGTCCGGTTGTGGTCCCTGGTCGGCGAACAGCTCCGCGGCCGGCGAGATCCACGAGGCCAGTCCATCGAGGTGCTCGGATGCAGTGTCGGGGTCGGTGAGGTCAGGAACGGCAGAGGACTCGGCGCCGGCGAGGTTGCGCAGCAGATCGGTGGCGCACCGGGCGTGGGTCTCGGCGATGTCGTTCCAGTAATCGCACCAGCGGGCGTCGCGGAAGGACCGGGCCCCGCGGATCTGCTCGGCGAACAGCTCGTGGTCGAGCCCACCCATGTTGGCGTAACGCAACACGAACAGGGCGGGCAGAAACGGCGCTGCACCGGTCCACCGGGCCGCCAGATCCGTGGTGCGGGTGACCGCGCAGATCGTGACGAAGATCTTCTGAAGCAGGGTGGCCTCGGCCATCGGTTCCTCTCAGAGCGTGTTGGACGTGCGGGCGTGGCGACGGGCCTGTTCGGCGGCGACGGCGGGGGTGCCGCGCCACGGCATACCGTGCCCAGGAATGAGCACCTCGGCGTCGACGCCGGCCAGGCATTGCAGGGCGGCCTCCGCTTCGGCGGGAGCGTGGGCGAAGAACGGGGGCAGGAGCTGAGGACCGCTGAGGGGCGACAGCGGGTGGCCGGTGACCAATGCATCGCCAGTGACCAGGACACCCTTGTCCGGCAGGTGGAAAGCACTGTGGCCCGAGGTGTGGCCTGCGCAGGCGACCGGTACCGGAGCACCGGGGACGTCGAGCGGCCCCGGTGTCGGGTAGGGCTCGGCATGCGCGATCTGCACTGGCTTCAGCGCGCCGGCGACCATGATCCGTGCAGTCCAGCGCAACGCGGACGGCCGGTAGCAGCGCTTGATGATGTCTGTGGGCTTGGCCTGTTCGAGGTGGCCGTCGCGGGCGTGTGGCACTTCGGCGCTGCTCATGAACACCGGTGTGGCGTACTTTTGGTGGAAGTGGTTTATCGCACCCATGTGGTCCAGGTGAGCGTGGGTCAGAAGCACCGCCTGAACATCGATGGGGTGTCTTCCCAGCATTCGGATTGAATCCTCCACCGCTGAGGTGTCACCCGGCCAGCCCGCATCGATGAGAGTCAGTTCCGTGCCGTCGCGCAGCAGCACCCAGTTGACAGCGGTGCCTTCCACGCAGAACACGTCGGGGGCGACCTCCTGCATAAGAAACTCCTCCACCATGCCGGAACAATCGTTCCGACAGTAACACCGATCAGCGTTAAAGTGGAACGACTGTTCCGCGTTCTTGAGGAGAATTTGGTGAAGCTGAGACGCGTACGCACGGCCGCTGGCCTGGAAGTGCAGACCAACGACGCCAGCGGCTCCTGGCAGCCGTGTGACGACAGCAGCTCGCTGGGCGGACGCACTTTCGATCGAGAATGGGAACTCACCCGCGCCGACGAACACCTGCAGCACGGCGCCGTGCTGTTGCCCTTTCAGCCGGTGTCGTTTCGCGACTTCATGCTCTACGAGCGCCACGTCCTCGACGCCAGCCGCGGTCTGGTCCGGCGCTTTCATCCCTTCCAATACCGGTTTGTCGAGGCGGTCGAAGCGCTGACCCGGTGCACGTTTCCGCTCCTGAAACCCAAGCCGTTGTTCTACACCCAGCCCATGTACTACATGTCGAATGCCATGACGTTCGTTCCTTCGGGCACACCGATCGCCGCCCCGACCTACACTCGCGCGCTGGACTACGAACTGGAGATCGGTTTCGTCCTGGCGCGTGGACTGTTCAACGCCACCCCCGCCGAGGCGCTGGACGCGATCGGCGCATTCGTCGTGCTCAATGATTTCAGCGCCCGTGACGTGCAGCGCGCGGAGATGGCCAGTGGGTTCGGCCCCCAGAAATCCAAGCACTTCGCCAGCTCTCTGTCGGAGGTGGCTGTCACGGCCGACGAGATCCTTCCCCATATCGACGATCTGCACGGAACCGTCGCCATCAACGGAGTCACCGTGGCCAACGTGTCCAGCGCCGGTATGCACCACACACTCGGTCAAGTCCTCGCCCACGCGTCCTGCGGCGAACACCTCCGTCCCGGTGAACTGTTCGCCACCGGCACACTGCCCGGTGGCAGCGGTATGGAGACGGGACACTGGCTGCAACCCGGCGACACGGTGGAGCTGGCCATCGACGCCATCGGCAGCATCGAACACGCGATCATCGACTCATGACCAACCCCGGCCCGGATATTCCACAGACACTGACCACGCGTGAGGCCAACCGGGCCGCCCTGCGGAGCCGGCTGCTCGACAGTGCGGAAGAGCTGTTCGCCGCCCGCGGCTACTTCGGCGTCAGCGTCCGTGACATCACCGACCACGCCGGCACCCGGCTGGCCGCGATCAGCGAGCAGTTCGGCGGTAAGGAAGCCTTGTTTCGCGCGGTGCTGGTTCGCCGCATTCAGCCTCTCAACGACGAGCGCCGCGCCCTCCTGGCGGCACTGCCCGCCAGCGGGCCACGAGCGCGGCGCCTCCGTGCGGTCATCGAGGCGTTCACCGAACCCCTGCGCCAACGAGCCGGCAATCCGGGATGGGACAACTATTTCCGCTTCATCGCCCAACTCGCCAACTCCGGGCACCCCATCAGGCGATTCATCGCTGATGACTTCAACGCCATCGCCGCCGACTTCATCGCTCACCTGCAAGCCCTGTTCCCAGCCGCTAGCGAAGAAGCCATCTACGACGCCTACCTGCACCTGGTCGCCGCCACTATGTACACCTACTCCAACAACCTGCGCCTAGACAGCCTCACCCAAGGCCGCATGCACGCCGACGACATCGACAAACGCCACCAAGCACTGCTGCGTTTCGCTGAAGGTGGCATACACACCCTCGCCACCGCACCGCGATAACCCGCGACAGAGCGCCGCAGCGTCCGCGATCGGTTCTACCCATGGTGCTTGTGCGCGGGGTGGCGCTCCGTATCCGAAAAACGAGACACCCACGGCCAGCCCATCCGCCGCTGGATCGGCCCTGGTCGCCGTGTCCGATTGGCTGGCGGTCCCAACCGCAACCATGCAGGGCAGCGGCCCGCCAGTTCGCAACGTACGGACGCGTCCGGTGGGCGAACGGCGATGTCGCCGGCGTCAGGCGGTCTCAGAAATGCCCGGCTAAGCGCGCCGGATGATGACGTTGAAGCGTGAGAACCTGGCCGCTGGCTGCTTAATGTCGCCGAGCGCGCTGTTCCTCAGCGAGTGTGAATCTCCTCAGCGAGTGTGAATCCTCTGCGAATCTGCCGGCCGCTTTTCGCACTGGCTTCACGCTCGGCGGGTGGGGCGCCGCCGGAACCAACGCTCGGCGGTGGCGGGCGGGAACCAATCGGTTGGCAGGGGCGCGCGGGAACACTTAATCGGTTGGCCGTGTTGGATTCGTCGGTAGTATGGAGAGTCCGCCGACGGTCGGCGGGTGTGCCGAAGTTTCACAGACAAGGGGCTGAACGGTTTCGACTTCGCGCATCGAATCAAGGGAAGCGTGCCGGTGCAGGCAATTGACCACCGTTAAGCGTCGTTGCAACCAATTAAGCGCCGATTCCAATCAGCGCGACTACGCTCTCGCTGCCTAAGCGACAGCTGGTCCGTCAGACCGGGTAATCCCTCGACCCGGATCCTGGCGTCATCTAGAGGGATCAACTGGTGAGTCCGGTCGCGGGACTCATCGGGACACCAAACAGCGACTGGGATCGTCATCCTGACTTGTTCGCGTGATCAGGAGATCCGAGTAGAGGCATAGCGAACTGCGCACGGAGAAGCCTTGAGGGAATGCCGTAGGACCCGGGTTCGATTCCCGGCAGCTCCACCGAAAAGGGGCCGCAGAGATGCGGCCCCTTTCGTCTGTCCGGCTCCTGTGTGAGCGACCGTCGCTTGGAAGTGCCCGCAGCGGGTATCCCGACGCCTCGACGGAACCGCCGCAGTTCAGCGCATCGGGGAGGCACGCGTGACAACGGAACCGACCACGACGCCTGCAACAGCGGCCGACGATGTCGAGGGCAGGCTCAGCCGCCGCGTGACCGGGCCGCTGCTGTTCCTGTTCATCCTCGGCGACGTGCTCGGAGCCGGTATCTACGCGCTGATGGGTGTGCTGGCCGAGGACGTCGGCGGAATGTTGTGGGCGCCGCTGCTGGTAGCGCTCGTGTTGGCCCTGCTGACCGCCGGTTCCTACGCCGAGTTGGTGACCAAGTATCCGAAAGCCGGCGGTGCCGCCGTGTTCGCCCAGCGCGCGTTCCGGCAGCCTCTGGTGTCGTTCCTGGTCGGCTTCTGCATGCTGGCCGCCGGTGTGACCAGCGCCGCCGGACTGTCGTTGGCGTTCGCCGGCGACTACCTGGCCACGTTCGTCGACGTCCCGGTCACCGCAGCGGCGCTGCTGTTCCTGGCCCTGGTCGCCGCGCTCAACGCCCGCGGCATCAGCGAATCGCTCAAGACGAACGTCGTGATGACCGTGATCGAGCTCACCGGTCTGCTGATCGTCATCGTGGCGGTCGCGGTGATGGTTGGCGGCGGGCGCGGCGATCTCGGCCGCGTCGGCCAGTTGCCCGAGGGCGCCACCCCGGCGCTGGCCATCCTCGCCGGGGCGATCATCGCGTACTACTCGTTCGTCGGGTTCGAGACGTCGGCGAACCTCGCCGAAGAGATCCGTCACCCCAGCAAGGTGTACCCGACCGCCTTGTTCGGCGCCCTGATCGCCGCCGGCGTCATGTATGCGCTGGTCGGTGTTGCCAGCGCCATCGCGCTGCCACCGGCGCAGCTGTCCGAGTCGTCAGGGCCGCTGCTGGCTGTCGTCGACGCATCCGGGGTCGGTGTGCCGGGCTGGTTGTTCAGCGCCATCGCGCTCGTGGCGGTGGCCAACGGTGCCCTGCTGACCATGATCATGGCGAGCCGGCTCGCCTACGGTATGGCCGACAACGGACTGCTCCCACACGTACTGAGCAAGGTGTTGCCCAACCGCCGCACACCCTGGGCGGCGATCCTGGCCACCACCGCCGTGGCGATGCTTCTCACCCTGGTGGGCGATCTGTCGACCCTGGCGGAAACGGTAGTCCTGCTGTTGCTGGTGGTGTTCGTCTCCACCAACGTCGCGGTGCTGGTGCTGCGCCGCGACCCCGTCGCGCACGAGCACTTCCGGGTGTGGACGCCGGTGCCTGTGCTCGGTGTGGCCTCGTGCGTGCTGTTGATGACCCAACAGACCGCAAAGGTGTGGCTGTTCGGGGCCATACTGGTGGGCGTGGGTGCTCTGCTGTACGGCGCAGCCCGCCTGGCTGCTCGCGCGAAGCGGTGACCGCGGACATGGCCCGTGACCGCGACGAAACCGGTCGCCCGCGCAACGACCGTCCGCGCGATGCGCTGGGCCGTCCACTCCCGCACGGCAGCCCTGGTGTCGCCCGGATCCCCGAGGACCTCGAACTAGCGCCGCACGATTCGCTGACCTATGCCCAGCAACTCCTGGACCAGGGCTTCCCGTTCCACGCCCACGATGTGCTCGAGGCGGCCTGGAAGACAGGTCCGGACAGCGAGAAGCATCTGTGGAAGGCGCTGGCGCAGCTTGCGGTGGGTGTCACCCACATCCAGCGGGGCAACGCCAAGGGTGCGATCACTCTCCTTCGTCGCGCATCGGACGGCCTCTCGGTCGGCGGTGAGGCGCCCTACGGCATCGACACCGTAGGCCTGGCGGCCCACGCCGCGGCACTGAGCGAGGACCTCGCCGCCGAGGTCGACATTGCTCCGCAACGCCTGAAGCCCCGCCTGGTGGCCGGCCCGGGGTAGGGCATGTGCCCAACTCAGCCCGCCCCAGGCGCACATCGCGCACCATGGAAGCGGTGGGGAACCGGCGACAGATGACGAGCACGGCACCAGAACCCGACCCGACGAGACATACCGTCCTGCCCGAGGCCGACAGCGGTTCCTACCGTTCGCTGCGCCGGCGGCCGGTCACCCGTGCCGAGCGATATGCCCTCGGCAAGAGCCTGCGCAAGCGTGTAAAGCGCCGGACGCTGGCCGACTGGGCCGCGCCGCCGGACCGGCCCGACCCGGTTCGTCTGATCGAACTCAACCACCAGGGTCGGCTGCCCTCCCTGATCCCGATCCGCGTGGGCCGCATGATCGCCTCCCCGTACGGCTTCCTGCGGGGTTCCGCTGTGGTGATGGCCGACGACGTGGCACATCTGCCGTCGACGGGCATCACCCCGGTGGTCTGCGGCGACTCGCATCTGGGCAATTTCGGTTTCTACGCCTCCCCGGAACGCGACCTGGTGATCGACCTCAACGACTTCGACGAAGCCCACCCGGGTGGCTGGGAATGGGATCTGCGTCGGCTGGTGGCCAGCATCTGGGTTGCCGGACGGCACAACGGCACTTCCGAGGAAGACTGCGGCGCGGCGGTGCACTCCTGTGTGACGGCCTACCGTCTGGAGTTGCGTCGGCTGGCCGACGAGCCGCTGTTCTCGCGTTCGTTCACCCGGCTGGACGTCGACCGGCTGGCGGGGCAGGCGGCTGGTCCGCTCGCCGACCAGGTGCAGCGGTCGGCCAAACGGGCGCGCAACCGCACCAGCGACCGTGCGCTGCCCCGGTTCACCAAGGAGATCGACGGCCAGCGCAGGATCGTCGAGGAGGCCCCGCTGATCACCCGTCTTCCGCAACGCGAAGCCGACGCGTTGGCCGTGGCGCTCGACGACTACCTGCCCACTCTGTCCACCCACTGGCGCCGGGTCCTGGGCGGCTACACCCTGCTCGACGTCGCGCAGAAGGTGGTCGGCGTGGGCAGTGTCGGACTGCGCGCCTACGTCGCGCTGCTGGAGGGATCCTCGTCCGAAGACGTCGTCTTCCTGCAGCTCAAGCAGGCGCGCCGATCGGTGCTGGCGCGCTATGTGCACGGCGAATCTGCCTGGCACGCCCACCAGGGACAGCGGGTGGTCGAGTACCAGCAGGCGTTGCAGACGGTCAGCGACCCGCTGCTGGGCTGGACCACCATGGGCGGGGTGCAGTTCTACGTCCGGCAGTTCCGGAACATGAAGGGCACCATTCCGTTGGATGCGATGGACTCCACGGCCCTGATCGACTACACCGCCGTGGTGGGCCAACTGCTCGCCAAAGGGCATGCCCGCACCAGCGGCGCGTCGATGATCGCCGGCTACCTGGGGCGCTCGGACCGGGTCGCCGACGCGCTGAGCGCTTTTGCCCGGCGTTACGCCGACCAGACGGAAGCCGATCACGCGGCGCTGGTGACGGCTGTGGACAGCGGTCGGTTGCCGGTCGAGCGCGGGGTGTAGCGCATGACGGTGCCGGCGCGTCCGGACGACATCACCGCCGAGGTGTTCCGACAGCTGACCGGCCATACCGCGGTGACGGGCGTCGAGGTCATCGACGCCGATCACGGCACCGCGGTCCGGGCCGCCTGGCAGTGACTGGACCACCGGGGACACCGGCGCAGGTATTCGCCAAACTGACTCCGACCCGGCCGGTGGAGCGGCTGTTCAACATCGCGATGCGGTTGGGGCGCAACGAGGTCGAGGTCTACCGCCGGGTGGGCGCGGAGCTCGGTGAGGTCGCGCCGGCGGTGTATGCGGCGGCCTCCGCGCGGGGCCGGTCGGTAGTGCTGATGGAGGACCTGGCGTTGCGCGGGGCGCGTTTCGGCGACGTCGCCGGATCGTGTACGCCCGACGAGGCCCGCGCCGTGGCCAGGGCGCTGGCGCGAGTGCACGCCGCCTTCTGGGAATCACCGCGTTTCACCACCGACCTCGCCGTCTTCGCGCCGCCGGCGGCCCGCTCGGTGACGTGGGGCCCGCAGACCTGGCGACTGTTGGCGGCCATCCCGCGCCGCTATGACGACCTCGTCCCGCAGGGCGTTCGCGCCGAGGCGCACATGCTGCGTCGGCGACGTCGTGCCGTCGCCGAGGTGATGCGGGAGCTCCCGATGACTCTCGTGCACGGCGACACCCACCGCGGCAACATCTGTTTCGTCGGTGATCGCCCGATCCTGTTCGACTGGCAGGTGGCGGCTCAGGGGCCGGGTGTCAAAGATCTCGCCTACTTCGCCGTCACCTCGCTGGACACCGATGTGCGGCGCCGGATCGAGCAGGAGCTGCTCGCCGAGTATCTCGAGGCGTTGCAGGCCCACGGTGGCCCCCGGTTGGCGCGTGAGCCGATCTGGGCCGACTATCGGATGCTGGCGGTGACCGCGTTCATCGCAGCCGGCGTCACCTCCGCCTTGGGGGCGCGATTACAGGGTGAGGCGGTCACCCGCACCGGACTGGACCGCGCCGTGCGTGCGGTGCAGGACCTCGGGTCCTTCACCGAACTGTGGCGACGTGTCGGTCAACGCTGACGGGTCAGTGGCGTGCGGCGTCAGCGCGCTCGGCGTGCGCACGGACCAGAAGAGGGTATCGGCCGCGGTCGGGCCGGAAGATGTCGTGCGGCGACTCGGTGAACTCGACCAACTCGGCGTCGGGGAACAGCTCGCGGTACCGGGCCCAGTCGCTGTCGCCGACCAGCACGCTGCCACCGCTGCGCACCGCGAGCAGGGGAATGCCCGTGCGTGCCAACGCCGTCCACAGCGATTGTGGTCGCGCGGCCTCGAAGGTCAGTTGCGCCGCCCGGACGTCGAGGCGCTCGTTGACCGGTGAGCCGCGCCAGCGTCCGGTGAGCAGTCGTTCGGCCTGGCCTCCGGTCAGCACCTTCTCTTCGGGTACGTAGTCACCGATCGACACCGAGCGCACCCGGACGGGGTTCGCTAGTGCCCAGCCGATCCCGTAGGTGGTGCCGCGGGAGAACGTCACGAGGTGCACGTCACCGTCGGTGACGGCGTCGACCACGGCGCCCACGTCATCACGCAGGGTCGCGAAGTCGTAGTCGGCCGGCGGTGCGCTGCTGTGGCCGTGGCCGCGTAGTTCCATTACTACGGTGCGGCGCCCGAACAGGGGCAGCACCGCGCGATAGTCCTCCGCGGTGTCGGTCATGCCGGGGACGAAAACGATTGGCGCACCCCGGTCGTCGCCGCCCGAGTCCACGTAGTGCAGGCGAACGTTCCCGTGCCGGGTATAGCGGGAGGCGACTGAGGGTGAGTCGCCGCTCACCGTGGGGCGTGCCTCGACTCTCGTTCGGCGGCGTGGTCGTCGATCGCCTTGCCGATCGCGTGCGCGGCCCGGTCGACGAACTCGGTTCCGCTGGCGGTGACCCAGTCACACGACGCTGCCGGTGCGGTGAGCTGGCCGGTGAAGTGGGGCATCACATACTGGGCGAACAGTTCGTAGCTGTGCATCTTGGCGGCCGGGGGCGCCCAGTCGTGGTCGAAGAGCAAAAAGGCGCCGAAGCCGCCGTCGCTCGCCTCGACGAGTTCGGTGATCTTGGCGACCGCGTCGTCCGGTGTGCCGATGACCGCAAACCCGGATTCCCGGTTGTTGGCGATGATCTCGGCCGGAGTGTCACCCTGGACCGGTCCGGCGGGCAGGATGTGGCTGAAGTAGCGGGAGAATTCGGCGATACCGTACTCGACATCGCGTTCGGCCTGCTCGCGGGTGTCGGCCAGGTGCATCGGTCCGACCAGGCGCCATTTGGAGCGGTCGGCGACATGTCCGTGTTCGAACGCGACCTCTTCCCACGTCGACCAGTGCTGGGCAAGCAGGTCCATGCCCTGTTTGGCGGTGGCCGCGATCGAGAGCATACCGATGCCGTGCCGTCCGGCCCCACGCGGACCCGTCGGTGAAAAGGACGCTGCCACAGCGACATCGAAGCACGGGTCGCTGTAGGGCTTCAGTTGCAGGCGCGCGTCCTGCAACGTGAATCCGTCGGTGTGCATCGTGACGGTCTCGCCGCGCAGCAGCCGCATGATGGCATCGAGGCACTGCTCCATGCGCGGGCGCTGTTCTTCGGCGGGGATGCCCAGCATGTGTGCATCGGAGGTGAGTTGTCCGGGACCGCAGCCGAGCATCACCCGGCCCCTGGTGAGGTGGTCGAGCAGCACCATGCGGTCGGCCAGCATGAGGGGGTGGTGGTAGGGCAGCGAGCTCACTCCGGTACCGAGCTTGATGTGCTTGGTGCGTTCGGCGGCCACGCCGATGACGACCTCGGGGGAGGCGATGATCTCGAAGCCCGCCGAGTGGTGTTCGCCGATCCACGCCTCGTGGAACCCGAGGCGGTCCATCGCCACGATCAGGTCGAGGTCACGTTCGATGGCGAGGGTCGGATTCTGTCCGACGGGGTGGAAGGGGGCCATGAAGTTTCCGAAGCGCATCCATCGATTCTCACCCGAAGCGGGGCGCGCGGACTCAGGTTTTCACATCTGTGGTCGGGTGCGCGGCTCGCCCCACCGTTCACCGTATGGACGGCCAGGCGACCGGAGGGGTCCGCGGCACATCTGGCCCTCACCCGGGTGGACACCCGCGGCGGGACGACCGTTCGTCCCGTCGGTAGGCGTCGCTGTGGTCACCGATAACATCGCGGCCATGACCAGCGTGACAGACCGATGACGCGCGTCGTTCTCGCCTCGGCATCCCAGGGCAGGCTGGGTGTGCTGCGGCAGGCCGGTGTCGATCCGGAAGTGATCGTCTCCGATGTCGATGAGGACGCGTTGATCGCCTCACTCGACGCGGACCTGCCCCCTGAGGCGGTGGTGGCGAAGTTGGCCACCGCCAAAGCGGTCAGTGTGGCAGGGGTGCTGCCGGAGGATCTGCTCGCCGACTGCGTGGTCATCGGTTGTGATTCCATGCTGTTTGTCGACGGCGCCCTGTGCGGCAAACCGGGATCGGCCGATGCCGCTCGCACGCAATGGGAATCAATGGCCGGCACCATCGGGCATCTGCTGACGGGGCATGCGCTGCTGCGCATCGTCGGTGGGTTCATCACCCACACCGACGGCGACACCGGCACCACCGCAGTGCATTTCGGCACCCCGACCGATGCTGAGATAGCCCGCTACATCGCCAGCGGGGAGCCCATCCAGGTGGCTGGTGCGTTCACGCTGGACGGTCTCGGCGGCTGGTTCGTCGAGCGCATCGAGGGCGACCCGTCCAACGTGATCGGGATCAGCATGCCGTTGGTGCGCCGCATGGTGGAGGGCGCGGGACTGTCGATCACCGAGCTCTGGGCGTGAACGCTCGTCCGCTCCCCGCGACGTCGCCTACGTGACCGGCCGCAGCACCACGATCCCGGGGACGGTACCGACGTAGTCGGGGAATGGACTGTCCACCACCTGTTGGTCCTTGCTCAGCGACGACGCGTTGCGCAGCACCGGACCGTCCGGGCCTGTCAGGAACATCCCGACGTGCGTGACGTCGAGGCCGCCGTCCTCGGCGTATGCGCCGACGTAGTCACCGGGGCGCAGTTGGGCCAGTACCCCGCCGTCGACACGGTCGGCAGGAATGTAGGTGACCTCGCGGCGCGTCACCGGCAGCCCGGGCAGATAGGTGCCGCCGTCATCTCGTCGGTTCAGGTTCTTGGTCACCGTGACCGCGTCGGCGCTGACGTCGGCGGTGACGTCGGTCGCGATCGGCGGTGAACCGGCCGACCAGTCGGTGAAGAAGTGTCTGCGGCTGGCGAACCCGACGAGGCCGTCCTGGTAGCGCACCGCGGTGAGGGCATCGATGAACTGGTCTCGGGTCTCGGCGCGTTTGAGGGCTTCGATGTAGTCGGCGAGCGTGAAACAGTCGACCCGCTCGAGGTCGATCACGAGCTGTTCGGGAACGTCCTGGGAACCGACGAGAGTGTCTGCGCCGTAAGCGGTGCCGAGAAATGGCTGAGACAGCGCGGCCGACAGCGCAGCCCCGCCGGCGGCGGGCGTCTGGCGTCGGGCAGCCAGCAGCCGGTCGAGGATCTCGGCGCTGCGGGGTGAGATCCGGATCTCGGCCGAGGCCGGAGTGTAGGGCGCGCTGTACACGCCGGTGTAGTCGGAGACAGGGACGGGCGCGTCCTGCGAGTAGCCGACCGGCAGCAGCATGTCGCCGGAGGTGGTGTTGTAGTAGACGCTCCAGCGGTGGTACCCGGCCAGCGCCAGGGGGTGCGCCGCGATGACGGCGGCGTAGTCGTGCACGGCCCGCACGTAGTTCTGAGAATTGTTGTACCGGTACAGCGCGTGGTCGGGGTCGCGGTCGAATCCGTTGGCGGCAAGGTAGCGGCCGGCGGCCATGATGCTGTCGCGGGGTGCGAGGATGTCGCCGCCGGCGCCGTAGGCCGCGAACGTCGCCGGCATGAACTGCATCGGCCCCTGGGCTCCCGCCGTGCTGACACCGGCCACCCGCCCGAACGCGGTCTCGATGAAGTTGATCGCCGCCAGGTAGTTCCAGCCGACGCCGAACGCCGACTGCGCTTCGCGGTAGTAGCCGAGCAGCTCCTGCGCCGGGCGCGGCTCGACGATGCGCCAGGCGGGCAGGGTGTCCTTCGGGCGGCCCATCGCCGACAGTTGGCGCCGTGCGTCGATGTTGCGGTCGACCACCTCGCGCAGGTCTGCCGGGATGTGGGGGCGGATCAGCGAATCCCATTCGGGGTGGCGGCCGAGTATCCGGTACGCCGCCTGTTGTCGATGTGCCGCCGCGGCCAGCACACTGTTCGGCGCCGCGGGATCGCGCAGCGCTGACTCGTCGGCGACCAGGTCGGTGGCCATCTGGGCGGGGTCGGCCGCCAACGGCCGATCCTGCGTGACCGCCGACGGCGGCGGGGAGACGCGCGTGTCCGCGGTCGGCACGGTGGGGGCCGGCACGGTGGGTGGCGGCGCGTCCGCGCAGCCGGCAAGCGACAGCGCGACCACGAGAAGAATCAGCGCGACGCGGGGCATCGCCGGCGATGCTACCGCCGCGTCCTGGACGTCAACTGTCGTTGGCGCCTCAGCTGCCGGACTTCTTGGTCAACGCCTCCGGTTTGTGCACGGCGTCGTTGCCGCTCTTGTCGCTGCGCACCAGGTACTGGGGCTCGTCCTGCGAGGCGCGGACCGTGCGGCCGGCGGCCTCGGTGTCGGACGTGATCTTCTTCTGCACGGTGCCCTCGGCGGTGCTGCCGTGGCTCTGCCAGGTGACTTTGTCACCCTTCTTGAACTGGTCGGTCATGGCGCGGGGATACCCACAGCGCGGCCGTCTCACCGGTTCGGCGTCGGCGCGGCCGGAGGGCACCCGACGGGCTCACATCGCCGAATGTGTTTCCGCGCCGGACCAGGGTGGAATAATGCGGAAATGCCGGATCCGGTTCGCTCTTCCGCCCCGCGGGCCGAGGAGGCCGTCGCCACCGCCGCCGACCTCGACGTCGGCGGCTTCCGTTTCTGGTTCGTCGGTCAGCGCTGGGAATGGTCCGATGAGCTGGCCAGGATGCACGGCTACGAGCCCGGCGCAGTCACTCCCACCACTGAGTTGGTGCTCTCGCACAAGCACCCGGACGACCGCAGGCATGTCCAGGAGTTGCTCGACCATGCGCTGCACCACGGTGGTTCGTTCTCCAGCCGCCACCGCTTCCTCGACACCCACGGATGCGAACACAGCGTTCTCGTCATCGGCGACCGGATGTGCGACGACCGGGGGGCCGTGATCGGCACCGAGGGGTACTACCTCGACCTGAGCGGCACCCTCGACCGCGCCCGCAAAGACGTTCTCGACGAGTCGCTGCCCGACCTGTTCGCGGCGCGGGCCGCCATCGAACAGGCCAAGGGCGCGCTGATGCTGGTCTATCAGGTCGACGCCGATCAGGCGTTCAAGCTGTTGCAGTGGCGCTCGCAGCAGACCAACACCAAGTTGCGGGCGTTGGCCGCACAGATCGTCGCCGAGCTGACATCGGTCGACTCGTCGATGGACGCCCTCCGGCGGGAGTTCGACCATGTGCTGTTGTCTGTCCATCAGCGGATCGGCAGCTGAGGTGGGTCTTCTCGACATCACGCAGGACGTCAGTGACAGCGCTGTCGTCGTCCACGCCCGTGGCGAAGTCGATTCGGGCACAGTGGATCTGCTCGGTGAGGCGTTGGCCGCCGGGCTTGCCGCCGCCGGTGGGCCGCCCGCCCGGATGCTGGTGCTCGTACTCGACGAAGTCACCTATTTCGGCAGCGCCGGCCTCAACGCCGTGCTCAGCTGCTACGAGCAGGGCGCCTCCGACGGGGTGGCGGTACGGGTGGTCGCCACCAACGCCGAAGTGGTGCGGCCCATCGAGGTGACCAAACTCGACGGTCTGCTCCGCCCGTATCCCACCGTGACAGACGCGTTGATGTCGGGCTCCGGGTGACCGGCCGGGAAGCCGGGTACGGCGCGCTGCCGGATTTCTTCGCGGTCGGCGGCGACGTCGGGCGCGAGCACGCCCGCGTCGACTGGGCGGCAACACCGCTCGGCCCGGTCGAGGGATGGCCGCAGAGTCTGCAGACGTCGGTGAGCGTCATGCTCTCGTCGAAATTCTCGATGTGGATGGCGTGGGGCCCGGACCTGACCTTCTTCTGCAACGACGCGTATCGGCGCGACACGTTGGGGCGCAAGTACCCGTGGGCGCTGGGTCAGCCGTTCCGGGTGGTGTGGCATGAGGTGTGGCACGAGGTCGAGCTCCGTATCCGGCGGGTCCTCTCGACCGGGGAGGCGACCTGGGACGAGTCCCTGTTGTTGTTCCTGGAGCGCTCCGGTTACCCCGAGGAGACCTATCACACCTTTTCCTACAGTCCGTTGCGTGACGACGACGGCCATGTCGTCGGATTGCTTTGTGTGGTCAGCGAAGACACTCTGCAGGTGGTCGGGGAGCGGCGGATGGCCACGCTGCGTGATCTCGGCTCTGATTCGAGCGTCGTACGCACCGAGGCCGAGCTCGTCTCGTTCATCGGTGGCCAGTTGGCCCGCAACGCCCGCGACCTGCCGTTCACGCTGACCTACCTGTTCGATTCCGACGGAACGGCGCGGCTGGCCGGCTCGAGCGGATTCGACGGGGTGCACATAGCGGCTCCGGCGGTGCTGACAGACGACCGGGTGTGGCCGCTGAGCGAGCCGCGGGGCGGCGAGGTCGTCACGGTCGAACTCAGCGGCGACGTGTATCAGGCTCTGCCGACCGGTGATTGGCCGGAGCCGCCGGTGCAGGCGCTGGTCGTGCCGTTGCTGCAGCAGGGTGAGTCGTCGATGGGGTTCCTGGTGGCGGGCTTGAACCGGTATCGCCCTGTGGACGAGGGTTATCGCGGCTTCGTCTCCCTGGTGGCTGCGCGCATTGCCGCCGACGTCGGGTTGGCCCGCAGCTACCGTGCCGAACAGTTGCGGGCTGAGCAGCTCGCCGAGCTGGACCGCGCGAAGACCGCCTTCTTCTCCAACGCCAGCCACGAGTTCCGCACGCCGCTCACGTTGATTCTGGACCCGGTCGACGCGCTGCGTCGCGACGATCGCTTCGACGAGGACACCCGCCATGAACTGGATATCATCTGGCGCAGCGCTCTACGGCTGAGCAAGCTGGTCAACGCGCTGTTGGACTTTTCCCGAATCGAGGCTGGTCGCGCCCAAACCCGTTACGAGCCTGTCGATCTCGGTGTGTTGACTGCCGAGCTTGCCAGCGTCTTCCGGTCCGCCGTCGAGCGGGCTGGGCTGTCGTTGGTGGTGGACTGCGCGCCGCTGGACGAGCCGGTCTATGTCGATCCGGACCTGTGGGAGAAGGTCCTGTTCAACCTGCTGTCGAACGCGCTGAAATTCACCTTCGACGGCACAATATCGGTGCGGGTGGGCCGAGAAGGTGACCGGGCCGTCGTTGTCGTCGCCGACACCGGTGTCGGGGTCCCCGCCGACGAAGTTGCGCGGCTGTTCGAGCGGTTTCACCGGATCGAGAACTCACGGTCGCGCTCCCACGAAGGCAGTGGAATCGGTCTGGCCCTGGTCAAGGAACTCATCGGATTGCACGGCGGGTCGATCGACGTCGACAGCGTCGAGGGGGAGGGCACCGCCTTCACGATCCGGCTTCCGTTGGGTGCCGCGCACCTGCCTGTCGACGCCGTCGCAGCCGGGTCCACGGGGCGTGCCGTGCGGGGCGGGAACGCCTATGTCGAGGAGGCGTTGCGCTGGTCACCCGCGGCAGACACCGACTCCGCAGCAGGGCTTTCCTCGACTCCGGGGAACGATTCGCCTGAACGGCCCATGCGCGTGGTGATCGCCGACGACAACGCCGACATGCGTGACTATCTGACTCGGCTGCTGCGCTCCGACGGTTACGTCGTCGAACCGGTCGCCGACGGCGGCGCGGCTCTGGAGGTGGTGCGGACAGCCGCGCCGGACCTGGTCATCAGCGATGTGATGATGCCGGTCCTGGATGGCCTGGGTCTTGTCGCGGCGCTGCGGGCAGACCGGCGGACCGCGTCGGTGCCGGTGCTGTTGCTCTCGGCCCGTGCCGGGCCGGAGGCGTCGGCCACCGGGCTGCGCGCCGGCGCCGACGACTATCTGGTCAAGCCGTTCGCCGCCACCGAGCTGTTGGCCCGGGTACGTGCCAACATCGTGCTGGCGCGTATGCGTGACCACCACGCCCGCTGGCGTACGGCGCTCATCGACTCGTTGCAGGAGGCGTTGTTCGTCTGCGACGAGACGGGCGCGGTCACCGAGATCAACACCACCTTCGTCGACATGCTCGGCTACGACAGCGCCGGGCTGCCGTATCCGCCGGCCTACCCGTGGTGGCCCTCGGCAGAAAGTGATCCGGACGCTCACCGCGAGGTTGCCGACGCGTTCGCCGATCTGATGGACAAGTCGCACGGAACGTTGTCCGCGGTTCCGGTGACCCACCGGGACGGCCATCGGCTGTGGGTGACGGCGACGTTCACCCACGCCGAGGATCCCGACACGGGCCGCAAAGTGATCGTCGGGACGCTGCGCGACGTCACCGCCGAGCATTACGTCGTGCTGCGGGAGACCGCGCTCGCAGCCCTGAACGAGAAGCTGGCCCAGGCGGACACCCTGGCCGATGCGGTGGCCGCCGCGGCCGAACAGTTGCGTGCGGTCTGGCGTGCGCGTCGGGTGGTGGCCGCGACGTGGCGCGGCGAGGAGGTGCCGACGCTGATGTGCGCCGGGGAGGCCGCCGAGTGGGGGACCCTGTCGGACGAGCGCCGCGGGAAGATCACGGCGCTGCACGATCGGGAGTTGCTCGAACCCGAGTCCTTCGAACCGGGAGAGGCCGGCATCGCTCTGCAGCATCCCCAGGGCGTACTGGTCATCCACCTCGAGTTGAATGAGCGGCGACATTTCACTGCGGATGACTGCACACTGCTGACGGTGCTGGCCGGCCGGCTCGGCCAGGGTTTGCAGCGGGTGCACCAGATCGATCAGCAACGCGAGACCGCGCTGGCGCTCCAGCACGCGATTCTCGGCCCCCCGACGTCCGACGGATTCGCGGTGCGTTACCAGCCGGCGACCCGCCCGCTGCAGGTTGGCGGCGACTGGTACGACGTGGTCGACCTCGACGACGGCCGGATCGGGTTAATTGTCGGTGACTGCGTCGGGCACGGGCTGTCGGCGGCCACCGTGATGGGGCAGCTGCGTAGCGCGTGCCGGGCGTTGCTGCTGGAGAACCCGAGCCCGGCGGCGGTTCTCTCGGCGCTGGACCGCTTCGCGATGCGGCTGCCCGGAGCGCGGTGCACCACCGCGTTCTGCGCGGTGTTGAGCCCCGGGTCAGGGGAGCTGACCTATTCCTGCGCCGGACAGCCGCCGCCGATTCTCGTCGACGGTGGTGGCGCTGTAGTGCTGCTGGACAGCGCGCGAGCCACGCCGCTCGGGGTGGCTCATCACGGTGTCCGGCCGGAGACGCGCACGGTGCTGCCGGCCGGGGCGACGCTGCTGCTCTACACCGACGGCCTGGTCGAGCGGCGGCGCGTGTCGATCGACGAAGGCATCGACCGCGCGGGTGACCTTGTGTCGCAACATCGCGGCGACGCGCTCGACGCTCTGGCCGACCGGTTGATGACGACGCTGGCGCCGCAGGACGGGTACCGCGATGACGTTGCGGTGCTCGTCTACCGCCAGCCCGCCGCGCTGGATCTGGAACTCGGGGCCGACGTGGGGGAACTCGCGCAGAGCAGACACGCCCTGCGCGACTGGCTCGACGAGGCCGGCGCGGGCGCCGACGAGGCTCTCGATGTGCTGATCGCGGTGGGGGAGGCGTTGGCCAACGCGATCGAGCACGGACACCGCGACCATCCGGAGGGCACCGTGCACCTGCATGCGGTCGTCGTCGCCGAGCGGGTCTACATCACCGTCACCGACACCGGCTCGTGGAAGACTCCGCAGGCGGTGCCCGCCCGGCATCGAGGTCGGGGGCTGGAACTGATGCGGGCGTTGATGCAGGACGTCACGATCGAGTCCCGGCCCACCGGCACGACCGTGCAGATGCACCGCAACATCGCCTGATTCAGTCCTGCCGTTGCTCCCGGCGCTCCCGGGCGCGACGTTTGCCTTCGTGCATCGCGGCGACCCGGGCGACCGGGATCCGGTGTCCCTCGTCGACGAGGTAGTCGGGCAGTTGCTGCGGCGCCGGCATCGTCTCGGCCCACGGGTCCCCACCCGACAGCAGACCCGGCGCGGTGTGCACGGTGAACTCACGCGGGTCGGCGCGGTCCAGATCCGACCACGCCAACGGAAAGGACACCGGGGTGCCCGGCCGTAACCGCGGGCTGTACACCGCGGCGACCGTCGCGCCGCCGGCGCGGGTGGCGTCGACGAAGACCTTGCCTGCGCGCTCCTCGACGACAAACGCGGTGGTGGCGGCGGACCGATCCAGGGCCTCGCTGCGTGCGGCCAACGCACGTGTCGCGGCGGCGACGTCGTCGGCCGCGACGCCGTCGGCGACCGGAACGACGATGTGCAGGCCGCGGGAGCCGCTGGTCTTCACCGCAGCGGAAAGTCCGCAGGCGGTGAGCGCGGCGTGCACCTGGTGCGCCACAGCCACGACCGCGACGAACGGGGCCTGCGCCGGCGGGTCGAGGTCGAGGACCAGATGTGTTGGCCGGTAGATGTTCTCGGCCGGACCAAGTGTCGGGTGGTATTCGACGGCGCGTTGGTTGGCCAGCCACAGCAGTGTCCGTCGGTCGTCGCACAGCGCATAGCGGATCGATCGCTGCGACGCCTCGGCCCAGATCTCGACGGTGCGCACCCAGTCCGGCGTGTACTTGGGCACGTTCTTCTGCATGAACGGGGCCCGCCCCCGCAACGCCCGCAGCACGGTCAACGGGCGACCGGCAAGGGCGGGCAGGATTCGGTCGGCGACGGCATCGAGATAGTCGACGAGGTCGCGTTTGGTCGCGTCGGCGTCCGGGCCGAGCGGCTGGTCGAGATTGGTCAGGTCGACTCCGGCCCGCTGCTCCCCGGCACTCATCGGACCAGCCTAAGGTTCCGGCCGCCACTGCAGGCGCGCCGCGCTGACCGGCGACGGGTAGCGTTGCCACCCATGAGCGAGGGGACGCGATGAGCGGCGGCCTGTTCGCCCTCCTGGACGACGTCGCGGTGTTGGCCCGGATGGCCGCTGCATCGGTCGACGACATCGGGGCGGCCGCCGGCCGCGCCACGGCCAAAGCTGCGGGCGTGGTCATCGACGACACTGCGGTCACCCCGCAGTACGTCCACGGCATCGCCGCGGAACGCGAGCTGCCGATCATCAAGCGGATCGCCATTGGGTCGCTGCGCAACAAGATCGTCTTCATCCTGCCCGCCATCATGTTGCTCAGTCAGTTCGCGCCGTGGCTGCTGACCCCGATCCTGATGCTCGGCGCCACTTTCCTGTGCTACGAGGGCGCCGAAAAGGTGTGGGGCAAGATCACCGGGCACGGCGGACATGCCGTACCGGCGGCCGCGGCCGGGCCCGATGCCGAGCGGTTCATGGTGACCGGCGCAATCCGCACCGACCTGATCCTGTCCGCCGAGATCATGGTCATCGCGCTCAACGAGGTGGCCGACCAGTCGTTCCTGCCCCGGTTGATCATCCTGCTCGTGGTCGCGTTGGTGATCACCGCGGTGGTGTACGGCGTCGTCGCGGGAATCGTGAAGATGGACGACGTGGGGCTGCGCCTGACCCAGCGGTCGTCGGCGTTCGCCAAGAAGGTGGGCCGCGGGCTGGTCGCCGGCATGCCGAAGCTGCTCGCCGCCCTATCGGTGGTCGGAACCGTCGCCATGCTGTGGGTGGGCGGGCACATCCTGCTGTTGGGCACCGACGAGCTGGGCTGGCATCTGCCGTACGAGCTGGTGCATCACGCCGAGGAGTATGTGCATCACGTCGCCGCCGTGGGCGGGGTGCTGGCATGGCTGGTGAACACCGCCGCCTCCGCGGTGGTGGGCCTGGTGGTGGGAGCCGTGGTGGTGGCGATCGTGCACGTGCTGCCGTTCGGCAAGAAGGATCCCGCAGCGCCGGCGGGACGAGCCGACCACGGCTGAGCTCCTTGACGTCCTAAGGTAGGGCCATGCAGGTCGCCGGAATCGCTGCGACGTTCGTGTGGCTGGGGATGGTGCTGGCGATCTCGTTTCTCGAGGCACCGCTGAAGTTCCGCGCGCCGGGCGTCACGCTGCAGATCGGTCTCGGCATCGGGCGACTGGTGTTCCGTGCGCTCAACATCTGCGAAGTCCTGCTGGCGGTGACGGTGGTGGTCGCGGTGTGGGCGGGTGGTGCCGGAACGCTCGGTGTCGCGGCGGTGGCGGTAGCAGTGGTGATGCTGGCCGTGCAGATCGTCGCGGTGCGCCCGGCGCTGACGCGTCGTTCGGATCAGGTCCTGGCCGGCGCCGACGGGCCACGCTCCCACGCGCACGTCGTGTACGTCGGTCTCGAGGTGGTCAAGGTGATCGCGCTCGTCGCCGCGGGTTTTGCGCTCGCCGCGTCTGCATCTTAGGTAGGTAACCCTATCCTCACCTTGCTCGGGTAGGGTCAGCCACCACGATGACCGATGTGCTGCCGATCCTGCCCCGCGAGCTCACCGACCTCCCCGAGGAGGTCCGCATGGTGCCGCCTCCGCCGACACCGCAGCTGCGCGAACCCTTCTCGATCAGGCTGGTCGAGCCCGAGGCGGACACGGAGATGATCGCGGAGTGGATGAACCGCCCCCATCTGGCCGAAACATGGGAGTACGACCGGCCGGTGACGTGGTGGCGGGGCTACCTGCGGGCGCAGCTGGCCGGCGAGTACTCACGGCCGTTCGTCGGCATCTTCAAGGGCAATCCGCAGGGCTACGTCGAGGTCTATCGCGCGGCCAAGGACTCCATCGCCCCGTGCTACGAGGCCGACCCCTACGACCTCGGACTGCACGCCGCGATCGCCGATCTCGACATCGTCAACCGAGGTTTCGGTCCGTTGCTGCTGCCGCGGCTGGCTGCCAGCCTGTTCCAGAGCGAACCCCGCTGCAAGCGCATCATGTTCGACCCCGACCACCGCAACACCGCGGCGCGCCGGCTGTGCGAATACGCCCGCTGCGACTTCCTCGGCGAGCACCAGATGTCCAACCGCCGGATGGCGCTCTACGCGCTGAACCGGCCCGCCGACGGGCAGTGACTCATTCGGGCGCTGACCCGATCATCGCGTCCTCGGCTGCTGTGCCGATCATGGCGTCGTAGCCGTCGTAGTCGGGTCGCATCGCCGCGGCGACCAGCTCCCACAGCACCTCGTCGGTGCCGCCCCCCACGCGGGCCAGCTTCATGTCCTTCCACCAGCGGCCCAACGGTGTCTCGTCGACGAGATATCCGGCGCCGCCGAACAGATGCATGCACTCCGACAGCACCTCCTCACCGAGCCGTGCGGCGGTGACCTTGACCGCGGCTGCGGCGCGCAGATCCAGCCGGCCTTGCGCAGCGATACCGTGCAGGCCGTGGCGCAGCAGGTCCACCCGGGCCTGCAGGTCGGCCATCCGCATCCGCAGTGCCTGGTGTTCGAACAACGTCGCACCGAACTGTCTGCGCCGCATCATGCGGGCATGGGTGATCCCGAGGACGCGCTGGCACGACGACGCCACCTGACCTGCGATCGACATGCGTTCGTGTGCCAGACCCCACGAGATGGCTGCCAGCCCGGTGCCGGCGCGGGCGACGAGATGGTCGGCGGGCACCCAGGTGTCGATGTGGACCGCGGCGGTGTCCAGCGGGCCGGCGCCGACCTTGCGCCACGGCGGCTGCACCTGGACCTGTGCGGTGGGGACGGCGATGACGAGGACGTTGCCGTGCCGGCTGGCGGGGTCGTGGTCCACACTGCGGGCGACGACCATGATGTGATCGGCGATGGGCGACAGGGACACGAATTTCTTGACGCCCTTTATCTCGAAACCCTCACCGGCGGAACGTGCCTCGGTCTGGACGATCTGCAGGTCGGAGCCCCCGGACTCTTCGGACGCACCGATGCACAGCACCGAATGGCCGTCGATGGCCTGTTCGCAGATGTCGCGGAGGTGCTCGGACCTGCCGAACCTGCGCAGGATCGCGATCGCCGAGTCGTGCAGGCTCACACCTACCCCGATACCGGCGGACCCCAGCCGGCCCAGGCTGAAGGCCAGCTCGTTGAGTTTGGCGACGTCGGGGTGCTGGCCGCCCTGCGGACCCCATTTAGCTCGGAACACCCCTGCGGAGCCCAGGTGCTCGATCAACTTGCGGGGAAACCGCTCCGCCGCTTCGGCGTCGGCGGTCCAGCCCGTGACGGTGTCGTCGAAGACCCGATGCAGCAGCTCGCGGTAGCCGTCCAGGTCGACCGCTACGGGGACCGTCATGTGCGTACCGCCTCCAGAGTGTTCTTGACCTGCAGTCGGCGCAGCTTGCCCGACGTCGTCCGGGGCAGCGAGCCCGGCGCGACGAATACCACGTCGGCCGGGACGACGCCGCACTGTGAGGCCACCCGCTGCACCAGTTCGGTGCGCGCGCCCGCCTGGTCGGCCCCGCGGAATTCCGCGGTGATGACCAGACCCGGCCGGGCCGAGTCGGTGCCGGCGCCCACCGCGACGACGGCGCCCTCCCGCACCCCGCGGACCTGCCCGGCCACGCGTTCGATCTCGTTGGGGAACAGGTTCCGCCCGGCCACGGTGATGAGTTCTTTGACCCGTCCGCACACGACCAGGCCGGAATCGGTCAGGTAGCCCAGGTCGCCGGTAGTGAACCAGTCGTGGGCAGACAACGGTTCCTCGCCGAGATAGCCGCTCATCATCGACGTGCCGCGGATCTGGATCTCGCCGACCTCAGCGCCTACTGCGTCGCTGCGTTCGGTGGGCACCACCCGCAGCTCCATCCCCGGGATCACCTCACCGACCAGGGCATGGCGCTGCGTCGACCCCGTTGTCGCATCGATGGTTTCGTCGACCAACAACCCGGTTCCCGGGCGCGGGATCGTCACCGCACAGGAGGCCTCGGCCAGACCGTAGGACGGGGCGGCCGCATGCGGGTCCAAGCCGAATCGGCCGAATTCGGTGAGGAACAACTGGTAACCGGCGCAGTCGATGGGTTCGCCGCCGTTGAGGGCGAAACGCAGCCGGCTCAGGTCGACGTCGGAGACCCGGCGGGAGTACCGGCCGAGCACCGAATAGGCGAAGTTCGGTGCCGCCGTGAGGGTTGCGCCGCTCTCGGAGAGCCAGCGCAGCCAGCGGAACGGGGACGCCGAGAACGCTCCCGTCGGCGCCAGCCACATCTCCGGGCCGCTGATGAAGCCGGTCAGCAAGAAGGTCAGGCCCATGTCGTGGTACAGCGGCAGCCAGGTGCAGCCGACATCGCGGCCCGGATCCACGGCGGTGTGCTGCAGGACCCCGGAGACGTTGTCGAGCACCGCAGAGGGGGCCAGCAGCGCGGTGCGCGGGGTTCCGGTGGACCCGGCGGTGCCCTGCAGGACGGCTGGCGTGTCGGCAGGGGTCGGTTGTGGCAGCAGAGTGGACGAGCGTCGGGGATGTCCCACCTCGACCGCGTCGTGCACGGTCAGTCCGGAATCACAGTCGCGCAACAGGTTCAGGCAGTCGCCGTGGCTGAACACCTGCGTCACCCCGATGTCGGTGAGGCGGGTGGTGGTCGCGGCGGCCCACTGGCGGTCGTCGGCGCCGCGCACCGGGCCCGGCAGGACGGCCACCGCGCGCCCGGCCAGCCACGCCCCTTGAATGGCAGCGACGATCTCGACCGTGGGTTCACCGATCAGGCCGACAGCGCCGTCGGCACCGTCGAGAACGCGTTCGGCGATGTTCTCGGCGCGGGAGTGCACCTCTTGCCAGGGGTGACGCCGCCACTCGGCGCTGTCGCGGTCCAGGATCACCAGGTCGTGTGGTGACGCGGTCATCGCCTGCCGTGATGCGGTCGCGAGCGCACTCACTGCTCGGCCGGGACCTTCGCGAGGATCGCAGCCTCGAGGTCGCCGACGGTGTTGCAGGTCAACAGGTCCTCTTCGGACAGGGCCACCCCGATCTTGTCTTCGATAGCCACCATTCCGACGGCGAACGCGACCGAGTCGAGGCCCACATCATCGATCAGGCGTGAATCACGGTTCACCCGGGTGAGGTCGATGTTGAGGTCGTGGCGCAGGATGTCGGCCAACGCGGCGCTGATGCGGGGCGGGGTGGGCGTCTCCATGCGGCGAGACGTTACACCGCCTACTAAAGGTAGGCTACGCTTACCTCTGGCGCTTACCTCTGGCGCTTACCTCTGGCGCTTACCTCTGGCGCTTACCTCTGGCGCTTACCTCTGGCGCTTACCTCTGGCGCTTACCTCTGGCGCTTACCTCTGGCGCTTACCTCTGGCGCTTACCTCTGGCGCTTACCTCTGGCGCTTACGGTCCAGGATCGAGCTCAAGCCGAAGGCCTCTCCGAATCCAGGTGTCCTCGCCCATGGCCGCACCATCTCGGACCGGCTCGGCGTACCGTCAGTCCAACCCCAGGCCGCCCCGGCTATGGCCGTTGTCCACCGCGAGCATTGCCGGGACGGTTTCACAGGTCACCAGGCCGTGGGTGGCGGTCAGCTCGTCGATGACGGGATAGCTGGCTGCGATGCTCTCGGCGGTGTCGACGATCACCGTGCTCACCGGCACGTGCCGGGCCAGTTGGAAAAGCTGATCACCGTGCGGCGCCTGTGCGCCGTGGTACCCCCAGATGCTCCGCAGCACCGTGGCGCCGTTGGCGTGGTCGGTCTCCATCAACCTGCTCACCAACGCGCGGTGGACGGGCGTGCCGTCATGGCGGCTGTCTTCGTCGGTGCGCACCGTCACCTTGAGGAATTCGCCGGACACAGTCGCTGGTTCGGCGATCGAGCGGCCGGCGTTCTTACACACGGTGTTTCGCTCCACGGTGATCAATGGGTCGGCCAACTTTGGCCGCAGTTCGGTCAGTGCGACGTCCGCCTGCTCCGCGGTGCCCACGCCCACCACGATCAGCGGCACGTCGGCGTTACGGCTGAAGAACCGCGCCCGCCGCCGCTGGCCGGACGCCGTGCCGTCCACCCCGAGAAACACTTCCGCGGAGAGGAATCCGAGCCGGTGGAACACCTCGCAGACCCGGAGATACCCGGCTACACCCGCGATGCGCTGCCGACGGCCCAGATACACCGACAGGCGCACGTCCTCGACGGACGTCGGGTCGGGCAGGGTGCGACCCCGCTCGAGCGTCAGCACGCCGCGTCCCAGGAGCCCGGCCACCTCCTCAGCCAGCGGAACGATCCGGTCTGCGTTGTCCACGGCGGTGAGAGTCACCGGCGGGTCCTCGGAAAGACTGAGCGAACGATCGCTGCGCACCACATGGGCCGGGCCGAAGCTCGCGATACCGCGCAGCACGACGCTGGTGGCGATCGACCGCTGGTCGTAACGGTCCAACAACTCCTCGGCCAGAAAGCGACCGCCGTGCCGCTCACGTTCGGCGAAATACGCTGTCAAGGTCAGGATCTCGGTGCCGGCCGGGTTCACAGCAACCCCGCGATCGTCTGCCCGGCGTAGGCGGCAGGCAGGCCCAACGCGATGCTGACCACGATGTTCGCCACCGCCGGTGCGAGCTGGCGTTCCTCGGCCAGTCGGTGCGTCTCGAGCATCCACGTGGAGAACGTCGTGTAGGCGCCGACGAAGGCGGTGCCGGCAACCAACGCCAGGTGCGGACTCAGGGCCAGCCCGGCGACGAATCCCAAGAGCAGCGCCCCGGTGAGATTCACGGCGAGCGTGCCGGCCGGAAAGCTGCCGCCGGAGCGGCGCGACACCGCCCGGTCGACGGTGAAGCGCAACAGCGAGCCCAGCCCGCCGCATACCAGCACGCCCAGCCAGCTCAAAACCGTCGTCATTGCCGTACCGCCGTCATCGCCGCACCCACCCCCGGCGCACCAACACCGTGGCCAGGTAAACCGCGAGCAGGCCCAGTGCGACGCTGGCCGCGGTGTAGCCGACCGCCAGTCCGTAGTGGCCGTGCTCGAGCATGGCGATGGTCTCGACCTGCATCGTCGAGAACGTGGTCAGACCGCCGCAGAAGCCGGTACCCAGAAACGGTCGCCGGTAGCTCGACAGCGGCAGCCTTTCCAGCAGTCGGGTGACGAACACGCCGAGCAGGAACGCGCCCACGATGTTGACGGTGAACGTCGGCCACGGCCAGCGGCCGGGATCGGGCGCGGCGAGCTCTTCGAAACCCGCCCGAGCCAAGGTGCCCAGCGCACCGCCTGCGAACACCGCAGCCAATTCCCGCCGGTCGACAGCCATCACCGAAGAGTATGCACAGCAGACCCCCGCCCGGGTACTGCGACGGGCCGCCGCGTAGCAGAATCGGGGACATGGCTGCGAACCCCCGGGCCGGGCAACCGGCACAACCCGAAGACCTCATCGATGTGGCACAGGTGGTGACCGCCTACTACACCGTCTTGCCCGACCCGGACAGCGTCGACCAGCAGGTCGCCTTCGGCACGTCCGGGCATCGCGGCTCCAGCCTCGACGCGGCGTTCAACGAGGCCCACATCCTCGCGACCACGCAGGCCATCGTCGAGTACCGAGCCGCCCAGGGCACCACCGGGCCGCTGTTCATCGGCCGCGACACCCACGCCCTGTCCGAACCGGCATGGGTCTCGGCGCTCGAGGTGCTGGCCGCCAACGATGTTGTCGTCAAGATCGATTCGGCCGATCGCTACACCCCAACCCCGGCCGTCAGCCACGCGATCCTCACCTTTAATCGGGGACGTGAGACCGGCCTGGCCGACGGCATCGTCGTCACGCCCTCGCACAACCCGCCCCGCGACGGCGGCTTCAAGTACAACCCGCCGCACGGCGGGCCCGCCGACACCGACGCCACCGGCGCCATCGCGACGCGGGCCAACGAGATCCTGCGCGACGGCCTCAAGGAAGTGCGCCGCGTGCCCCTGGCGCGTGCCCTGGGCACCGCGGAGCGTCACGACTACCTGGACGCCTACGTCGCCGACCTGCCGAACGTCGTCGACATCCACGCCATCAAAGCCGAGGGCATCCGCATCGGCGCCGACCCGCTCGGCGGCGCCAGCGTCGACTACTGGGCGGCCATCGCCGACCGGTACGACCTCAACCTCACGGTGGTCAACCCGCTGGTCGACGCGACCTGGCGGTTCATGACGCTCGACGGCGACGGCAAGATCCGGATGGACTGCAGTTCGCCGAACGCGATGGCTTCGCTGGTGCACAAAGTCGTCGGCGACGCTGATCTCTACCAGATCGCCACCGGCAATGACGCCGACTCCGACCGGCACGGCATCGTCACCCCCGACGGCGGGCTGCTGAACCCCAACCACTATCTGGCCGTGGCGATCGACTACCTGTGCACGCACCGGGCCACCTGGCCCGCCGGGACGGCGATCGGCAAGACCGCGGTGAGCTCGTCGATCATCGACCGCGTGGTGTCGGGGCTGGACCGCAACCTGATGGAGGTGCCGGTCGGGTTCAAGTGGTTCGTCGACGGACTCCTCGGCGGCACGATCGGCTTCGGCGGCGAGGAGAGTGCGGGCGCGTCGTTCCTGCGCACCGACGGCACCGTCTGGACCACCGACAAGGACGGCATCATCTTGGCGCTGCTGGCCTCGGAGATCCTTGCTGTCACCGGCTCGACCCCGTCGCAGCGCTACGCGGAACTGGCCGACAAGTACGGCGCGCCGACCTATGCCCGCATCGACGCGCCGGCCAATCGGGAGCAGAAGGCGCGGCTGGCCAAGCTGTCACCTGATCAGGTCGCCGCGACCGAACTCGCCGGCGAGCCGATCACCGCCAAGCTGACCACCGCCCCCGGAAACGGGGCGCCGCTCGGCGGGCTGAAGGTGACCACCGAGAATGCCTGGTTCGCCGCGCGCCCGTCCGGCACCGAGGACGTCTACAAGATCTACGCGGAGTCGTTCCAGGGTGCCGACCACCTCGCGCAGGTTCAGGAGGCGGCGCGCGACGTGGTGAACAAGGTCATCTCTTGAGGCTGGTTCGTTCGTGACGCCGGGGTCCCGCGGCGTTCCACCGGCGGCCTCGGCCGAAGCCAAACAGCGGCTGCCCCGCGAAGTCTGGGTGCTGGTCGTCGCCAACGTGGTGGTCGCCCTCGGCTACGGCGTGGTGGCGCCGGTGCTGCCGCAGTATGCGCGGCACTTCGGAGTGAGCATCAGCGCGGCGACGTTCGTCATCACCGCGTTCGCCGTGATGCGGTTGATCGGTGCGCCCCCGGCCGGTCTGCTCGTGCAGCGACTGGGGGAGCGGCGCATCTACATCAGCGGTCTGCTGATCGTGGCGCTGTCGACCGGGGCGTGCGCGTTTGCGCAGACGTACTGGCAGCTGCTGCTCTTCCGGTCGCTGGGCGGCGTCGGCTCGGCGATGTTCACCGTGTCGTCGCTGGGCCTGATGATCCGGATCTCGCCGCCGGGCGCGCGCGGCCGCGTCGCCGGATTGTTCTCCTCGGGCTTCATGATCGGGTCCGTTGCCGGGCCGATCCTCGGCAGCCTCACTGTCGGCCTCGGGCTGTCCGCACCGTTCCTGATCTACGGCGCCGCGCTGCTCGTCGCCGCCGTCGTGGTGTTCGTCAGTCTGCGCAACTCGACTCTGGTGGCCACCAACGACCACACCGAAGACCCGGTTCCGGTGCGCGCGGTGCTGCGGCATCGCGCCTACCGAGCGGCGTTGTTCTCCAACTTCGCGACCGGGTGGGCGTCGTTCGGGCTGCGCATCGCGCTGGTGCCGTTGTTCGTCGTCGAGGTCCTCGACCGCGGCGCCGGGGCGGCGGGAGTAGCGCTGGCCGCGTTCGCGGTCGGCAACATCTCCGTGGTGATCCCGAGCGGATACCTCTCGGACCGGATCGGGCGGCGCAAACTGCTGATCGGCGGGTTGGCGGTAGCGGCCGTCTCGACGGCGGTCGTGGGCTTCACCCCGTCCTTCCCGCTGTTCCTGGTCGCGGCCTATGTTGCCGGCGCGGCGACCGGGGTGTTCGTCTCCCCGCAGCAAGCAGCGGTGGCCGACGTGGTGGGCAACAAGTCGCGCGGTGGCACCGCGGTGGCGACGTTCCAGATGATGGCGGACTTCGGCTCGATCGGCGGGTCACTGTTGGTCGGCCTGATCGCGCAGTACACGTCGTTCGGTTGGGCCTTTGCCATCAGCGGGTTGATCCTGGCGCTCGCCTCCCTCGGCTGGGTGTTCGCCCCAGAAACCCGGCCCCGGCCCGCTGCCGAGCCCACCGAGGCCCGCCCGCTGGGTCCCGAAGCCGGCGGTGAGGTGCCGTGACCAGCGATTTTGAGCGGCTACCCCTGGTGGTGTAACTTCGGTGGGCACAACTTCACGGGGCTATGGCGCAGCTGGTAGCGCACCACACTGGCAGTGTGGGGGTCAGGGGTTCGAGTCCCCTTAGCTCCACTTTGTGATGAGTCGCGTCATGGGTTACACCTGAGTCGCGTCATCGGTGACAGATTGCCCCGGCCATCGGCCGGGGTCTTTCTGTTGGTTGCGCCAGTAGTTGCGGTCGGGGTCGATGTGGTGGCTGCCGATGAGGTGGTGGCCGGTTTTGCTGATGACGGTGACAATTTGGGTGGCTACGAGTATCAGGACCGGGGTGTGGGCGTGTTCGCGGCCGATGCCGAGGTGGTGTAAGCGGCTGCCGTAGCGCAGGGTGAGCTTGCCGAATTGGTCGACGGTGTCGTGGCGGATGCGGAAGTGCTCGGTGACTGTGGCGGGGTGTGCTTTGGGCAGGGCGTGGTAGACGGTGTGCGGTGTGGCGCTGGGGCGGTGGGCGCGGTGGGGTCGTTCGGTGTTGTAGATCGTGGCGAAGGTGTCGAGCAGCTGTTGTAGCTCGTCCAGTGTCGAGGGACGCCGGTGTTGGCCGAGCCAGAGTTTGAGGGTTCGGTGGAAGCGCTCAATTTTTCCTTGTGTTTGCGGGTGGCCGGGGTGACCGTTCTTTTGAGTGACGCCGAGGCTATTGAGCAGGCGCTCGAAGTCGTTGTGGCCGTGAGTGAATCGTGAGGTGTAGACCGAGCCGTTGTCAGTCAGCGTGGCGGCGGGCAGCCCGTAGATGGCGGCGGTGTCGGTGAAGCTGGCCACGACGCCACCGACGGTGACGCGGGGGTATGCGGTGCAGGTCAGCAGGTAGCGAGAGCAGTCGTCGAGCCAGGACAAGATCTCGGTGTCGGTGCCGTCGGCCAGGGCCCAGTGGGTGAAATCGGATTGCCAGCATTCATTGGGTTGGGACGCGGCAAAGCGTCGGTAGGAGCTTTTGGGGCGCTTGCGCGGCTGCGGGGTGATCAGGCCGTGGTGGTGCAGGATGCGTCGGATGGTCGAGGTCGAGGGCACCGGCAGACCGCGTTGGCCCAGGTGCCACTGCAGAGTCAGGGGTCCGGCGTCAAGGCCGCCGGCGGTCAGCGTTTCGCGCAGCGTGACGATGGCGATGATGACGTCGTCGGACACGGCGCGAGGGTTGCTGTTCGGGCGCCGTGAGCGGGGGTCGACGGCGTCGAGGCCGCCTTCGTGGTAGCGGGCGAGTAGGCGGTAGATGTGTTGGCGCGACAGCCCGTACTGGTTTGCCGCTTGTGTGACGGTCAGGTGGCCACTGGTGACTTCGAGGACGACCACACGGGCTTTGGACATGAACCACGACTGTCACCTATGACGCGACTCACCGAGGGTTCTTGCAGGTGTAACCCATGACCCGACTCATCTGTCACCTATGTCGTGGTTTCACACACCCTTAGCTCCACTTTTTGAACTCAGGTTCGCGGGTCGAACCCTTCGCGCATTCTCGGCAGTTTTCGATTCGACCGTCATCTGCCGCAGGGCACCACCTGAACACGAAGTCCAGTGACACCTATCGCTAGCTCGCGGCCGGCGTGAGTTCGAGATGTCCGCGCTCAGGCGGCTTGGCCGTCTGGGGGTGCGGGTCCGCCGGGTTCGCCCGAGTGGCTGGATTCGTCGGGGTTGTCAGGTTCGCCGGGGTCGGCGGAGCCGTTGCATTCTTCGGGTTCGCCGGCGTTGTCGCTGGGCGATGGTTCGGTCAACTGATAGTCGATCGGCTCGTCGTCCATCGGCGGGCCGTTGGTCAGCGCGTCGTTGATCGGCTCGTGGTCGATCGGCTGGCAGTCGCTCGGTTCGTGATCGCTGGGCTCGTCGGCGATCAACTCATAGCTGATCGGTTCGTCGTTGATCAGCTCATGGTCGATCAGCTCGTCGCCGGTCAGCTCACGGTCGATCAGCGCGTCGCCGATCGGTTGGTCGTCGATCAGCTCATCGGTGATCGATTGGTTGTCGCCGCATTGGGTGTCGTTCGGCGGGTCGGAAGGGCGGTTTTGGGCACGGTCTGATTCCGCGCCGGCGCCCTGCAGGCCGACGCCGGGATCGCCCGAACGGCTCGATGTCGAAGGGTTCGGCGGCTCCTGGTCGGGGGGTCGGAGGAGTCGTTCGGGGCGGTGGTAGGTGTTGATGCGGGTTTGGCCGGTGTCCAACGCTGGTGGGGGGATCCATTCGACTTCGCCGCGTTCGTTCATCCGGGTGCTCCAGCCGTCGGGGCTCACGGCGCGGTTATCGGGTCCACAGGCCAGGCCGAGCTCGTCGACGTTGGTGTTGCCGCCGTCGTTCCAGTCGGCGACGACGTGATGGGCTTGGCTGCCGTAGGCGCCGACGGTGCAGCCGGGTTTGGTGCAGCCCCCGTCGCGGGCGATCAGCATGATCCGCTGCGCCGGGGAGGCGACCCGGCGGGCCCGGAACAGGTCCAGCGCCGATCCGGTGGCCTTGTCGAACACCGCCAGGCTGTGGTGGGCGTGGGCGGCCAGACGGATCACCTCGGCGATGGGGATGCGGGTGCCCCCACCGGTCACTCCGATCCCGGCGCGGGATTCCAAATCGGCCAGGGTGGTGCGGATGATCACCGACACCGGCAGCCCGTTGAGCTGGCCGAGCTGACCACTCATCAGCGCGATCCGCAACACCGCCACCAGCGCATCATGCTGGCGCTGGGCCAAGCTGCGGTGATCAGCATCGATCTGGGCCTGCGAGGGCGTGCCGGAGGTGCAGGGTTGCGGGTCGTCGGGGTTACACATGCCCGGGGCGGCGTACTTGGCGAAGATCGCCTCCAGCAGCGCCCACGCCTCAGGGGTCAACTCCCCGCTGATCGGGGTCATCGCATCGCCACGCTGGCGACCCTTGCAGATGCCGCGGCGGCGGGCGCGTTCGGTGTCGTCGGGTTCGGGGCCGTCCTGATCCAGCAGGAACAACGCCAACTCCGCAGCATCGCTGACATCCTTGGGACTGGCCCCGGCGGCCAGGCGCACCAGATCGGTTTCGAACTCCTCGCGGGTGCCGGCGTCGACGAACCCGGGCAGCTTGGCCACCGCTTTGGCGATCACGGTGACGTGCTCGGTGTTGATCACCCCGCGGGCCTGCGCGGCCGCGGTCGCGGCCAGCACCGGCGGCAGGGTTTGGCCGGTGATCGACTGTCGCGGGCCCAGCAGCGCCGCCTCACCCAACCGCCGCCCCGCCTCGGCGGTGGAGATCCGCCACCGAACCGACAGCACCTGATTCCAGGACTTGGCGCCCATCTGCGTGGCGGTGGTCTCGACCTGCAAGCGGGCCAACAACCGGTTCCGCAGCGCCGGCAACTGACACCACACCACCTCGAGCTCATCCAGAGCGTCGACCAGATCCGCGCGACCCAGCAGATCCACCTCCGCGCCGGCCGCGGCGTCGACCGCGGAGCGCACCGCTGCGACCGCGTCTGACAACACCACACCGGACATGACTCGAACATACATTCGACCACCGACAAAAACGGGTGCCGGCTGAGGGGTGTGGTGCTCTGGCAGGTCAGAGCTCTGACAGCGGTGCGTGATGTCTTTTGAGGGCCTGACCGATGAGGCGAGCCTCTGGCGAGAGGCGATGTCGACTGCGCGCCGCCGGTCTGGTGCGGTGTGGGACACGAACGCGACCGCGCACGCGCCGCCCGCACGTCGCCGCACATCACCGGTGCGACGTCACCCTCACTCTGGGTGAGCGGCGAGACTGCGCGCGTTGGATCGCCTTCTCACTTCTAGCGACCACGCGGCGCGTCCAATCACCTTGGTTCAGGCGACCAAACAGCTGAGGTCACACCGCGTGCTCGTCGGCGACGCTGAGGGCCGTGTCGAGGATGCGCAACCCCTCGGCCACCTCGTCGTCGGTCACGTTGCACGGCGGCACCGCGTGGATGCGGTTGAAGTTCGCGAACGGCAACAGCCCACCGGACTTGCACGCGGCCAGCACCGCGGCCATGGCCGGGCTGGAACCGCCGTACGGCGCCAAGGGTTCACGCGTCTTCTGATCCGCCACCAGCTCGATCGCCCAGAACACCCCGAGGCCGCGGACCTCACCGACGCTGCGATGCCGCGCGGCGAGCTCGCGCAGACCGGGCCCGAGCACGTCCTTGCCGATGCGGGCGGCATTCTCCACCATGCCTTCGTCTTCCATCGCGGTGATGGTGGCGACGGCACAGGCGGTCGCCAGCGGGTGGCCGGAGTAGGTCAGCCCGCCCGGATACGCCCGGTCGGCGAACGTCGAGTAGATGGCCTCGTTGATGGCGACCCCGCCGAGCGGGATATAGCCGGACGTCACGCCCTTGGCGAAGGTGATCAGATCGGGCACCACGTCGAAGTTGTCGATCGCGAACCACTTTCCGGTGCGGCCGAATCCGGCCATCACCTCGTCGGCGATGAACACGATGCCGTAGCGGTCGCAGATCTCGCGCACACCGGCCAGGTAGCCGGGCGGGGGCACCATGATGCCCGCGGTGCCCGGCACCGACTCCAGGATGATGGCCGCGAACGAGTCCGGGCCTTCCATCTGGATCAGCCGGTCGAGATGCTCGAGCGCGCGCTGGGTCTCCTGCTGCTCGTTCTCGGAGTGGAAGGTCGACCGGTACAGGAACGGTCCGTTGAAGTGCACCACCCCGGAGCTGGCGTAGTCGTTGGGCCAGCGCCGCGGGTCGCCTGTCAGGTTGATCGCGGTGTCGGTGCCGCCGTGGTAGGACCGGTATCGCGAGAGCACCTTGTAGCGGCCGGTGTGCAAGCGCGCCATGCGCACCGCGTGCTCGACGGCGTCGGCGCCGCCGTTGGTGAAGAAGATCCGGTTCAGGTCACCCGGGGTGCGTTCGGCGACCAGGCGCGCCGCCTCGGACCGCGCGTCGTTCACATGCTGCGGTGCGATCGTGCACAGCTTGGCGGCCTGTTCGGCAATGGCGGCAACGACTTTCGGATGCTGGTGACCGATGTTGGTGTTCACCAGCTGCGAGGAGAAGTCGAGCAGCCTGTTGCCGTCACCGTCCCAGAGATAGGAACCCTGGGCGGCGAGCACGGTCATCGGCTTGATCTGTGCCTGCGCCGACCACGAATGGAAGACGTGCTTACGGTCCAACTCGTAGGCGCGCTGTCCGCGCGCGATCGCGGTGTCGAGGTCCTCGCCGGTGGGCAGAGCTTCGAAGGTGGTTGTCACAGCGGGGGTTCCGTTTCGTTCGTGCCGGGCGAGCGCGCGCTCGATGCCACAGATTATGGCGTGTCGGTGTGCAGACGCGCGCGCTCGCGGTGCAAGGGGGTCAGTTGGTGGGGAAGCCGAGGTTGAGCCCGCCGTGCGAAGGGTCGAGCCAGCGGGTGGTGATGGCTTTCTGGCGGGTGAAGAACTGCACACCGTCCATGCCGTGGGCGTGGCTGTCGCCGAACAGGGAGTTCTTCCATCCGCCGAAGCTGTAGTAGGCCATCGGGACGGGGATGGGGACGTTGATGCCGACCATGCCGACCTGCACCTCGTTCTGGAACCGCCGCGCCGCGCCGCCGTCGTTGGTGAAGATGGCGGTGCCGTTGCCGTAGGGGTTGGTGTTGATCAGATCCAGGGCCTCGTCGTAGGTGTCGACGCGCACCACCGACAGGACGGGGCCGAAGATCTCGTCGGTGTAGACGCTCATGGCCGGAGTGACGTTGTCGAGCAGGGTGGGCCCGAGCCAGAAGCCGTCCTGGCCGCCGTCGGGGGTCACCTGACGGCCGTCGACGACGACCTTGGCGCCGTCGGCCTCGCCGGCGTCGATGTAGGAGGCGACCTTGTCGCGGTGGGCTTGGGTGACCAGCGGGCCCATGTCGGAGTCTTTGGTGCCGTCGCCGGTCTTGATGGTGGCGGCGCGTTCGGCGATCTTGGCGACCAGGTCGTCGGCGATCGGTCCGACCGCGACCGCGGCAGAGATGGCCATGCAGCGTTCGCCCGCGGAACCGAACCCGGCGTTGACCATGGCATCGGCGGCCAGATCGAGGTCGGCGTCAGGCAGGATGACGGCGTGGTTCTTGGCTCCACCGAGGGCCTGGACGCGCTTGCCGGCCGCGGTGCCGGTGGAGTAGACGTACTGGGCGATCGGCGTGGAGCCGACGAACGACACCGACTTGACCGTCGGGTTGGTCAGCAGTTCGTCGACGGCGGTCTTGTCGCCCTGCAGGACGTTGAACACCCCGGCAGGCAGACCGGCTTCCTTCCACAGCTCCGCCAGCCACAACGCGGCCGACGGGTCCTTTTCCGAGGGCTTGAGCACGACGGTGTTGCCGCAGGCGATGGCCAGGGGGAAGAACCACATCGGCACCATCGCCGGGAAGTTGAACGGGGAGATGATCCCGACCACGCCCAGGGGTTGGCGGATGGAGTGCACGTCGATGTTGGTGGAGGCGTTTTCGGTGTAGCCGCCCTTGAGTAGATGCGGGATGCCGCAGGCGAACTCGACGACTTCCTGGCCGCGCGAAACCTCGCCGAGGGCGTCGGAGAGCACCTTGCCGTGTTCGGCGGTGATGATCGCGGCCAGTTCGTCTTTGCGCTCGTTGAGCAGTTCACGGAAGCGGAACAGCACCGCGGTGCGCTTGGCCAGCGAGGTGTCGCGCCAGTCCGGGAACGCCGCGGCGGCGGCGTCGATGACCGCGCGCGCATCCTCGACGCTGGCCAGCGCCACCTGCCCGGTCACCTCACCGGTGGCCGGGTTCGTCACCGGCGCGGTGCCACCCGAGGACCCGGTGACCACCTCGTTGTCGACCCAATGGGAAATCACCTGGGGAGCCACGGCGCACACCTTCCTGTCGTCTACTCGGACTTTGCCTCCATCATGACGCCTTCCCAGCGGCCTCGACGGTGACAAATTGCTTCGCTTCCGGGCCGAACATTTACACTGTGTCAATGCCGTTGACCGTGGCCGAGGTGGTCGCGCTGCCGGTCGTGCAGCGTGGCAACCCCGAGGTGCTGAGCCGATGCCGCTGGCACGAGCCGATTCGCTGGGTGCACGTCAGCGATCTGGCCGATCTGTCCACGCTCCTGCAGGGCGGTGAGCTCGTGCTGACCACCGGCGTCGCCCTCGCCCGCGAGCCACGGACGTACCTGAGCGGACTGGCCGAAGCCGGCGCCGTCGGGGTGATCGTCGAGGTCGGCACGGAAGTCTCCACACTGCCCAGCCAGACCGGTGCCACCGCCGAGGAACTCGGGCTTGCGCTGGTCGTGCTGCATCGGCGGGTCAGGTTCGTCGAGGTCACCGAGGCCGTGCACCGCAAGCTCGTGGCCGAGCAGTACGACGAGGTCGCCTTCGACCGCCGGGTGCACGAGACGTTCACCGAGCTGAGCATGAAACGGGCGTCGATCAACGGCATCGTCGACGCCGCGGCGCGCATGCTCGCCGAGCCGGTGGTGCTCGAAGACCTCTCGCATCAAGCGATCGCGGCGTCGGCGACGATCCCCGCCGACCTGCTCGACGACTGGGAGCGCCGGTCGCGGCGCAGCCCGGCAGGCGCACATGCCGAACCCTGGGCGGTCACCGGTGTGGGCCCGCGATCGCAGGAGTGGGGCCGGCTTGTCGTGCCCCGGGCGCCGAGCGAACCGACGCGGGCGCGGATGGTGCTCGAACGAGCCGCCGCCGCGCTGGCCATGCACCGGATGATCGAGCAGGACAGAACGGGATTGCAGCACCAGGCCCAGAGCGGGCTGATCGACGATGTCCTGCGCGGCCGGATCACCGACGAACGGGATGTCGCGGCTCGTGCCCAGGCGCTCGGCCTGCGCCGGGCGGCCGGCTATGTGCCCGTGACGGTCCGGGCGGCCCGGCCCCGCATGCCGACCGATCCGGTCGCCGATCATCGAAGGAACATCGCGCTGCTGGACACGGTCGCGCACACGGTCAACGCCGGTGGCCATTCGGCCCTGTTCTCCCTGCAGGGCGACGGCGAAGTGGGAGCCGTTCTGGCACTGAAGGATTCCCGCGGGCACGGCGCGGAGAAGGCGTTCACGAAACTCGGTGTCACGCTGCGTGAGGAGGTGCGTCGCGTCGACGGATCCGAGTCCGTGCTGGCGGTGGGGTCGCCCGCCGAGCAGGTCACCGACGCTGTCGCTGCGCTCGCCGAGTCCGCTCACGTTGCCGAGGTCGCGCTGGCGATGCCGACCGGCGGACGGGCGTACTTCCGCGCGTCCGACGTCCGGCTGCGTGGGCTGGTGACGTTGTTGCGTGAGGACGATCGGCTGCAGCGCTTTGCCGAAACCGAGCTGAAAGCCGTGTTGGACAACGACTCCGAGGCGACGCCCGACCACCTCACCGTGCTGCGCGAGTACCTGCGGCTGGCCGGGAACAAGGCGGCACTCGCCGAGCGCCTGCACATGAGCAGGCCTGCGCTCTACAAGCGTCTCGCGGCCATCCGCACCGCACTCGGAGTTGATCTCGACGACGGTGAGTCGATGACGTCATTGCACGTCGCGCTGATGATCCTCGACGCGCGCGGTGTCGGGGCCCGACGCTGACAGGGGCTGCGACGGGCGCCAGGCCAGGAACCCGACGACCAAGCCGAGGAACGGAATCGCCGCCAGGATCGCGCTCAGCGTCACGCTGCCGCCTGTGACCAGCGTGAAATTGGACAGCACCAGCCACAGACTGGCCAGCAGGCCCAGGACCGCCAGTGCCGGCGCGATGCGCGTCCTGAACACCCGGCCCGCGGCACGGTCAGGGTAGCGCAGGAAGAAGACCAGGACCGCGACCGAAGTGGTGAGCATGAGCGTCACCATGCCGACGGTGGCCACGCCGGCCATCGAGCCGAAGACGCCCACGAGCGGATCGATACCCAGCACAGCGAGCACGGCGACGATCACCGTGGCCGTGATGGTCTGCACGATCGAGGAGAAGGACGGCGCATCGTGGTCATCGTGCACCGCGCCCAGCCGCGCAGGCAGCAGCCCCTTGCGGGCCAGCACGAACTGGTAGCGGGCGATGACGTTGTGAAAGGACAGCACGCAGGCGAACAGGCTGGTGAGCAGCAGGACGTTGACGACATCGCGCCCGAGGGAACCCATCGTGGCGCCGGTGGTGTCCAGCAGCATGTTGCCGTCACCGTCGAGGGTCTGCTGCGCGACGCCGGTGACCTGGTCCGGACCGATCGCAACGACGAAGGCCCACACGGTGATCGCGTAGAACGCTCCGATGATCAGCACTGCGGCGTAGGTGGCGCGGGGAATGGTGCGCTCCGGGTCGCGCGCCTCGTCGCGGAACACCGCTGTCGCCTCGAAGCCGATGAAACCCGTCAGTGCGAACAGGATCGCGATACCGATGGTGCCCTGGCTGAACACGGCCGGATCGAACGACGCGAAGGTGACGCCGGCGGGACCGGGATCGGCGACCATCAGCACGTCGAGCAGCACCACGACGCCGATCTCGAGGGTCAGTGCGACCCCGAGAACCTTGGCGCTCAACTCGATGTGGCGGTAGCCGAGCACCGCCACGATCGCCAGGACCGCGAACGAGTAGACGGGCCAGGGAATCACCGGTCCGTTGTAGTGGGCGACGGTGTCGGAGATGGCCCAGCCGATGTAGCCGTAGATGCCGATCTGGATGGCGGTGTAGGCGATGAGTGCGACGACCGCGATGCCCTTGCCCATGCGCTGGCCCAGTCCGACGGTGACATAGGAGAAGAACGCACCTGCCTCGGGAACGTGCGGGGTCATCGTCACGAATCCGACGCTGAAGACCAGCAGCACCAGCGCGGCGATGGCGAATCCGACCGGTGCGCCTGCCCCGTTGCCGAGTCCCATGGCCAGCGGCATGTTGCCGCCGATGACCGTCAGCGGGGCGGCTGCCGCGACGACCATGAAGACGATGCCGACCGGGCCCAGGTGGCCGCGCAGTTGCCGCCCCTGCGATGTGGACGAGGTCGTGGAGGGTGTCGCGGACGGGTTGGTGGTCACGGGGTCTCCTGGGGTGGACGGGGCGGGAGGGACAGGGCGCGGCGCAGCAGGTCGTGGTCGAGTGCGTGGACGGTGAAACCGTTGCGGCCGGTCATGGTGGTGGCGGCGACCAGCGCGTTGACGATGGCCTCCTCGGTGGCTTCGATCGTGAGGTCGAACAGCCGGGTCATCAGCTGCGGGGCGACCATGCGCAGCGGTACCTCCGGGCGCGCGACCGCGGTGTCCTCGTCCCACGCATACGGCGGGATGCCGCGGTTGCCGGTGGCGAACGCGAGCATCAGGTCGCCGCTGTACTGTTCGCCGGTGCCGCCGAGCCGGCCCACCGCCAGTGCGGCCCGCTGCGCCAGCCGTGTGCACTGGTGGGGGAGCAGCGGGGCGTCGGTGGCGACGACGACGATGATCGAGCCGGACCCGGGTTCGTAGCGGTCGGGCAGCTCGGGCAGCGGGATGTCGTCCCCGGTGATCAGCTCGCCGACGGCCACGCCGTTGATCCGAAGTCGTTCGCGCCGGCCGTGATTGGCCTGCACCAGCACGCCCACGGTGTACCGGCCGGTGGCGGTGTCCGTCACGCGGGACGCGGTGCCGATGCCGCCCTTGAATCCATGGCAGATCATCCCGGTGCCGCCGCCGACGTTGCCCTCTGCCGGCGGTGCGGCGGTGGCGTGGTCGAGTGCGGCCCGTACATGGTCGGGACGCACGTGAAAGCCGTTGATGTCGTTGAGCAATCCGTCGTAGGTCTCTCCGACTGCGGGTAGGGACCAGTACAGTCCTTCGCCGCGCGCGCGAACCTGGGCTGCCACCAGCTCGTCGCGGACCACCCCCACACTGTGGGTGTTCGTCAGCCCGATGGCGGTGGTCAGCTCGCCCGACTCCCGGACCCAGTCCAGGCCCGTCATCTCGCCGCTTCCGTTGAGGCGGTGCGAGCCCGCGAACACCGGCTCGGTCCAGATGTCGTCGTGCGGCACGACCACCGTCACGCCGGTGCGCACGGCGGTGCGTCCGTCCGCCTGCAGCGTGGTGTGTCCGACGCGTACGCCGGCGACGTCGGTGATGGCGTTGTCCGGTCCCGGGGGATGTTCCCCGATGACCACGCCGAGGTCTCTGGCCCGCATCGCTACCGCTCGTTTTCCGCTAGTTTTTTTCACGTTTGGAAAATAACTATGCGCCCGTGCGACCCAGCGCGCAACAGAACGGGCAAAATTGGATGGACCGCAGCAGGCGAGGGAGGTGATGCGGGATGGGGCGACCGAACCGTCAGGCGGAGCGGCGCCGCGACATCATGGATGCCGCGATTGCCCTCATCGAGCGCCACGACCTTGCCACACTCAAGCTCGCCGACGTCGCGGCTGAACTCGGCCTGACCACCAATGCGGTGCGCTACTACTTCAAGGACATGACGCAGCTGCTGTCCGAGCTCGCGCTGCGCTCCGATGTCCGCTTCTTCGAGGACCGCCTGCGGCTCGGCGACGAGACGCATGATCCCGCGGCGCAACTCGCCATGACGATCGCCGCTGGTCTCCCCGCCGGACCGGAGGACGCGGAATGGCGTGCCATCTGGCGGGCAGTCCTGGCTGCGGGTTTCGAGCTGGATCGGCGGCGCGACGTGCAGGGCATCTACCACCGGCAGGTCGGTCTCTACACCGAACTGCTGGAGCGCGGGGCCGCCGCCGGCGTATTCGAATTGCACAGTCCCGCAGCAGATATCGCGATGACGCTGATGTCGATGGAGGACTATCTCGGTTACCGCATCGTCGCGCGCGACCCTCAGGTGGACCGGGCCACCGCGCTGCGCCTGATGCGCCAGTACGCAGAACTGGCCACCGGCACAGCACTACCCGCCACGGCCTGACGCGGGTTTAGAGCCGGCTCCAGCGGCAATATGGCTCCCGAATGTCCGCGTCGTGCTGCCGCCGCATGCCGGATGCGACGTAGGGTGACCGAAGCGTCGAAGCAGGGGAAGCGTTCGTGTTCGAGACCGTGGCGTGGGTGCTGGCGATCTGGGCGATCACCGTCGCCGTCGTTTACAGCGCCAACCGCGTGGTGTCCGGACCGCCCGCCCTGACCCGGCTGCCGTTCCAGTCCGGATGGTTACCCGAAGAGCATGCGCTGTCGCGATATCACGCGCGCTGGTACGCCGCCACGTTGGTCTTTCTGGCCTTCGACGTGGAGATGTTGTTCATGTACCCCTGGGCCGTGGTCGTCGCCGAACTCGGCGTCTCGGCGATCGTCGAGATGTTCGTATTCCTCGCGGCCCTGTTCGTGGCCGTCGTGTGGGCATGGCGGGAGGGGGCGCTGCGATGGGCGTGAGGGATCTCGTGGTCCGCTGGGCGGTGCGGCGGCCGCATGTGCTTCCCGTCGAGGTGCCGGGTCAGTGGCGGTTACGCGCACTGCTGGACCACGAACTGGCACTGAGGGACTGGCCGGTCGCCTCCTCGCCGGCCGACGCCGACATCTTGGCCGTGTGCGGTCAGCCGGGTCCGCAGCTGTCCTCGGCCGTGGACGTGGTGTGGGATCAGATGCCCGGCCCCCGGGTCCGAAAGCCGGTCACCGACGGTGACAACATCGGGGCCGCGCTCGATGATGCCGTCGCCGCTCTGCGCGACACGCACCGCGACGATCCGCGCGAGCCCGGACCTCCTCACGGCGACGAGGATTCGGGGGAGTCCCACTCGCACATGGAGTCCCACTCGGACATGGAGTCCCACTCGGACATGGCGCCCGCCGGGATACCGCTCGCCGAGGGAGCCGAGGACCGCGACGGGCTCGAGATGGACGTGCTGCACGTCAGATTGGGTCCTATTCTGCCGCACTGGCCGGGTGGCTTCGTGTTGTGCTGTGAGTTGCACGGCGACGTCATCGCCGGTGCCGAAGCCCTCCGTCTGGACGCCGGGCAGTACCCGGCCGCGGGCGGCCACAATGCGTCGGCCGCGGGCGGCCACAGAATGTCGGCCACGAGTGACGACAACGTATCGGCGGCCAGACAGTGCGACCACATCCTCGACGTGCTCGACCTCGCCGGCTGGCCGGGTGCGGCGGAACGCGCCCGCCGGGCACGCGACGCGCTGCTCGCCGGCACCGACCCGGCCGAGACGACCGCGCTGCTGGACGACCTGGAGCTGGCGGTGCGCCGTTCCCACGTGCTGCGCTGGTCACTGCGCGGGCTGGCGACCCTGAGTCCCGAGAATCTGCGGCGCCGCGGCCTACCCGCGACGTGGGCCGGCGATGCCCACGACCGGTTGCTGCGGCGAATCACCCATGCCCGCGAGAGCGTTGCCCCGGAGGTCGCCGACGCCGACACCTTCGGGTCGCTGCCCGACATCGTGGCCGGTCTCGACGTCGCGGCTGCGCGTGTGGTGATCGCCGGTCTGGGCATCGATGCGGCGGAACACGGGACACGATGACCGAACCGTCGATCATCCCGGTGTCCGCGGCCTGGACGCCTCTCGCGGCGCTGCTGCTGGCCGCACTTGCGTGGTACGCCGCCGGGCTCACCGCCGGGCTGAACGCGTCCGCGCCCGTCCGAACTGCGCTGATCGCGCCGTGGTCGGAGGCGGCGCGGTTGATGCGCCAGACCCGCCGCGGCACCGTGGCCGCCGACCGCCTGCTGGGACGCATCGGCGTCACGGGCATGCTCGCCGCGGCTCTGCTGATGGTCACCGTCATTCCGCTGGGCGGGTGGACCCTGCTGGATCTCGACGTCGGTGTCGTGTGGTTCAACGCCGTCGACGTCATGGTGTGGGCACTGGTGTGGATGACCGGCTGGGGGCCGAACGCGGTACACCCGCTGATCGGTGGATACCGGTTCCTGGCCCATGCCCTCGGCTACGAGCTGCCGCTGATGTTCGCGTTGGTGGCACCGGCCATTGCTGCGCAGAGCCTACGGGTCGGCACCGTCGCCGCCGCTCAGCAGGACCTGTGGTTCGTGGTGTGGATGCCGGTCGCGTTCGTCGTGTACTGCATTGGCGTGGTGGCTTTTTCGGTGTCAGGCCCGTTTCGTGCCGCGCGCGGCGACGACATCGCCGGCGGGGTGACCGCGGAGTCGTCGGGGGCGGACCGGCTGCTCTTCGAAGCAGGCCGCTACGCGTTGCTGGCTGCGGGTGCCGCTTTCGCCGTCCCGATGTTCCTCGGCGGCGGTGCCGGCCCGTTGCTGCCGGACTGGTTGTGGACCATCGTCAAAACGGTGGCCGTTCTGACCGTCCTGGTGTGGGCCAAGCAGCGGATACCGGCGGTGCGGCCGGACAAGTTCCTGGAGTTCGGGTGGCTGGTGCTGCTGCCCGCCGTGGTTCTGCAAGACCTCGTCGTCGCTGTCGTCGCCGTGTGGAGGGGCTGATCATGATCACACACATCGTCTTCTGGGTGACGGCGGCGGTCGCCGTCGCAGCGGGCGCCGCGGTGTTCTGGGTGAACTCGATGGCGCGGGCCACCTATGCGTTGGCGGCGTCGTTCGTGGCCGTCGGCGTCGCCGTGCTGCTGATGCAGCAGAACTACATCGGGGTCATCGTGATTTTGATGATGGTCATGGAGATGGCCGTGATGGCGGTCTACATGGTGATGTTCATGGGGATGAACCCCGCACTGATGCCGATGAGCATGGTGCACGGCAAACGTCTGTCGCTGGCGATCGCGATCGCGGTCTTCGCGGTGCTGTCGGCCGGTGCTCTGCTGGTGGACTGGCCGGCCCGGCGCGGGGTGCCGGCCCCCGACGTCACGGCCGCCCTGGGGGAGGCACTGATGGACTCGAAGATGCTGGTGATGATCGTCGTCAGCCCGGTGATGGTGGCCACCATCATCGCCGGGGTGGTGCTGGCCGGCCGGCGCACCCGTTACGACCGGTTCGGTGACGATCTCGATCGGCGCCCGGCCCGCGACCCCCAGCCGGGAGGGGTGGGGCGATGACGCTGCAGACCGTGCTGATCGTCGCGGCCGCGATCTTCTCCGTCGGCCTCTATGGTGCGTTGTCGCAGCAGGTCGTCGTCATGGTGATGATGGGACTGGAACTGATGATCAACGCGGTCATCCTGGCCGGCGCCGCGTTCTGGTGGTTCCTGGCACCCGATCCGACCGGGCAGGTGCTCCTGCTGGTGGTCATCGCGGCGATGACCGTCGAGATGGCCATGGGATTCGCGGTCGCGACGATGCTGCACCGAGACCGGCAGGCCGACATGACCGACATGGCCACCGACCTGTCCGGGTGATGCCGCAATGACCGCTACCGAAGCCATGCTGTGGGCGCTGGTCCTGCTGCCCGCTGCCGCGGGCGCCGCGCTGCTGTCGGGCCCGTTGTGGGGTGCGCGACCCGGCCGGGGGTGGGGCGTGGTCTCCGCCGGTGTCTCCGCGCTGGTGCTGGGACTCTCGCTGGGGTGTGCGGTCGCCCGCCCCGCGGTGTCGGTGCCGTTCGTCGCGGGAGCCGACTTCGGTCTGCACGTCGACGGCCTGGCCGCGGTCGTCACACCCGCGATCGCTGCGGTGACCGTACTGGTATTGGTGTTCGCCGGTGCGGATCGCGCGTTGGCACGCGGACGGTTTCACGGCGCGATGCTGGTGTTCGCCGCGGCGGCGATGCTGACGGCCACCGCGTCGACGATGCCGGCGCTGCTGCTGGCCTGGGAGGTGATGGGCGCGGCGTCGTATGTCCTGATCGGTTTCCGGTGGCGTGAGCGCAGCCGGGTGTCGGCCGGGCTCGTCGCGTTCGTCACCACCCGATCGGCGGACCTCGGCCTCTACCTGGCGGCCGGGGCCGCCCTGGCAGGTGGGGCCGGTCTCGCGCTGGCCGACCTCGCCGATGCCGAGGCCGGGTGGCGGCACGCGATCGCCGCCGGTGTGCTCGTCGCCGCCCTCGGAAAGGCGGCACAGCTGCCGTTCTCGTTCTGGTTGTCGCGGGCGATGCACGGGCCCAGCCCGGTCAGCGCACTGCTGCATTCCGCGGCGATGGTGGCGATGGGCGCCTATCTGCTGCTGCGGGTCGCTCCGCTGTTGGCCGCGACGGGCTGGGCCGACACCGTCGCGGTGGTCGCCGGCGCTGCCACCGCGGTGTTGCTGGGGGTGGTCGCGCTCGCCCAGCGTGACCTCAAACAGCTGCTCGCTGCCTCGACATCGGCTCAACTGGGCTTTGTGGTGATGGCTGCGGGTCTGGCAGCGGTCAGCGGCGGAACGGCTCAGCTGATCGCCCATGCCTTCACCAAGGCGGGGCTTTTCCTCGCCGCCGGTGCGTGGTTGACGCTGCTGGGCAGCAAGCAGCTTTCCGACCTCGCCGGGGCGGGGCGACGCTGGCCCCTGCCCGGCGCCACCGCCACCGTCGCCGCGCTGGCGCTGGCCGGGGTGGCGCCGCTGTCGCTGTGGGCCACCAAGGACGCGGTGTTGGCTGCCGCCCTGGCGCGCTCACCGTGGCTCTACGGCGCGGGACTGCTCGCGGCGGTGCTGTCCGCCGCCTACGCCGCGAAGATCGTGCGGGTGATCTGGCAGACGGAACGACGGTCCGGTGATGCCGTGCCGGGCGACACCTCAGCGCGACTCACGCTGCGCGAGCGTGTCGTGCTGCTCGTGCTCGCCGTCGGTGCCGCGGTGGCGGGGGTGCTGGCGCTCCCGCCGCTGCGCTCGGCGTTCGGCCGGGTGGTCGGCGTCGGTGAAGCGCCGCATTCGTCGGTCGCCGAGTTGATCGCGTCGGCCGCACTCGCCCTGGTCGTCGTCGTGGTGGTGCTGCGCTTCGGGGTGCCCGAACCACGTTGGGCGGCGGCGTGGCTGGGACTCGAGCGCATCGCAGACGCCCTCGTGGTGCGGCCGACGACGATGGGGGCTGCCGCGTTGGCCCGCTTCGACGACCGGGTCCTGGACCGCGGTACCGACGCGGTGGGGACGGCGGTGATGCGGATGGCCGGCTGGTCGGCCCGCGTCGACGGTCTGGTCCTCGACGGAAGCGTCGCGGCAGCCTCGACCGGCACCGAGGGGCTGTCCCGGCGAGCCGACCGGTTCGAGCTGCGGGGCATCGACGGTGCGGTCGAGACGCTGGCCGCGTGGACCGCCCGACTCGGCGCACTGGCCCGCCGGCCGCAGAGCGGTCAGCTCTATCACTATTACGTGCTCGCCGTGGTTCTGGTGATGTGCGGTGCCCTACTTCTGCTGGTGGTGACATGACGTGTTGAGCCTGCTGGTCTTCCTTCCCCTTGCCGCCGCCGCGGTACTCGTGGCCGCGCCGCGGATCACTGACGCCGCGGCGCGCTGGCTGTGGGTGGCCGTCGCTACGGTGGAAGTGATTCTGACGGTGGGTATCTGGGTGACCTACACGGCGCCGAAACCCGGCCAGCTGGCCTTCGACGAGCAGGTGCCGTGGATTCCGGGTGTCAACAGCAGCTACCACGTCGGGGTCGACGGCCTGTCCTTGCCGCTGGTGATCATGACGGCGGTGCTGTTCCTCGCCTGCGCGGTCTACAGCTTGCGTGGCTCCGAACGCAGCCGCGCTCAGGCGGCACTGTTCCTGTTCCTGCAATGTGTGAGCATCGGCCTGTTCGTGGCCGCCGATCTGATCCTGTTCTTCGTGTTCTTCGACCTGTCGATCGTGGCGATGTACTTCGTGATCACGGGATGGGGACACGGCCAGGCGGGCCGCTCGGCGATGAAGTTCTTCCTCTACACCTTCCTCGGTTCCCTCGCGCTGCTGGTCGGCTTCATCGGCCTCTACATCGCCGCGCAACCTCACACGTTCGACATGGTGGAGCTGACCGCGGCCACTCCGTTGGCGGGTAGCTCGGTGACCGGCGGACTGGTGCTCGGCGCGATCCTGCTCGGGCTGGCGGTCAAGACACCGACCTTTCCGTTTCACACCTGGTTGCCGCCCGCGCACACCGACGCACCGGCGATCGGGTCGGCGGTGCTGGCCGGCGTGCTGTTGAAGATGGGAACCTACGGCTTCGTGCGGATCGCCATGCCGATGCTGCCGCAGTCGTGGCGCAGCTGGGCGTGGGTGATCGTGGCCGTCGGCATCGTCTCGGTGCTGTACGGGGCGCTGGTGGCGTTGGCGCAGAAGAACCTCAAACGAATGATCGCCTACACCTCTGTCAACCACATGGGCTACATCGTGATGGCCCTCGGTGCGGCCGGACTGATCGCCGGCAGCACCGCCGAGGCCCGTTCCATCGCCGTCACCGGTGCGGTGACGCAGATGGTCAGCCATGGATTGATCACCGGGGCCCTGTTCCTGCTCGCGGGCGTGTTGTACGACCGCGCAGGCACCTACGAGCTCGACGATTACGGTGGCCTGGCAGGCGCCGCACCCAAACTCGCCACGCTGTTCGCCGTTGGTGCGTTCGCGTCACTGGGGTTGCCGGGGTTCTCCGGTTTCATCGCCGAGTTCCAGATGTTCACCGGCAGCATCGCCGCAGCGCCGGTCACCGCCGTGGCTCTGCCCGGCATCGTGATCACCGCGGCGCTGTTCCTGCGCGCGTTCCAGCAGGTGTTCACGGGTCCGGCCGGCGGCCGCAGCGAGGGTTTCGTGGATCTGCGTGCTCATGAGACCGTGCCTGCGGCAACACTTCTCGCGTTGTCGGTCGTGATCGGCGTGCTGCCGGGGCCGCTGTTGGCGCTCATCGAGCCGGCTGCGAACACTGTCATCGGCCTGCTCGGACGGTGACGGACATGCACGTGCTGGCGATGCTGCCCGAGGCGCTGGTGTTCGCCGGTGCGCTGACGGTCTTGATCGTCGGCTCGTATCTGCCCCGACGCCGGCTGTGGTGGACCCGGGTCATCGCGGTCGCGGCCCTGATCGGTGCGCTGATCGCCGGAGCCGTCCAGATGGCCGGGTCGGACTCCTCGGCGTTCGCCGGGACGTTCGTCGTCGACTCGGTCACCGGCGTCGCCAGAGTGATCACCCCGCTGGCGACAGTGCTGGTGATCCTGGTGGCCGGTGAGGAGATCAGCGGAAGTGACCGGGAAAGCGAGAGTTACGCGCTGTTGCTCAGTGCCACCGCGGGCGTGCTGGTGCTGTCGGGGGCGCAGGACCTGCTGGTGCTCGCCGTCGGCTACCTGCTGGCCAGCATCCCGCTGTACGCGCTCATCGGTATGGCCCGTTCGCCGGCCGCCGCCGAGGCGGCCATGAAGACGTATCTGCTGGGGGCGTTGTCGGGCATTCTGCTGCTGCTCGGTGTCACGCTGCTCTTCGGTGGGACGGGAACCACCGCGTACGGCGAACTCCGCGGCCTGCTCGCCGAGATCCCGGCGCCGATCGTGGTGGCCGGGTCGGTGGGCGTCGTGGCCGGTCTGCTGTTCAAGGCCGGGGGAGTGCCGCTGCACTTCTGGGTGCCGGACGCGGCGCAGGGCGCCCAGGGCTTCGTGGCGATGTTCGTGACGACGGTGCCCAAGATCGGTGCGCTGATCGCGCTGTACCGGTTGGTCGAGATCCTCCCCGGCGGCCTGGCCTGGCCCGGGCTGATCGGCGGGATCGCCGTCGCCAGTATGACTTTGGGTAACCTGGCTGCCTTCTGGCAGGACGATCCACGGCGGCTGCTCGGCTGGTCGACGGTCAGCCAGGTCGGTTTCCTGCTGGTGCCGGTGGCCGCGGCGGGCCGCAGCGATCTGGCACTTCCGGCGCTGCTTTTCTACCTCGCCGGCTACACCGTGACCAACATCGCCGCGTTCGCGGTGACCACGGCGGTGCCGGCCGCGCGGGAGCTGTCGGCCTACCGCGGAATCGGCCGAACGCAGCCGTGGTTGACGGGAGCGCTGATCGTCGCGCTGCTCGGTCTACTGGGCACCCCGCCGCTCGCGCTGTTCGTCGGCAAGCTGACGACCGCCAGCGCAGCGTGGGAAGCCGGTGCGGCGTGGCTGGCTATCGCGGTGTTCGTCAACACGCTGCTCAGCCTCTTCTACTATTTGCGCTGGATCGTGCCGTGCCTGCAAACGTCCACTGGCTTGGCAAACTCTGCGCCACAGCATGTCTCGGTGCGGGTGGCGGTGGCTGCGGCGGGGGCCAGCGTGGCGTTGGGTGTGGCGGCGGGGCTGGTGTTCGGCGTGGTGTCCTGATAGGCCCTGACCACGAACGGCCCCCTCGTCGCCGAGGGGGCCGTCGAGTCAGTCAGCGGGCGACTCAGTCGTCGCTGCCGGAATCCGAACCGCTGCCGGAATCCGAACCGCTGCCGGAATCCGAACCGCCGGAGGCGCTGCCGGAATCGTCGGAGTCGCTACCGGATTCGTCGCCGGCGGCCTCATCGGTGGCGTCCTCGCCGGCTTCGCCGTCGGCATCCTGCACCGCGTCGTCGCCCGTGGTGTCCTCGTCGACCACGTCTGCGTCAGAGGCCTCGTCGTCCGTGGCGTCCTCGTCGACGGCCCCGTCCTCGGTCGCGTCTTCGCCCGTGGCGTCACCCTCGGTGGTGCCGTCGGCGTCGGTCGTGCCGTCAACGGTGTCCTCGTCGTCGACCGGTGCCTGGTCCTGCTCGGGCACCGTCTCCTCGGTGGTCTCCTCAGAGGTTGCAGCCTCCTCAGCGGCACCCTCGGTGCCCTGTTCGTCCGTGGCCGTCTCGGTGGCGCTGTCGACATCGACCGGGATCAACTCGCCGTTCGGCAACTCGGTGGACGACGCGGAGGTCAGCGTGACATCCGCCGTGGTGTCGCCGGTCTCGGCGCCTTCTTCGTCCTGCGCGGGGGCGAAGATCTCGGCAATCGCCTTCGGCAGTTTGACGAAGAACGCGTCGATGGGTCCGTCCTCGCTGAAAAGACCCGGGAAGGTCTCCCACTCGGCGGCAACACTGGGCTGGTAGCCGTTGAGGAAGGCGTTGAGCACCTTGGCCGGTGCGTTGATCACCTCGCTGATCGCGGTTTCCCAGTCACCCTCGTAGAGCGACCCGGAGATGACGTTGAGGATGTCGGTGAACTGGTACATCGCGGTGATCGGCGGGCTCAGAAGCGAATAGGCATAGCCGGTGGCGGCGTTGCCCCCGCCGACGAAGACGGCGTCGAGCACCTCGCCGATCTTCTCTGCGCCGAAGCCGCGCGCGATGTCACCGGGGATCTCGAACGCCGGGAACAGCGGCCAGCCGGCCTCGCCCAGGCCGAAGACGCTCCAGCTCACCACATCTCGGAACGCCATGGTGAATTGGCCGTTGAGCAGGTTGTTCCACGCCGATTCCAGGACGGCAGGCAGCTCGTTGAAGTGTTCGGTCACTCCGGCCGCGGACCCCGACAAACCACTGCCGATCGTCTCGGCGTAACCGGGCAGGTCGGTGAAGAACTGAGTCAGACCCGGCACCGGGTTGAACACGATGCTGGCGACTTCGTCGTACAGCACCGGACTGGTGGCGATCTGCCACAGCGCCGGCAAGGTCACCATGCCCAGATCGGAGCCGCGAGTCACGACGTTGTTGAACGTGGACGAAATCGTGTCGCCCCACACCCCGATCGGATCGATCCAGGCGGACAGTTCCACTGCCCGGTCCTGCACCGCAGTGGGCATCGCAGGCGCCGCGGGATTGATCGCGATGGCGGATGCCCCCACGAAGGCGACACCGGCCATGAGCAGCTTCTTGTCGCGGCGAGCTGGCGGGGTGGGCGCAGACCAGATGCCCGGGTCTGAGTCGGCACGTAGGGCCAATTGCACGGTTTCTCCTGTTGATCACGAACTTCGACGATGAGCCAGTTCAGGCCACCGGGGACGTTAGTGCAGGCTTACCTAAGCAACAAGAGCTCGACGTGCCTCACCTACTTTGAGCGCGTGGCCGGTTGTGGTGCCTCACCTATTTTGAGCGCGTGGTCTAGAAGGCTTGCCCGGTGGTGGAAGGCAAGATCGATATGGCTGCGAGGCGGCAGGTAACGAACAAACTGCGAGGTCAGTACCGCAAGGCATCCAAGGCGGACCGGAGCAAGATTTTGGACCGGGTGGTGTCCACGACCGGGATGGGTCGTTCGACGGCCCGGCGGATGCTGACCGGCCCGAAGCTGGCGGACCCGGCCGAGCAGGTCGATGGGCGCGCGCTGCGGGCGCGGGCTTCAGCGATGACGCCAGGGCGCTGCTGGAGCACGTGTGGGCATTGATGGGCATGCCGTGCGGCAAGTACCTGGCGGTCATGTGCGGCCTGTGGCTGCCGTTGCTGGCCGAGGCCGGTGATCTTGACAAGCCGTTCGCCACCGAGGCGGCATTGGCTGAGCTCAAGGCAATGAGCGCGGCGACCGTGGACCGGTACTTGAAACCGGCCCGAGACCGAATGCGCATCAAGGGTATCTCGACGACCAAACCCTCACCGCTGCTGCGGAACTCGATCACCATTCGCACCTGTGCCGATGAGGCGCCCGACGCCCCGGGGGTGATCGAGGCCGACACCGTGGCGCACTGCGGCCCGACGCTGATCGGCGAGTTCGCCCGCACGCTCACGATGACCGACCTCGCGATTGGCTGGACCGAGAACTGCTCGATCCGCAACAACGCCTCGAAGGCGATCACGGCGGGCATCGCCGAGTTGCAGCAGCGGTTCCCCTTCGACCTGGTGATCTTCGACTCAGACTGCGGGTCTGAGTTCATCAATCACGATGTCGCGGGCTGGCTGCAGGCCCGCGACATCGCCCAGACTCGCTCGCGGCCGTACCAGAAGAACGACCAAGCCCATGTGGAGTCGAAGAACAACCATGTGGTGCGCAAACACGCGTTCTACTGGCGCTATGACACCCCCGACGAGCTGGAGCTACTCAACCGACTGTGGAAGCTGGTATCGCTGCGCCTGAACTTCTTCACCCCGACCAAAAAACCCGTTGGCTACACCACCACCGAAGACGGTCGCCGCAAGCGCATCTACGACAAGCCAGCCACCCCGTGGCAGCGCCTGCAAACATCGGGAATCCTTGATGCACACCAACTCTCGAACGTTGCCGCCCGAATCGAGGGCATCAACCCGGCCGATTTGACCCGGCAGATCAACACCATCCAGATGCAACTCCTGGATCTGGCCCAGGCCAAGACCGAGGCCCTCGCCGCCGCCCGCCACCTCGACCTGGAAGCATTGCAACCGTCAATCAACCGATTGGCCACGGCGAAGTAACGCAAGCCCCCACGCGCTCATTATGCGTGAGGCACCAGCTCACCCTTCGCGCTCACATTTACGTGAGGCACCTCGGAGCTACGTCACCGACAAGAGCTACGTCACCGACAGAGCTACGTCCGGGTTCAGGTGAGGAAGCGCTGGGTGTAGGACGCGAAGCGCCGGCGCAACTCGTCGGCGTCGAGTCCGAACATCTGCGCTGACGTCTCGACCCGGCCGTGCCTGCCCCTGCGGTGACCGGCCAGATAGGAGGAGATCGCCGAGCGGGCCGCGTCGGTCAGCGGCTCGGCAGAAACGTCGTACAGCCTCTCCATGGTGCCCATCTCGTCGGCCATGAAGTCGTCGAACCGCACGTCCAGCGAGCGCTGCTCGGGAACGGCGTCGCGATCCCGGACGCACTTGTCGAGAAGCCGTTCGAGTCGATCCACCCACGCCGCGGCGATCTCCTCGACGTTGACGGCGTCGGTGTACATGCGCGCCGAGTAGGTGATCATCGTGATCATCGACAGCGCCACCGGCACGGGATCGCGGTGGGTGAAGGCGACCACGGCCCCCGGCATGACTCGCTCGATGACCGGCAGCTGGCCGAGATGCTGGGGCGACTTGAGTACCCACCGCCGTCCGCCGCGGAGGAACTGCAACGCCTTGAGTTGTACGACCAGGTATTCGTAGGACGTGGTCTGGTCGTGGCTCCAGTAGTACTCGGTCCATCGGGGAACATGGGCCAGCGTTTCCATCAACATCGTCGAGAAATCGTTGGCCAACAGCTGAATTTCCTCGTGCGCATGCTCGGTCGTCATCTCATGCATCAGCGCGAAATTCGGCATCAGTGTGTTCATCGTCTGCACTGCGACGTCCATCCGCGCGATCCGCGGATCCGGATCCAGGTCTGCTTCGGCCCGCAGCGGAAACGGTTCGACACTCTCCCAGTAGGGGAGGCTGCGAAACGTGGGCGCCGCGGCGAGCATGTTGTGCAGGTGAGTGGTCCCCGACCGGGGCAATCCCGCAATGATGACCGGCGGCTGTAGATCGATGTCGTGGATCTGCGGATGGCGGCTGACCAGATCGGTCAGCAGCAACCGGTTCTTGAGGCACTGGAGCAGCTGCATGTGGAAGTTCACGATTCCCGCGGGGTGCATGTCGATCTCGTTGAGTTCGGCGACATAACGCTCGAGCCGCTCGCGGTAGTCGTCGGGGCCGAAGTCGGTCAGCCCGGTGGCCTCACGTGCCCGCCGATGCATCACTTCGGTGTCTAGGGGGCAGTCGGGCGCCAGCATGGCCATCATCTCGCGGAGCTGTTGAGCCTGCGGTGTGTAGCGCGGTGCGGCGAGGTCGTCGAGCGGGACGGCGATGTCTGTGGCGTCGGTCACACCGACTTATGTTACTGTCAGTTTCGTAATGACGACAGAGATTGGGCGTCCCCGGGACCGCGGAATCGGCGACGCTGTGCTGAGGGCCACCGTCGAGTTGCTCGCCGAATGCTCCTACGCCGATCTGTCTGTGGACACCATCGCCGCCCGTGCCGGTACCAGCAAGCCTGCGATCTACCGGCGCTGGCGCGGCAAGGCGCATCTGGTGCACGAAGCGGTGTTTCCGCGCACCGCGACCACCGAACTGCCCGACACCGGATCACTCGAAGGTGACGTCCGGGAGATGCTGCGTCGGACCCTGATGGTGCTCAGCACCCCGGCGGCACTGGCCGCGCTGCCGGGCCTGGTCGGTGAGATGGCCTCGGACCCGACGCTGCACACCGCCCTGCTCGAACGGTTCGGTGACGTCCTCGTCGGCGCCCTCACCGACTACGTCGATGCGGCCGCGCAGCGCGGTGACATCCGTCCGGGCATAACCGCCGCGGACCTGGCCGAGGCGGTCGCCGGGATGACCTTCCTGGCCCTGCTGACCCGCGGCGCACTTCTCGACGAGACATGGACCGAACGCACCGCCCGCCTGATCACCAAAGGAATCAGCCCATGAGCACCGACGCCGACGCCGGCTCCGCCGGCGAGGTCACTGTCGCCTGGCGAGAACTCCTCGACACCCTTCGCGGACTCGACGATTCGTTCATGACAGGACCCAAAGCCGTGCGCGACGACCGTCACGTGGCGGACGGATATCGCATGATCGCCACCACTCTCGGCGTGGCATTCGACACCTACCTGTTCGCCGATCCCACCCGGCCGAGGTGGCTGGAGCTCAACTCGCCGTTCCGGCCGGACCGCCGCTGGGGCGGGGACAACACCGACGCCATCTACTACATGTGCCCGATCGACCCCACCCGGCGCTACCGCATCTCGGGCAATCGCGGTGACAGCGTGTACTTCTCGATGACCGCCTACAACGAACCGTCTCCCGGCGCATGGTCGGACCGCATCGTCACGATCCTCCGCGACGACGACCTGGTCATCGACTCCGACGGCAACTTCACCTTCGAGTTCGGCCCGCAACCCGACGCCGCGGTGCTGATGACCCGCGACTACCAGGCCGACCCGCTCACCGGTCGCGCGGTCTCGTGGTCGATCGAGGCGCTGGATCCGCCCGCGCCGTTTCGGCACAGCTCGGCCGAGACCGCGGCGGCGCTGCGGGCCAGCGCGGCCTGGTTGCGCACGATGTTCGCGATCGTGCCGCTCGCGGTAGGCGTCCGAAACTCCGACTCGCACCAACTCGGACACGAAACGTCCCTGACTGTCAACGATTTCGCCGAGCCCTATCAGGTCCCCGACGCCAACTTCGGCTGGTCGGCGCGTGATGCCTGCTACTCCTACGGCAGTTTCGATCTCGCCGAGAACGAGGCGTTGGTCATCACTCACCGACCGCCGAACTGCAGGTTCTGGAACATGGTGATCTGGAACCAGTTCATGGCGGTGCCCGGGGTGACCGACGCGCGCAGTTCGGTCAACGGCTTCACCGCAGCACCCAACAGCGACGGTTCGGTGACGATCGTGGTATCCCGCGGCAGCACAACGCATCCCAATTCGCTGACCACGCTGGACTATCCGCGCGGGAACCTGGCGTTTCGCTGGTTCCTCGCCGACGCGGTGCCGGCGCGCCCCGAGGTGCGGCTGGTCGACGTCGCCGACGCGCCGACGGCGGTGGACTGACCTCAGCGGGAGCCATCGAGTCCGAGGCGCCTGCACACCAGTAGCACTGCCTCGGCGAACGGGTTGTCAGCGGTCTGCTCGCGCAAGGCGGCCCAGTCGAGTTGCTCGCGCACCGCCCGCAGCACGGGCAGCAGCGGAGCGAGATCGCAGTGGTGCTCATGCAGGGCGCGCAGCTTCTGGATGACGATCTCGGTGGGCGGAAGCACGGGCATCGACACTGCGAGCACGTCCCGGGTCAGCGCCCGATCGAGCAGGGCGCGGTCGACCGGCACGTGGTTGATCCGATGCAGGACGTCGACGAGGTCGGGTCCCGCCGCGGTGGGCGCGACCTTGAACAGCCAGCCTTCGGGCGGACGACGGACGTCGAAACTCGCTGCGGTCAACACCGCCACTGCTGCGTCGACGTCCTGTTCGGCGACGACGAAGTCCACATCGTGGGAGGGTTCGGGCGCCCCGAAGGACCAGAGGGCATAGCTGCCGGCCAACGCGAACGGAATGCCCTGCGAGGTGAACGTCGACGCGACGCGCCGCAACGCGTCGCGCAGCTCGTCGTGAGATGCCGTGTGCGTGTCGTGGGTCACCTGGTGATGCGAGTCATCGGGCACCTCGCGAAGCGAGTCATCGGGCACCTCGCGAAGCGAAGCATCGGGCACCTCGCGAAGCGAGTCATCGGGCACCTCGCGAAGCGAGTCATCAGGCCTGGACACGTGGACACCGCCAGTGGTCGACTGCAGCATGGGCAAGATGGGTAGGACATACCCATGAAGCTGGTGACGTTCAACATCCTGCACGGACGAACCCCTGGCGAGGACGTCGATCTGGGGCGATTCGCGCAGTGTGTGGCGGACCTGGATGCCGACATCCTGGCGCTGCAGGAGGTCGACGCCGTGCAGCCGCGGTCGGGGATGGCCGACCTCACCGCACTCGCCGCCGAGGCCATGGGAGCGCGCAGCCACCAGTTCGTCGCGGCGATCGCGGGCACCCCGGGCGCGACGTGGATCGCCGCCACCGGCGAGGAACAACCCGGTACGGCCGCTTACGGCGTCGCGCTGCTGTCGCGGTACCCCGCGCTGAACTGGCAGGTGGTTCGGCTGCCCCGGATCCCGTTCCGTTTCCCGATGTATCTCGGTGCGCCGGGGCGGGTGCAGGTCGTCGACGAGGAACCTCGAGCGGCGGTGATCGGTCTGCTCGACACCCCGGTCGGCCCCCTCTCGGTGGTCAACACGCACCTGTCGTTCGTGCCGGGGTGGAACCGTCACCAGCTGCGCCGGCTGATGCTTGACGTGCGGGCGCTGCCGGGTCCGCACCTGGTGACGGGCGATCTGAACATGGGTGTCGACTCCGCGCAACGCTGGGCGGGGCTGCGGTCACTGGCCTCGGCGCCCACCTTTCCGGCCGAGGCGCCGACCACGCAGCTCGACCACGTCCTGACCGACGATCCGGACCTCGTCACCGTCAGCTGGGCGGCACCTCGGCAACCGATCTCCGATCATCGCCCGCTGGTGGTGCAGTTGCGTCGCCGAGACGCCTGAGCACGCGCCATCGAGACGAGTGAGCGCGGGACTTTCGTCCCTGCGCAGCAGGACCGTGGACCCCTCGCCGGTGCCGCGCGCGGCGGTAGCGTGGAATCGGATGCGGTGATGAAGCCGCCGACGCGAGGTGAGGAGCACACGACGATGTCCGAGCAACCGACGACATCCAATCAATCGGCCCCCCTGGGCATCGTCGTCGCCGTCGATGGATCTCCCGAGTCGAGGGTTGCCGTCGACTGGGCCGCCCGCGATGCCGCGATGCGGCGGGTCCCGCTGACGCTGGCGCACGTGCTGCCCGGTGCTGCCATGCAGTCCTGGATCCAGGCCCCGCTGCCTGCGGAGTACTTCGAGGACGAGAAGAACGCCGCGCGCGACATCCTGCGCGACGCCCTCAATGTCGTGGAGGCCGCCACGGTGGGCGCCGAATTGTTCTGCGTCAACCAGAAAGTGCTCTCGGGTCAGCCGACCGCGGCGCTGACCGATCTGACCAAAGACGCCGAGATGATCGTCGTCGGCCGACGGGGGATCGGCAAGGTCGGGCGGCTGCTGCTCGGTTCGGTCAGCGCCGGGCTGACCCAGCATGCGCACTGCCCGGTCGCGGTGATCCACGATGAGGACCCGCTGATCCCGCACCCCGCCCAGGCGCCCGTCGTGGTCGGCATCGACGGCTCACCGGCGTCCGAGCATGCCACCGCCATCGCCTTCGACGAGGCGTCCCGTCGCGGTGTCGACCTCGTTGCCGTGCACACCTGGAGCGACGCCGGTTACGAACTGCCCGACGAGGGTTGGTCGGAGATCCAGCCCGAAGAGGACTGTCTGTTGTCCGAGCGGCTGGCGGGTTACCGCGAGCGCTACCCCGACGTGTCGATCCGGCGAGTGCTGCGTCCGGACCGGCCTGCCCACGCGTTGCTCGAGGAAGCCGAGCATGCCCAGCTGCTGGTGGTCGGCAGCCATGGTCGCGGTGGCTTCGCCGGCATGCTGCTCGGTTCGGTGGGCTCACAGGTGGTGCAGTCCGCCCGCATCCCCGTCATCGTCGCCAGACGCTCCTGAGGCGGCAGCGCGGCCGTACGCGGGGGACGGTCACCCGGCTACGGACGCCTGGGCGTAGCGGCTGACGTGGTGGTCGGTCGAGCCGAACTCGAACTGCAGCGCGGTCAACCGCTTGAAGTAGTGCCCGATCGCGAGCTCCTCGGTCATGCCCATTCCGCCGTGCAGCTGAACGGCCTGCTGGCCGACGAACTGCGCGGCCCGGCCGACGGTCACCTTCGCCGCCGACACCGCGCGAGCCCGGGTCACCTCATCGGCGTCCAGCTTGAGGATGGCGAGCAACGCTGCCGCGGCGGCCTGCTCCACGTGCATGTACATGTCCACCATGCGGTGCTGGAGCACTTGGAAGCCGCCGATCGGCTGCCCGAACTGCTGGCGTTGCTTGCAGTACTCGACGGTGTCGGCGAGAACCTTGCGCATGCACCCGACTGCCTCGGCGCACACCGCCGCCGCGCCCTCGTCGCGGGCTCGGGTCAGCCAGGGCCAGGCGACTCCCGCCCCGCCGACAAGGGCGTCGGAAGGCAGACGGACACCCTCCAAAGCGATGTCGGAGGCGCGCCGGTCATCGACGGTGCGGTAGTGGTGCAGGGTCAATCCCGGCGTCGACGACCCGACCTCGACCAGGAAGAGCGATATCCCGTCGGCGTCGGTGCGGGCACCGGAGGTCCGCGCTGTCACCAGCACATGGCTGGCCAGCGGGGTGCTCGCTGAGACGATCTTGGTCCCACGCAGCACCCAGTCGTCTCCGTCGCGCTCGGCCACGGTCGTCACGTCACGCCAGTTCTCGCCCGAGGTCGGCTCTGTGGCAGCGACCGTGACGATCGCGGTGCCCGAGGCGATCTTCTCCACCAACTCGGCGGCGGCGTCCCCGCCGGCGCGCCGCAGCAGGCCGGCCGCGACGACGGCGGTGTCGACGTACGGTTCGATCACGAGCGCGTGGCCCAAAGCCTCGGCGATGAGCATCATCTCGACGGGGCCACCGCCGATGCCGCCGTACTCCTCGGGCAACGCAGCGCCCAGGATGCCCAGCTCCTCGGCGAACGCCCGCCAGATGTCGGGCTGCCAGCCCAGGCCCGTCTTGGCGGCCGCGCGGCTCTTCTCCAGGTCGTAGCGCGTGGCCAGGAACCGGGTCAGCCCGTTGCGAAGCAGTTCCTGTTCGTCGTTGAGTGTGAAATCCATCTAAAGCCCCAATGCTGCTTTCGCCAGGATGTTGCGCTGAATCTCGTTGCTGCCGGCGTAGATCGAGCCGGCGCGGTCGTTGAAGTACCGCAGGGGAGCGACGGCTTGCCAGGGTTCACCGCTGACGTAGTCGTGCTGCGGGGGCGTGAAGTCGGCGATCGGGCCGCCCGGGTATGTCGCGTGTGGTTGGTAGACGCGCCCCCGTGGGCCGGCGGCCTCCATCGCGAGCTCGGTGAGCGCCTGGCTCAGTTCAGTGGACAGCACCTTGAGCATCGACGACTTGGCGCCGGGGTTTCCGCCCGCGGCGACCACGGCAAGCACCTGGTATTCGAGGATTTCGAGCACCTCGGTACGGATCCGCAGCTCGGCCAGCTTGTGTGCGAAGGCGGGGTCATCGAGAAGCCGCCCGCCGCTCGGGCCTGGTTGCTGGGCCGACACCGTCGCGATGTCCTCAGCCATCACCTGCAGTGCCGGGGCCGTCGCGCCGCCACCGCGCTCGAACTCGAGCAGGTATTTCGCCACCGTCCAACCGTCATCGATGTCGCCGATGACGTTGGCCTTGGGCACCCGCACGTCGTCGAAGAACACCTGGTTCTGGACTTCTTCGCCGGACGTCATCACCAGAGGACGAATCTCGATCCCAGGAGCGGACATGTCGATGAGCACGAAGGTGATACCACGTTGCTTCTTGTCGCTGCGGCTGGTGCGCACGAGCGCGAACATCCAATTGGCTTCCCGCGCATGGGTGGTCCAGATCTTGCTGCCGGTGCAGACCAGGTGGTCACCGTCGTCGCGGGCGGCCATCGACAACGCCGCCAGGTCCGACCCGGCCTCTGGTTCGGAGTAGCCCTGACAGAAGAACACCTCACCCGTGAGGATGCGGGGCAGGAAATAGTCCTTCTGTTCGTCGGTGCCGAACTTGATGATCGCGTGGGCCACCATCCGGATACCCATCGGGGACAGCGACGGTGCCCCCGCGAGCTGCGACTCCCTGCTGAAAATGTAGTGCTGGGTCAGGCTCCAGTCGCAACCGCCGTGAGCGACCGGCCAGGCCGGTGCGGCCCAGCCCCGTTCGTGCAGGATGCGTTGCCACTCCATGCTGGCGTCGTGGTCGGCGTACACGCTCGTCATCAGCTGGCCAGCGCGTCGAAGCTCCGGCGTGAGCTTCTCGGCGAGAAAGGTGCGCACCTCGTCGCGGAACGCGAGATCGGTGGCCGACCACTCCAGATCCATCGATTCCCCTTTTCGTGTGCGGGCTCCCCGACAGAGTAAACCTAGTTAGTTAGGTCGCTGAATTCGGGTGAGTCGCGACCGGATTCTCGGCGGCTCTGGACCTTCTCACGGTGCCGACCCGCGCGTGGCTCTCGGCGGCCCCACGGCGCGGACCCGCGCGCGGCTGTGGACCGCCCCATGGTGCCGCCCCGCGCGGGCGCCGGCCCCCATCACGGCGCGGACTGATCTGCGGTGTGCGGTGGTAGGTTGTTCGTGTTGCCACAGTCCGTGATGGCAAATCCCCTCATTACCCATCACGGCTGTGGCGACCCCGCATTGGTGCGATCGCTTGTTTGCTCATCGCCGGAGGTAGCGGTGGTCGTGTTCACGGAGGGGCGATGAGTGGCAAATATGAGGCACATAACCGTAGACGACGAGTTCGGTTGGGACGACGAGGTCGATGTCATCTGCACCGACACAGCTCCCGGCGGTCTGGCCACCGCCATCGCCGCCGCGCGGGCCGGTGGCGCGGTGATGCTGGCCAGCGCAGACTTGCCCGCGTCCGAAACCGACTGGTTCGAAGCGCCACAGCTCGATGACCCGACCGCCACCTTCCTGCACGAGTTGACCGCCGACATCGAGCTCGAGTCGTTGCCCCGCCCGTCGGTCGATCTGCCGGTTCGACTCGCGAGTGCGCTCCCGACTGCAGACGAGGGCAGGAAACGCCGGATCGACACCTTCGACGGTGCTCATCTGCGCGACTGGGCGATGCAGTGCATCCCCGCGCGCACCGGATACCTCTACACCCGAGTCACCGGCTGGGATACCGCGGCGTGGCAATCCGACGACGGCGGTCGGCTGGCGGTCAGCGAGATCGGTGCGATGTCACCCGATGTCGATGATGTCGGTGGTTCAGTCCTGACCTGGCTCACAGCCGCAGCCGAGGACGCAGGCGTATCCGTCGACCGGTCCACCGTTCTTCAGCGGCTGATCTTCGACGACGGGGTCGTCGTCGGTGCGGAGTTCGACACCGAGGGAGGGGCCCTGACGGTTCGGGCCCGGCACGGTGTCCTGCTGTGCCGTGCGGTCGGACCGCTCGTGACACCGCCGCTGCCGCAGGGTGCGGAGGTGCGGGTGGCCCTGGTCGGTCGCCTCGCCAGCCGCTTCGGCCGCGTGGAGCTGCTGACCGCAGACCCGGCGGTCGCTGCGGCGGCCGGAGCCTGCGTGCAGCTCAGCGGCTCCGCACGGCCTTGCGGAGCGTGACCCCGGCGCTCAGGCGGAGAACTTGATTGCCAGACGGCCTTTGGACAGCAGCGATTCCAGCGCTGCACCCGCGATCGGGCGCGAGAGCAGGAACCCCTGCGCGCGATGGCAGCCGTGGCGCAGCAGCGTCAGCGCAGCGGCTTCGGTTTCGACGCCTTCGGCCACCAACTCCAACCCGAACGCTTCGGCCAAGGCGATGATCGCGCGCACGATGGCGAGATCGCCGGGATCAGAACCTAGTTCGCGGACGAAACCGCGGTCGATCTTGAGCGTGTCCACCGGCAGTGACTTCAGATGAGAGAAGGCGCTGTACCCGGTTCCGAAGTCGTCGATGGCAATCTGGACACCGGCGGCCTTCAGTGCTGCCAGCGTGATCCGCGTGGTTTCGATGTCCTGGACCACGACGTTCTCGGTGATCTCCAGACAGACCGATCCCCGGGCGAGACCGAACTCTTCGAGGATGCCGGCCACCGATTCCACGAAGCCGTCGATCACCAATTGCACCGGAGAGACGTTGATGCGCATGACGATGTTCTCCCCGAGCCCACGCGACTGCCACGCCGCGAAATCCGCACACGCCGAACGCATCACCCACCGGCCGAGTTCACCGGCGAGATTGATGGATTCGGCGACACCGATGAACGCATCGGGTCCCAGCAACCCACGGGTGGGGTGCTGCCAACGCACGAGAGCTTCGGCGGCCAGGATCTCGCCGGTGCGCATGTCGACCTCGGGAAGGTAGTGCAGTAACAGCGCTCCGCTTTCGATCACGTTCTGCAGGTGCAACTCGATGTCGTTGCGGAACTCGTTCTTCATCGCCATGTCGTCGGTGAACACCGCGACCTTGTTGCCGCCGGAGTTCTTGGCGGTCAGGACCGCCTGGTCGGCGCGACGCAGCAGGTCCGAAGTCGTATCGACACCCGGTGTGCCCTGTGCCACACCGATACTCACGGTGCGGGTGAGTACCTCGCCGTCGATCGAGACCTGTTCGCGCAGTGCGGACTGCAGCTGATGAGCCAGTGCGGTGGCGGCGGCTTCGTCCATTGCCGCGCGGGGAACCACGACGAATTCGTCGCCGCCCAACCGGGCGATCAGGTTCTCCCCGTCGCCGGATCGGCGCAGGCGCTCGGCCAGCACGCGGATGAACCAGTCGCCCGCGGTGTGCCCGAGGTAGTCGTTGATCGCCTTGAGCCGGTCCAGGTCGAAGAACAGCGTCGAGACCGGACCAGGCCGGCCGGCCGCAAGTCGTTCGTCCAGGTGCGACAGCAGGGCGCGCCGGTTGTGCAGACCGGTCAGGTCGTCGTGTTCGGCGAGGTAACGAAGCCGTTCTTCGGCCAGCACCCGGGCCTGAACCTGGGCGAACAGCGACGCGATCGTCTCCAGTGCGTTGAGTTCGTCGGTGCTCCACTCCCGGTCGCCGAACTTGATGAACCCGAGGGCCCCGGTGGTGACATTGCCCGACAGCAGGGGTGCGGCGGCCATCGACGTCGCGGGCACCGCGCGGCTCTCCTCGATCCGCCGCTGGTAGTCATCGGTGGCTGGTTCTGGACGCAGCACCACCGGCTTCTTGGCGTTTTCCGACACTGCGAACACCGGGTCGGCGTCGGCGAAGTAGACGATCTCCAGCGGGTCGGGGTCAGGAATGTTCGGCCGGATCGGCCACTCGGCGATCAGTCTGGAGGCCCTGATCTTGTGGTCGTTGTAGCGAAGGAAGCTGACGTCGACGCCGAGGTAGGACACCAGATCGGCCAGCACACGTTGGCTGACTTCGACGGAAGTGGTCGCAGTGGCGGCCATCAACTGGGTCGCCACCGATTTGACCATCAGGTCGAGGCTGCGCGGTGTGCCGTTCATGGACATTGTGCAGTCAGGATAAGCCCGGTGCCGTGTGAACGAGCGGTCGCCTGCGGCTACGGACCGAGGCGGGTGGTGCGGTGACGAGTCGCAGGGCCAGGATCTGGGTTTCCCCGTCGGCCACACTCGTCAAGTGACGAAACCGGTCCTGCAACTCGGCCAGTTGGCCGGCGAATTCCGGTGAAAGACCGTGCAGGTCGGCATCGTCGTGTGCGTAGAGGAAGACGGGGGAGACAGGTTGGACCGCCAGGCCGTGGCGTTGAGCGGTCAACCAGACCGCTTCGGCCGCCGCTCCGCCGTGCGCGTAGCCGGTCAGGGACGGATCGCTGCCGATGATCACCGCCAGTGACGAGCTGTTCACTATCCGGTCCCGGGTGTCGGAGCCGAGCCTGGAACCGACTCCCCAGGATGCCAACAGCGCCATGACCTCGGTGCGCCTGAGGATGTCGAGCGTCGCGAAATCGGCTGGACTCAGTTCGAGACTGCGCACATCAATGCCGGTGTCGGGGGATTCATCGCCGGGCCAACGCAATTCGGAGGTCATCTCGCGGTGCAGCCGGGTCGTCAGGTAGCGGATGCGGTCGGCGCCGGACAGCACCTCGCCCGCGGCGTCCAGGTCGGTGCGATCGGTCAGCAACACCAGGCGGGCACCTTCCCGGTGTGCGGCGTTGCCGAGCGCTTCGGTGATGGTGTCGGTCAAGGGCGTTGGGGTGCCCCGGTGCCGGTTGGTCTCCCGGCTCTCGAGGAGCGGGTACAGCGCGGCGAGGTCCGGGTCGGCGCCGGCACCGTCCAGGTCGATCACCGCGGTGAGCGGTGAGGCGGTCTGATGTTCGGTGAGGTGCACGTCGCCGAGGACACCGTGAGCGGCGGCGGCCACGCGGGCATTGAAGCTCGCGGCGCCGACGGCGACGGCGCTGCCGCGAAGGTTGACGTCCATCAGGGTGGTGCGCTCGGGGGTGAGGTGGATCGCGACTGTCCCGGCGCCGGTCTCGATGCGCCACGGCTGCGCGTTGCCCCCCGACGGGGCCTGATTGGCGGCCAGCGCCACCGCGTGAACCGCGTCGCGGGCGCGCGCGGGGGCCGGGTCGTGCGCCTCGGCCGGCGCGGCTGTTCTGTTGCGGGGATCGACCAGCTCCGCCATGAAGGTCGACATGTCCACACGTACCCGTCCGGACGGAAGGCGCTCACCCAGACCGATTCTGCGGACCGCCTCGGCGACCGCGGATGCCCCGATCAGCACGTCGCCGGCGAGCTGCGGCCACGTCGCCAGCGTCTGGCCGACCTCGACCAGCGATGCTGCGGCCCGGGGTGACAGACTCGCGCCCTCGATGATCCGCAGCACGTGTGGGACCTTGTCCTTGTTGTCCAGCCCGGCCAGGGTGGCGGCGTCGAGTCCCCCGAGCAGCCCGTGGAACACGGGTCGGTCGGGTTCGGTGTCGAAGCGTTCGACGTCGACCAGACCGCGGTCGCTGGTGGCCATCACCACCGGCAATCGGTGCCGGCGCGCGGCTTCCCGGACCAACGCCTTGACATCGAGGGAGTCGCACTCCTCGACCACGACGTCGAGCCCCTCGAGGAATTCGTCGACGGTGTCTGTGGTCACGCCGCGATCATCCACGCGCACAGCGAGATACGGGTCGATCTCGGCGACCCTGCGAGCTGCCACCGCGGCTTTGTTGACGCCGAGGTCGAAGACCGTTGCCGGCACGCGGTTGAGGTTCGACAACTCCAGCGCGTCGAAGTCGGCCAGTCGCAGCTCCCCGCACAATCCCTGCATCGCCAGCGTGTGGGCGACGGCATGTCCGACGCTGAGCCCGATGATTCCGATCCGCAGTGAGCACAGGTGCTGTTGCTCCGCGATGGTGATCAGGTCGCGGTTGCGGTCGGTTCGGGTCCGCAGATAGGCGCGGGGGCCCAGGACGGCGACGAGCGTCCGCCGCCACGGGTAGTACGCCCAGCGCCGGGGTTCGTCGGTGAACTCCGGCCCCGGTGTCGGCAGCAGCTCCGCCAGCGTCCGTGCCTGCTCGGCCCCGGTGTCGACGACGGTGACGGTGGGATCGCTGCGCAGGGAGTCGATCAGAGCGGCGTCGTCGGGCAGGGTGGGGTCGAGGACCACGGCGCTGTGCGCATCGCGATGCCGCTCGTGGAATCCAGCAGTATCGGTCCCATGCGTAGCAGAAGGCTCAGACGTCACAACGCATCATCATGCACCGCGGCGAGTGCGTGTTCTGCAGGCCACGCCCGTTGGAGGTCCAGGACCTCGGTGATGATCTTCGAGACCTGCGTGGGTTCGGCGTGTCGGATGAAGGTGTTGCGGTCCCACCACATCATCTTGGTCTGGTAGCGCGAGTCGGGGTACGGCGTGGCCGGAATGGAGGCGACCACCCCACCGGAGGAGCGCCACTTGTCGAGTACGTGGGCCGCCGATGTGGCCATGCAGAACTGCAGTTCCAGCGCTGCCATGGCATGAAAGGCGGTCCGCGCGAGCACGCGGGTGACACGTCGGCTCTTGTCCGCGTCGTCGGTGACGAATGCCGTCTTCATCTCGAGCACCCCGAACGGCACGCGGTCGTCGATCATCTTGCGCACCGAGGCCAGGCCCGGCTGCCCCGCCCATTCGACGACGGCATGGGAATCGTCGGCCCCGGTGAGAGGGCCGATCGCACGAACACCGCCGATCACCCGCCCGGTTCGGTCGAGAGCGGCCCAGAACAGCGCGGTGTCGTGTCCGTCGCTGATCTCCTCGATGTCCAAGGCGCTCTGCACACCGTGCTTGCGGTAGCTTCGATCGGCGCCGCGCAGGTATTCGTGCCAGAGTTCGGGATCAGCGGACGGATGTGACATCACCAACGTGCAATCGGCGTCGGCGTCCCACCAACTGTGGGTGGCCACGGCCTGACCGAGGGGGCGATCAGCTACTTGAAGAACGGTATTCGGCATGTTTTTCCCGTCTTGAGTGACCGGCGCATCAAAGCCGAGTCGTCGATGACTGGCCATGAGTAACCGGTTTTGTTTGAATACGGCAGGATAAGTATGTCGCCTTGCGCCGCAAATTCCAGCTAGTGTGACTAGATTTTCCAGGGCCGCGACTGCTGGTTATCCAAGATCCTGGTAGAGCTGTACCCGAACGCCAACTTTGGCAACCTCTTTATTTGCAGTGTGAACTGGTTGAGGCGCTACAATTCCATTTCAGCGAACCCGGCTGCCACGATGATTCACCTTTTGGCAGCGTTATCTGCAAATAGATGTAAAGCGACGCTAACTTCGCTGCCCGACGCCGTTATTCCGAAACGTCGGCCGCGCCGCGGGTTGATCATGTCCGCGCGTGCGGCGCGACGACTTGTCCGGTAATGCGTTCGCTGGTTTGTGTCGGGCAACCACGCGCCGACGAGGTGGACACCTGGCGACGCCGGGGACACGTCGCGGGTGTCGTCGGAGCCGGCGGGGCTGATGTGTCGGCAGGGCCGACTGGGCTGATGTGTCGGCAGGGCCGACGGGGCCGATGCGTCGGCAGAGCCGACGGGGCCGATGCGTCGGCAAGGCCGACGGGGCCGATGCCGCGGGGGCGGCGCGGGGCTGTGGCACTGTGTAACGGCGCACGCGCGCCGGCCGTGCTCGTCCCCGTTCCGACGTCGAAGGAGACCCCGTGCAGAAGTTCAACGGACTATCGGAGTTGGTTGCCGCAGAGGGTGCCGAACTCGGGCCCACCGAATGGTTGGAGATCACCCAGGATCGCGTCGACCTCTTCGCCGACGCCACCGAGGATCATCAGTGGATTCACGTCGATCCGGAGCGGGCCGCCAGCGGCCCCTTCGGCGGGACGATCGCGCACGGATTGTTGACGCTGTCGCTACTGCCCTACTTCACGCATCAGCTGTACACCGTCGACAACATCGCGATGGCCATCAACTACGGCTACAACAAGGTCCGGTTCATCACTCCGGTGCGAGTCGGAGCCAGGCTGCGCGCCCGCGCGGTGATCGCCTCGGTCGCCCAACTCGACAATGCCGTGCAGGCAACGCTGAACACGACCGTCGAGATCGAGGGTGCCGACAAGCCCGCTGCCGTCGCGGAGTCGATCGTGCGCTTCCTGGGCTGAGCACCTCCGACATGTGTCAGTAACCGTTGACGTACGTCAAAAACGCTCGTAGATTGCGTGACGACGTGAGGAGCGACGGTGGATAAGGCACACCAGCAGGTCGCCGTGATCGGCGCGGGGATCAGCGGTCTGACGGCCGGCAAGATGCTCAAGGATTACGGCGTCTCCTACACCACATTCGAGACCTCCGACCGCATCGGGGGGAACTGGGCGTTCGCGAATCCCAACGGGCACAGCAGTGCCTACCGGTCGCTGCACATCGATACCTCGAAGGATCGCCTGTCGTTCAAGGACTTTCCGATGCCCGAGCATTACCCGTCGTTTCCGCATCACACGCAGATCAAGGCCTACCTCGACGACTACGCCGAGGCCTTCGGGCTGTCCGACCACATCGAGTTCGAAAACGGTGTCGTGCACGCCGAACCCGATACCGACGGCGGGTGGCGCCTGATCGACCAGGCGGGCGCGCAGCGCGACTTCGACCTGCTGGTCGTCGCCAACGGGCATCACTGGGACCCGCGGCTGCCCGACTTCCCGGGTACCTTCGCCGGCGAGTCGATGCATTCCCATTCCTACGTCGACCCGACGGCGCCGCTGGACCTGCGCGGAAAACGGATCCTGGTGGTCGGCATCGGCAACAGCGCCGCCGACATCACCGTCGAACTGTCGTCGAAGGCGCTGGGCAACCACGTCACGCTGTCGACGAGATCCAGCGCGTGGATCGTGCCCAAGTACATCGCGGGCCGTCCCGGCGACACGTTGTTCCGGACCTCGCCGCACCTTCCGCTGTCCTGGCAGCGCAAGGCGGTACAGCTGATCGCTCCGCTGTTGGGCACCGACCCGACGATGTACGGGCTGCCGCCGGCCGATCACAAGCTGTTCGAGGCACATCCGACGCAGTCGGTCGAACTACCGTTGCGGCTCGGTTCGGGCGACGTGGTGCCCAAGCCGAACGTCGCTCGCCTGGACGGCGACACCGTGCACTTCGTCGACGGGACCAGCGGCGTGTTCGACGTCATCATCTACGCCACCGGTTACAACATCACCTTTCCGTTCTTCGACCCGAAGTTCGTCAGCGCGCCCGGCAACCAGCTGCGGCTCTACAAGCGGATGTTCAAGCCGGGTTTGGATAATTTGGTGTTCATGGGCTTCGCGCAAGCGGTCCCGACGCTGTTCCCGTTCGTCGAGTGCCAGGCGCGATTGCTCGCCGCCTACGCCGTCGGGCAGTACGCGTTGCCCGCGGCCGACGAGATGGAGCGGGTGATCAACGCCGACCAGCAACTGCATGCCGGACACTGCACAGACCGGCCGCGCCACACCCAGCAGGTCGACTACTTCGTCTACGAGCACGATCTGCGTTGTCGCGAGATCCCAGCCGGACGGGAGCGCGCCCGGCGGCTCGACCGGGTCGCGTCATGACCCCGGTCGAGGTCGACTTCGTCAGCGGCGGCGACGTCTGCAGCGCATGGCATTTCGCCGGCAACGGAGGTTCCGCCCGCAGGCCGGTGGTCGTCATGGCGCACGGTTTCGGCGGCACGAAGGATTCCGGCCTCGCGCCGTTCGCCGAACGGATCGCCGAGGCGGGAGCGGATGTGCTGGCCTTCGACTACCGGGGCTTCGGCGCCTCGCAGGGCCTGCCCCGGCAGTCGCTGTCGGTTCGTCGCCAGATCGCGGACTATCACGCCGCCGTCGATGCAGCCGCCGCGCTGCCCGGGGTGGACCCCGGCAGGGTGGTGTTGTGGGGCGTGTCGTTCTCCGGCGGACACGTGCTGCGCGTGGCGGCCGAGCGGGGCGACGTCGGCGCGGTCATCGCGCTGACTCCGCTGACCAGCGGGATGGCGGTCAGCCGAGCGGCGATGACGTCGCGCGATCTGACCACCTCCCTGCGCTGGACCCTGACCGGGATCCGGAGCAGGGTGTCGGTCGCCCGAGGTGGCGCGCCGACCATGATGCCGCTGGTGTCACCCGTGGGTGGGGGCGGGGCGCTGGCGTTGGAAGGAGCCGACGAGAGCTACCGTGCGATGGCCGGCCCCTCGTGGCGCAACGAAATCGACTGCTCGGTGGGACTCGAGGTGCTCGGTGTCCGAACGGCGGCTGCGGCCAAGCGGTTACGCTGTCCGCTGCTGGTACAGATCGCAGATTTCGACTCCTACGTCCCCGCCGACGCCGTGGCTGCTACCGCGGCACACGGCCGAGCGCAGGTCCATCACTATCCCTGCGATCATTTCGACGTGTGGCCCGGCCACGACTGGTTCGACAAGGCCGTCGTCGACCAGATCGCGTTCCTGCACAGGGTCGTCGCCACTCAGTAGTGCGGTGATCACCGGGCCGGGGTGGACGCTGTTCCCGCGGCCCGGGCGGCACCGGTGACGAACGCGACCCGGTCCTCCGGGCGCCGGTTCACCGGGCGTCTCGCTGCGCCGCCTTGACGAGGTTGGATCCGACGATGAGCCGCTGGATCTCGCTGGTGCCCTCGTAGAGGCGAAGCAGCCGTACCTCACGGTAGATCCGTTCGACGGGAACACCCCGCATGTATCCGGCGCCGCCGTGCACCTGCACCGCGAGATCCGCTACCTCGCCTGCCATTTCCGTGCAGAACAACTTTGCCGCCGACGGAGCGATCCGGCGGTCCTCACCGGTGAGCCACAGCCGCGCCGCATCGCGCACCATCGCCCGGCCGGCCATCACCCCGGCCTGCTGATCGGCCAACATCGCCTGCACCAGTTGAAAGTTGCCGATCGGTGTGCCGCCCTGCGTCGCCGTGGCGGCGTAGGCGACTGACTCGTCGAGGGCGCGTTGGGCGGCACCTACGGCAAGTGCTGCGATGTGAATGCGCCCGCGTGCCAGCGAGGTCATCGCTGCCCGGTAACCGTGGTCCTCGCTGCCGCCGATCAGCGCCTCATCGCCCACCCGGACATCGGTGAAGGTCACATCGGCCGTCCAGGCGCCCTCCTGGCCCATCTTCGCGTCCTTGGCGCCGACCTCGACCCCGGGGGTGTCGGCGGGAACAAGGAACACCGCGATCCCCGGTCCGGCGTCGTCGGCGGGGCGGGTGCGGGCGAACACGATGAACAGGTCGGCGACCGGCGCATTGGTGATGTACTGCTTGGATCCGTCGATCACCCACGACGCACCGTCACGAATCGCCTTGGTCTTCAGTCCGGAGGGGTTGGAGCCGGCGCCCGGTTCGGTCAACGCGAAGGACGCGACCACCTCGCCCGAAGCGATGGGTTCCAGCCACCGACTCTTCTGCTCGTCGGTACCGAAACCGACGAGGACCTGGCCGGCGATGCCGTTGTTGGTGCCGAACATCGACCGCAGCGCCAGGCAGGTGTAACCGAGTTCCATCGCCAGTTCGACGTCCTGGCCGATGTGCAGGCCCAGACCGCCCCACTGCTGCGGGATGGCGTAGCCGAACAGCCCCATCTTCATGGCCTGGTCGCGCAGATCGTCGGGTACTCGGTCCTCGGCCAGGATCTCCTGCTCGCGCGGCACGACCGCGGTGCGGACGAAATGCCGAGTCTGGCCCAGGATGTCCTGGAAGTCGTCGTCGCTGACTTCGGCGGTGGTCATCGGTGTTCGCTCTCCTCGGTGGCCGGCATCTCGAATATCGTATATGAAATATGATGACGTCCGACGGTGTCGGGAGACGAGCAGAGGGTTGGTGAAAGACGTGTCATTGCTGACGGGAAAAACCGCGGTGATCACCGGAGGGGCGCAGGGGCTGGGATTCGCGATCGCCCAGTGCTTCGTCGCGGAGGGGGCCCGTGTGGTGCTCGGTGACGTCAACGGCGAGGCCACCCAGATCGCCGCCAAACAGCTGGGTGGCGAGTCCGTTTCCCGGGCAGTGCAGTGCGACGTGACCAGCGCCGCCGAGGTCGAGGCTCTCGTCGCCGCCGCGGTCGACGGTTTCGGTGGGCTCGACATCATGGTCAACAACGCGGGCATCACGCGCGACGCCACCATGCGCAAGATGACCGAGGAGCAGTTCGACCAGGTCATCGCGGTCCACCTGAAAGGGACGTGGAACGGTCTGCGTGCTGCCGCCGCGGTGATGCGCGAGGCAGGGCACGGCGCGATCGTGAACATGTCCTCCATCTCGGGCAAGGTGGGCATGGTCGGGCAGACCAACTATTCGGCGGCCAAGGCCGGCATCGTCGGCATGACCAAGGCGGCGTCCAAGGAGCTGGCGTACCTCGGCGTGCGGGTCAACGCGATCCAACCGGGCTTGATCCGCTCGGCGATGACCGAGGCCATGCCGCAACGGATTTGGGACTCCAAGGTGGCCGAGGTGCCGATGGGACGGGCCGGCGAACCCGAGGAGGTCGCCAAGGTGGCGCTGTTCCTGGCCTCCGACCTGTCCTCGTACATGACCGGGACGGTGCTCGAGGTCACCGGCGGGCGGCACCTGTGACGGTGGACGCGGTCATCTGCGAGCCGGTCCGAACTCCGATCGGGCGCTACCACGGGATGTTCGAGAGCCTCACGGCCGTCGACCTCGGCGTGACCGCGCTGCAGGGTCTGCTCTCGCGCACGGGTGTGGCGCCCGATGCCGTCGAGGACGTCATCGTCGGGCACTGCTATCCGAGCATGGAAGCACCGGCGATCGGCCGGGTGATCGCACTGGACGCTGGACTGCCGGTGAGCGTGCCGGGCATGCAGATCGACCGTCGCTGCGGGTCGGGACTTCAGGCGGTGATCCAGGCCTGTCTGCAGGTGGCGAGCGGAGCCAACGACCTTGTCGTCGCCGGCGGTGCCGAGTCGATGAGCAACGTGGTGTTCCACTCCACCGACATGCGCTGGGGCGGTGCCCGTGGGGGCATCACCGTGCACGACGCGCTGGCGCGCGGCCGCACCACCGCAGGCGGCAGGAACTATCCGGTGCCCGGCGGCATGCTCGAGACCGCCGAGAACCTGCGACGCGAATACGGCATTACGCGCGAAGAACAGGACGAACTCGCTGTGTTGTCGCACCGGCGGGCAGTCGCAGCCCAGGAATCCGGGCAGCTCGCCGGGGCCATCATCCCGGTGACCGTGTCGACCCGGGCCGGCGACAAGGTGTTCGACACCGACGAGCATCCGCGCGCAGACACCTCGACGGAGTCGCTCGCCAAGCTCAAACCCGTTCTGGGTAAAAGCGATCCGAAGGCGACGGTGACCGCCGGAAACTCCAGCGGACAAAACGACGCCGCATCGATGTGCCTCGTCACGACGCCGGAGAAGGCTGCGGAGCTGGGGCTGACCCCGCTGGTGCGGCTGGTGTCGTGGGCGGTGGCCGGGGTGGCGCCCAACGTGATGGGGATCGGTCCGGTGCCGGCCACC